>JAFGNR010000225.1 GCA_016926915.1 Anaerolineae bacterium
CGATGTGCATCGCCGATCCGCACACGGGCGTCCTGAGCTACGTCTCCTACCGCGATCCCAACCTGCTCGGCACGCTGAAAAACTACGACGGTACAAGCGCTTTCCTGCGCACGCTCGACCTCTCTGACGACGAACTGGTCAAGAGCGTCATCGGTGCAATCGGCGCCATCGACGCCTACCAGTTGCCCGATGCGAAGGGCTACACCGCACTGACGCGCCACCTTATCGGCTACAGCGACACCGCCCGGCAGCAATACCGCGACGAAGTTCTCTCCACCACCGCGGCCGATTTCCACGCCTTTGCGAACGTCCTCGACCGCCTCAACGCAGCCGGTGAAGTCGTCGTGGTCGGCTCACCCGACGTCATCGCCGCCGCCCAAGCCGAAGGGAAAATTGATTTCACGATTACCAAAGTTCTGTAGCGAATGGCAAATGGCAAATGGCAAATGGCAAGTTACACATCACGTATCACGCATCACGCTTCAAGGAGGTAAACTATGTGGCCGACACGCGAAGAAGCATGGCAGGTTTTGAATGCGTACACCAAGAATCCGCATCTGATCGCGCACGCGCTGGCGGTGGAGGCGGGGATGAAGGCCTACGCTCGTCGTTTCGGGGAGGATGAGGAACGGTGGGCCGTCGTGGGGTTGATCCACGATTTCGAGTACGAGCAGTATCCCGACCTGGGGCCGGGGGGACATCCCTTCAAAGGTGCGGAGATCATGCGCAACATGGGCTGGGACGAAGCGCTCATCCGCGCCGTCGCCGCGCACGCCCCGGAGCTAACCGGCGTGACGCTGGATACGAATATGGAAAAGGCCATTTATGCCGTAGACGAGCTGACCGGCCTTATCACCGCAACAGCCCTGGTGCGACCGAGCAAGTCCATCCTCGACGTGCAGGTCAGTTCGGTGCGCAAAAAATGGAAGGACAAGGCATTTGCTGCCGCCGTCAAACGCGAGGACATCGAGGATGGCGCGGCAAAACTGGGCGTCGAGCTGTCGGAGCACATCGGTGTGGTCCTTGAAGCGATGAAGACCATCGCCGCGGAGTTGGGATTGGAGGGAAGTGAATGAATGAAACAAGCCAAACCTACATCCGCAAAGCCGAGACTGAACTGCGGGAGAACATCCTCCCCTTCTGGATCAAGCACGCGGTCGACAAAGAACGTGGCGGATTCTACGGGGAAATCTCTAACACGCTGGTTGTGGACAAAGACGCGCCGCGCGGTTCCCTGCTCACATCGCGCATCCTCTGGACGTACAGCGCCGCCTACAAGCGTTATCGCGCACCGGAATATCTGGAAATGGCCCGGTGGGCCTACGATGACCTCCTGAACCGTTTCTGGGACGAGACACACGGCGGTCTGTACTGGATGGTCGGAGCGGATGGCGCGTTGCTACGGCCCCGCAAGCAGATTTACGGGCAGGCCTTCGGCATCTACGCATTCTCGGAGTACTACAGCGCCACAGGAGAACAGGACGCGCTCGACAAAGCCATCGCTATCTTCCGCCTGATGGATGAACACAGCCACGATCCCGAACACGGCGGGTACTTCGAGGCCTACACGCGCGATTGGCGCCTCGAATCCGACCTGCGCCTCAGCGATATCGACATGAACGAGATGAAGTCGATGAACACGCATTTGCATGTGATGGAGGCCTACGCCAACCTGATGCGTGTTTGGGACAGCGAGGAACTGCGCACACGCCAGACGGAGAACATCGACATCATGATGCACCGCATCATCAGCCCGAAGACGTCTCACACGCTGTTGTTCTTCGACGAAGCCTGGAACTCACGTGTCGATCACATCTCCTACGGCCACGATATCGAGACGAACTGGCTGCTGGTGGAATCCGCCGAGGTGCTGGGGCACAAGTTTCTTATTGCCGAGGCGCGGATGCTCGCGGTGCGGATGGCGCAGGCGATCTACGCTGAGGGATTGGACGCCGAGGGGGGGCTGGTCAACGACGGCGACGCAAGCGGCATCACCGACCCCGATTTTGAGTGGTGGCCGCAGGCTGAAGCCGCCGTCGGTTTCCTCAATGCCTACCAGCTCTCCGGACAAGCGCACTTCCTGCAGGCCGCGCTGCGCAGTTGGGACTTCATCGAGACGTACTTTATCGACCGGCAGCACGGCGAGTGGTTCCGTCACGTGACCAAAAATCACGTAGTCGATCGCGCTGCCGCTAAAGTGAGCTTCTGGAAATGCCCGTATCACAACGGGCGGGCGTGTATGGAGTTGATCGATCGTTTAGGAAAAATAGCGATTGAGAGTTGAGGGATGAGGGTTATGGGTTGTGGGGATTTCACCCACAACCCATAACACATAACCCACAACCCATAACCCAATTACGGGCTGCTGATAACACCCCCGCACGCCTCGAAGTTTTGCAAATGCTCCGCCTCGGTCCGCGCGAAGAAGTGACTGCCGTCGTTCTTGGTGCAATCGACCATAAAGAAGTAGTAGTCCGTCTCGGCGGGACTCGCCGCCGCCTGGATGGAGAGCAGGCCGGGGCTGGCGATGGGCGCGGGCGGCAGGCCCTGAATCCGGTAGGTGTTGTAGGGCGAATCCACTTCCAGATCGACAAAGTAGAGCTGCCGCTTCCACCAGGTTTCCTCATCGGGACGGTAACCGAGCGCATACTGGACGGTGGGACAAGAGGAGAGCGGCCAGCCGTCGCGCAGGCGATTGTAGAAGACGCCCGCGATGGCCGGGCGCTCGGCATCGATCACGGCCTCGCGCTCCACGATGGCCGCCAGTGTGATGCCTTCGTAAAAGCTCAACTCGTGATTGGCAAACTGCTGCCGGATTTCCGGCGTCACCTGGCGCTCGAAATTCTCCAGCATACGGTCGATCAGATCGTAGGCCGTGGCATTCAGTGCCAAACGGTACGTATCCGGGAAGAGCAAGCCTTCCAGCGTCCCCGTGATCGGGACCCCCGCGAGGAAGCTGTAGTTCTGCGGCAAGTCCGTGCCCTGCCAGCCGGTCTGTGCCATTTGAAGGAACATGTCCGCCGGGATCGTCGTTTGTTCGGCCACCAGCACCGCGACCTCTTCCAGGCGTTTGCCTTCGGGAATGGTCACTTGCTGTTCTTGCGCACCGGCCTGTTGCAGCGTCCGCGCGATCTCCGGGATCGTCATCGTCTTGTCTAAGGTGTACGTCCCGGCCTGGATGCCCGCATCCAGCCCCTTGTACTGCACGTAACGGCGGAACAGCTCGCTATCGCTGATCAGCCCCTGTGCCTTGAGATCGCCCGCGATTTGCGCCACGGTCTCCCCCGATTCGACGGTGAAGATGATGGGCGTGTCGTCGGTTCCAGCGGGCTGCGCCAGTTCCTCGGATTTGCCATCGATGTAGAATCCCAGATAAAGCGTTTCCAAAGAACAGCCCATCAGTGTTACGCTCGCCAGAACTATGCTCAACAAAATTAACCAACGTTTCATATAATACTCCTTGATCATGATCAACGGATTGTATTATCTCAAAAATTGGTAGGTGGGGGGTGGGGGCGGGCGTATAGCCCGCCCCCACCCCCCACCCACTTTTCCTCTTTTTAATCCGTTAGATCCGTTGATAGATTGCGATGTGCATTCAAATAGTGGGTATCTAAATAACTTTGCAGGATGACGGCCGCGGCGACGGCATCGATTGTGCCTTTGGCGGTGGATTTGCCCTGCGCGCGCAGAATGTCTACGGCTTCTTCAGAGGTCAGCCGTTCGTCACAAAATTCCACGGGAACGGTGAGCGTTTGGGCCAACGCCGCGCTGTAATCGCGCACCCACGCCGCCTGGCGGCCCTCACTGCCGTCCATATTGAACGGCAGCCCCACGATGACAACATCGATTTGGTGGGCTGCGACCAATGCGCCGATGTGGGCGAAATCCGCTTTCCGCGAGGTGCGGAGGAAGATTTCGAGGGGGCGTGCTACCATACCCAGCGCATCACTGACCGCCACACCGATGCGGCGTTCCCCCAGGTCCAGCGCCAGAGCGCGAAAATTCGCGGACCGCATACTCACCCTTGCCAATCCAGCGGCACAACCTCGATCTGCGTGCGGATGGGCAAGAAGGGGATGTTAGGGAACCAGTCGGGCGTGACGGTAATCTGCGGCGGGCGGGCCAGAGGCAGCGACTCCATCAACAGTGCGGCGGCATCCTCTTTGGGTTTCCCCAGGATCAGCTCTGTGATACTCGCCGTGTCGATGGTGGCGGCGGCGTACCCGTGAGTGGTCACGTAAAACGTGAAGATGCCCGGGCCGACGTCCTCTTCAGCGGCCTCGCCGTATTCGAAGCGGGCGTCGAGCAATTTGTAGCCCTCCGGCAGTTGAGTCGCCAGTTGACGGTAGGCGACAGCCTGCACGTTAGTGACGTTAATCGCCTCTCCCGTAATCAGCAAGCGCAGCGCCAGACCCAGCACGGGCGTCTGCTCGCCAACCAGATGCGTGTACGCCTGTTTGGGCGTCGCCTGAATGACAAGGGCCTGATTCGGCAGAAATTCACCTGACTCAAGATACGTCGAGTCTTGCAAGCCATTGTAGGCTTCGGCCATGGCCTTCTGCGCTGCCAGATTCCAGGCGCGCTCGCGGTCAGCGTCGATAACGGTGGCGACGGCGGTACTCTGCGCGCCGGAAATCGGATCGGGATTGGTAACGCGCACCGCAAAGCCGACCACCCCTTCCACCAGGTTGATCTGGTAGGGGTCCACATTGCCGCGCGTGCCCTCGTCCAGCGCCTCGACAGAGGCCATCCCCTGGCCGAACGCCGGCAGGATGACCTCGTTCGTGGTGGCATAACGCACCGGATACGAGCCGGCAGTGGTGCGCACAACGGTCCCCGCCGGAACGCGATAATCCTGCCCCAGCAGGTTGGTGAAGAGCACCTGTCCTCTGGCGCGCCCGGTGAAGGTGAACCCACGCCCGCTCGTGCCCACTTCGACGTAGCTCTCGAATTCGTCGCCGATGCGGCGGGCCGGGATAATGCTGCGCTGCAAATCGACCTCGGTCAGTTCTGGGTCCACGGAGATGGCCACCACGCGCGAATAAGTCATGCCCTGCGGAACCAGCACGATGCGCGCCGATGGCCACGAGAGCAGCGCCGCGCTGATCAACGCCAGCAGCACAGCGCCCGCAACCACCAGTTCAATGGCGATCAGCCACACCGGTTGGCGGCGTTGGACAAGCGGCCTGGGTTTCTGCGGGTCTTCGGCCCACAAGGGACGCTTGGGACGTGCCAGTTTCTCGGGCACGCGCAAGGACGGAAAACTCCCTTTCTCCGCGACACGTGCCTGCGCCGCGGCCTCGCTGGCGAAAACTGGAAAGCCGGCCTTGCGCACAAACGATCTGCGTCCGGGATCATCCACGGCCCAGGCAACTTCAAGCTCACGCTCTTGCGCCGTGCGTAACAGCAGCTCAAAATCCAGGGGATGCGACCAGCCTTTTTCCAGCGATGGCGTCGCCTCCCAGGGCAAGACAATCAACACGCGCTGTTCGGCGACACGCGTGAGCATCGCGCGCACAGTTAGGCGATCATCGGCGGGCGAAATGCGTATGACTTCCACTATTTTAGCATCTCCCTTAATAAAGCCGGAACCTTATCCAGCGCTTCGGACAATTTCCCGGGATCGCGGCCGCCGGCCTGGGCCATGTCAGAACGGCCCCCGCCGCCGCCGCCCACCATACGCGCCAGATCGCGGACGAGATTGCCCGCGTGGACGCCGCGTTCCTGCACCAGCGTCTTCGTTGTCGCAGCGATAAGCAGCGGTTTGTCGTCGATCACCGCGCCGAGCACGATAAGACCGCCCTGCATTTTATCGCGGAACCAGTCCGCCATTTCGCGCAATGTGTCGGCGTCAGGCGCATCCACCCTGGCGGCGAGCACCGGAATACCGTCGATCTCGATCACATTGTCCAGCAAGCTCTGGAAATCCGCGCGGGCCAGCTTGCGCGCGAGCGTCTCGATCTCCTTGTGGGCGGCGCGCAGATCGTTGTGCAGCCGCTCGATGCGCTGCGGCAATTCCTCTGCTGCGCCGCCGAGCAGCGCCGCGGCCTGCTCCTGGCGCGCGCGCATCGCCTGGATGGCCTGGAACGCCCCCCGCCCGGTGACGGCTTCGATACGCCGCAAGCCCGCGCCGATGCCGCTTTCCTCGGTGATGAGAAACGGCCCAATGTCGCCGGTGCGGGTGACGTGCGTGCCGCCGCATAGCTCCTGGCTGAACGGCGCATCGGCCGCGCCTACGCGCAGCACGCGCACCACATCGCCGTACTTTTCGCCAAAGAGCGCGGTAACGCCCTGCCCGAGCGCGTCGCGGTAGGCCTCCTGCCGGGCGTTGACCTCGTAATTCGCCAGCACGGCCTCGACGACGCGGCGTTCGATCTCCGTGCGCTGTTCGGCGGTGAGGAGTTTCTCGTAGTTGAAGTCGAAACGCAGGCGCTCCGGGCTGACCAACGATCCAGCCTGCGCCACGTGACTGCCCAAAACGCTGCGTAAGGCGCGATGCAGCAGGTGTGTGGCCGTATGGTTGCGCATTGTATCCCAACGACGCGCGACATCCACCTGCGCGACCACCGGATCGCCCACCCGCGGCTGCCCCGAAACGACGCGCCCGATATGGACGACCATGCCTTCGATGGGCCGGCGCACATCTTCGACAGCCACTTCCCAGCCGGGGCCGGTGATGCGTCCGGTATCGGCGACCTGCCCGCCGGATTCGACATAGAAGCAGGTCTTGTCCAGCACCAGCTCCACCGCCTCGCCGGGCGCGGCCGCGGTATCCAGGCCGTCCTCGCGCACGAGGCCCGCGACGCATGTATCGACTTTCAAACTGTTGTACGGATCGTGATCAAGCGCGCGGCCACACTCCTGCTCCGCGATCCAATCACGGAGGACCGGATAAAGCAAGTTGTGTTGGTCAGTTTCCATCTGGAAATCGCCGGCAGCCCGGCCCCGCGCGCGCTGTTCCTCGCGGGCGACACGGTAGCCTTCTTCATCGACGGTCATGCCGTGCTCGGCAGCGATGTCGCGGGTCACCTCGAAAGGCAGGCCAAGCGTATCGTGCAGGAAGAAAGCGGCGTTGCCAGGGATAACCGTTTCACCGCGCGCGCGCATGTCACCCATAATTGCGTCCAGCCGGACCAGGCCCTGGTCGAGGGTACGCAGAAAGCGCTCTTCCTCTCCGGTGATGGTCGCCTTGATGAAATCGGTGCGCGCGGGCAATTCCGGGAAAGCGTGTCCCATCATCTGGATCACCAGATCGGCCAGTTCCGCCATAAACGGCCGGTTGAAGCCGAGTTTGCGCCCGTAGCGGATGGCGCGGCGCAGCACCATGCGCAGCACGTAGCCTTGCCCCTCGTTGGACGGCAGCACCC
>JAFGNR010000004.1 GCA_016926915.1 Anaerolineae bacterium
ATCGGCGCGCTGGTGGATCCCGAATCCGAGGCTTATCTACGCCCGGAGACCGCCCAGGGTATTTTTGTAAACTTCCGTAACGTGCTGGATACGTCGCGGGTGAAGCTGCCCTTTGGCATCGCGCAGATCGGCAAGAGCTTCCGCAACGAGATCACGCCCCGCAACTTCACCTTCCGCACCCGCGAATTCGAGCAGATGGAGATCGAGTTCTTCTGCCATCCCGACACGTCCCCGCAATGGTACACTTATTGGCGCGACCGGCGTTTCCAATGGTATATCGATCTGGGCTTGCAGAGCGACAAGCTGCGCCTGCGCGACCACGATCCGGACGAGCTGAGCCATTACAGCTGCGGCACCGCCGACGTGGAGTATGCCTATCCCTTCCTCGAGGCAGGGCAGTTCGGGGAGCTGGAAGGAATCGCGCACCGGGGTGATTTCGATCTGCGCAGCCACATGGAGGGGAAATTGGTCCGCGATGGCGACGGCTTTGCGGTGGAGCTGGGCGAGGATGGCAAACCCAAGTATCCCGGCAGCGGCAAGGACCTGCGCTATTTCGACCCGCAGACCCGGGAGCGCTTCATCCCCCACGTCATTGAGCCATCGGCGGGCGCCGACCGGGCGACGCTGGCCTTCCTCTGCGAGGCCTACACGGAAGACGCAGTGCCGGACACCAAAGGGGAACTTCAGTCCCGCGTGGTGATGAAGTTCCACCCGCGCCTGGCGCCCATCAAGGTTGCGGTCTTCCCCCTGGTGAAACGCGACGGCATGCCTGAGATCGCCCGGGAACTCTACCGGGAGCTCAAGCAGCATTGGAATGTCTTCTACGACGAGAGCGGTTCTATCGGGCGGCGGTACCGGCGGCAGGACGAGTCGGGCACGCCGTTCTGCGTGACGGTCGATAGCCAGACGCTCGACGACGGCGCCGTGACGGTGCGGGACCGCGACACGACGGAACAGCTGCGCGTCCCCGGGAGCGCGTTGGTGAATTTCGTGCGCGAACGTTTGAACACCCCTTCCCAAATCCTTCCATTGCAGGCACTCGATGCCAGTAGTGCCGGACAATCTGTGATAGGAGCCACGTTGGTAGCGGCAGGATTCGCAAGAGCCGTCCAGGGAAAGCCCATTCTTCTTGAGGCAACGAGAACAGACAAACGAGCGCCGAAAAGAGAATCCAACACAGAATCTCATCCCGTTGCTGAAAGACTACGCGTCGCAGCCATCCAGATGTCTTCGCTGGAGGGCGCGATTGCCGAGAACTTGCGCCGGGCGGAGCCCCACATCGCGGATGCCGTTGCCCAGGGCGCGCAGCTGGTGCTCCTCCCCGAATTCCTGCCCAGCGGTTACGTCTACACCACGGACATCTGGAAGGCCGGGGAACCGGCGACCGGGCCCACGGTGCGCTGGTTACGCCGCCAGGCGCAACATTGGGGCATCTACCTGGGCACGAGTTTCCTCGAAGCCAGCGGTGAAGACTTCTTCAACACGTTCGTTCTCGCCGGACCGGACGGCCAGGAGAGGGGTCGGGTGCGCAAACAGACGCCAGCGGCGTTCGAAGCCTGCTTTACCCGGGGCGACGCCGGCCCCCACGTCATCGAGACAGAGATCGGGCGCGTGGGTGTGGGGATCTGCTACGAGAATCAGTTGTCGTTCCTCCCACGCCTGATGGCGGCGCAAAACGTCGATCTGCTACTGATGCCCCATTCCGCCCCGACGCCGAAAGCAAATCCACTCTATCCCCGGCGAATCGTCGCCCATGACGAGCACGCGCTCGAGACCCTCGCCGTCCGCTACGCCCGGATGCTGGGGATTCCCACCATCATGGCGAACAAATGCGGTCCCTGGGACTCCCCTATCCTGCGCTTGCCAATGCTGACACAGCACACCTATTTCCCCGGGTTTTCGGCGATTGCCGATTCCGACGGCGCCGTCAAGGCGCAATTGGGAAAGGAGGCAGGTATCATCGTGGAAACCGTCACGCTCGATCCCGCGCGGAAAGTCCACACCCTCCCGGCCCGTAGAGACCGGTGGGCGCGCTGCGAGCCGGCGGGAAAGTGGATGTTCGCGGGCATCGAGGCGCTGGGACGTGCCTTGTATGCCGCCAGCCGGAAGCGACGGCGCAGCGCACGGGCGATTTCCGCGTCGAACGACGCGCCGCATCAAGGGAATCGCTAGATTCCCATCAGGCGGGGATCTGACGATCCCCATCAAGCAAAAGAGGTGAGTTTGGCGGCCTGGGTAGCCTTGGCGGCCTGGGTAGCCTTGGCGGCCTGGGTAGCCTCGGCGGCCTGGGCGGTTTTCCCCAACAAACCTACGCTCATTCAATCCCCCAGCTTGTCCTTCTCCGCGTTCAGCGATACACTAAGGCACCCTTGACCCACGGAGGACGCATGCGACAGCGAATGTTCCACGGTTCCATCACAGCAGCGGCATTGGCCGATCAGCTGGCCGCGCGGTTTCAAGACCGGCAACACAAAACTACCGTCCGCCACGGACATGGTACGGCGCTCATCCAGATCGGGAGCAAACACGGCACCCCCGCCACGGTCAACATCGCCGACACGGAAGGCGGCGTGCTCGTCACGCTCAGCCGCGACCGCGATTGGCTCGACCGCGTCGCCGATGGCGGCGAGATGATCGAACGCGCCGCCGCCGGCAACCCGCTCTCGATGCTGGCGATGCTCCCCGACGTGATCGGCGAGCTGCGGAAAGACAACCTGGCCCCGGAAATCTGGGATGCCATCAACGAAATCTGCGCGCTGAGCCGGGCGTTGGCCGGTGAAGAAGACGCGCCGGCCAATCCCATCGTCTGCCCCTTTTGCGCAACGCCCAACCCCGCGGGACAGGGGCGCTGCGTCGCCTGTGGGGCGCCGCTGCCGGTCGACCTGCCCCGCGTCTGTCCCAAATGTGGGCGCGGTCACACCTCCGACGCGCTGTTCTGCCAGGCGTGCGGCGTCCGATTGGTGGAGGGGTGAGGAGAGGGAAGAGGGATGGAGAAGAGCAACTAGCATGCCACTTGAAACCCTGACCGCATATCTTGTCCGCCTGGCTCCGGGCCTGGTGTTCTGGGGTGCGATGTTTTGGACATTGCATAAGCACCGCGAGCTGCGGATTGTGCTCTACATCCTGCTCTTCGTCCTCATCCGAGACGCCATGACGCCGGTTGGCATCTGGTCGTTCGGCAATGCCGGCGTTTTCTGGCTGCGGTTCCGCGCCGATGGCGGGTTGCTCTTGCTGCTGGGAGCCAGCAGCCTCGCGCTCAGTCTGATCCTGGGTCTCGGAGACCGGCCCAACGCAGCATTTTTCCGCTGGATTGAGGGCAATCCGCTAACCGGCATGGGCCTGGGCATTGCGGGCGCACTTTTGAGTGCAGGGCCGCTTCTGTTAGTTTACCGGGCCGTTCCGCTGGCCTCAAGAGGCGGCGCGTTCCCGGCGGCGCTACTCCCCGCGCTCCTATGGTTGACCCTCACCGGCAATCTCCTTGAGGAGCTGCTCTTCCGGGGCTACGTTCTCGGCTGGCTAAAACGGCGCCACTCTACCGGCATCGCGGCGTTGCTCTCCGGCGTAATCTTCGCGGGCTGCCACATTTTGCTGGCGACCTCGGTGAGCGATGCCGGGTTCCCATTGTTGCTCTATGCAACGTGGGAAGGCGCAATTGCGGGCCTGGTGGGCGACCGGCGCGGCCTGATTCCGGCAATGATATCGCACGGCGGCGCGGTCTTCCTATTGGCTGCCGCGCTTTTCTGATTCAGATTCACCAGAAAGGACACACATGAATCGATCTTCAACCCCCAAAGTCTATCAAGAATTCATCGATGCGTGGGCCAGCACGACCTCGCGCCAGGACAGTATCGATGCTTACGCTTACAGGCGCCAATCGTTCGTGGCCAACTTGCTCCCTGAACAGGCAGTGCAGCTCACGACCGGGGAGACGCTGGACATCCTACGGCGCCGCTTTGGCGACGCCGTCGATCTGGCGCTAGCGCCGGCTCACACCGATCCGGAAGCGCCGCCGGAGACGCTCCCGCGAGGCCTGCGCAGCCCGGTGGCCGATCAGCCCAATGGCGCGTGGCTCAAACAGACCAACATAGTGGGCATCAATGTCCGCACCGTGAGCAATTTCTGGAATATCGTCAAGTATGCGCTGACCCTGCCCGACGCCCAAAACGCCATCCACATCCTGCCGATCTGGGAGCCCGGCGTCGCGGGCAGCATATACGGCCTGATCAGCTGGAACCTGAACCCGGAATTCTACAGCCACGAACTGGCAGAAGCCAGACCCTGGCTCGACAGCCTCGCGCACCAGCTGCGCGCCGTGGTCAATCTGCTGCACGTCATGGGCAAATGCGCTGGGATGGACGTCATCCCGCACACGGACCGCTTTTCGCAGATTGCGCTGGCCTTTCCCGAGTATTTCGAATGGCTCCGGCGGCAGGATACCCGGATCATCAGCCACCGCGCGAACCTTCACGAAGAGGTTCAGGAGCGTATCGCCGGCTTCTTGCAACGACACGGGCCTGCCGTCGCCGGCGATCCCGTTCCCGAAACACTGTTCGCACCCCACGTGGGCGAAGCGCAACGGATGCGCCTGCTGTTTGGGCTTCCCAAGGATCCGGAAGGCCGCGCCTCGCGCCGCAATCTCCTCATCCGGCATCTCTATCGCTACGGCTACGAACCGGTACCCGCTACAATGGCGCCGCCCTTTCGCGGTATCGCCGTCGATACGCGACCCGAAGCCCGCAACGTCGATGCTGAAGGGCAAGTGTGGCGGGATTTCGTGATCACCCACCCGCAACCGATGTCGCGCGTCTTCGGCCCCCTGGGGCGCTACAAGCTCTATGCCTGCAAAGACGACAACGCCGCCTGGGAGTTCGACTTCGACCAGCCTCGTCAGGAAGTGTGGGAGTACGTCTGCCGGAGCTACCACGACGTTCAGCGGCGATTCGGCTTCGATTTCATGCGCGGCGATATGTCGCACGTCCAGATGCGCCCCGAGGGCGTACCTGCTGCGCGCGATGATGCCTACGATATTCTAGGCGCGGTGAAGACCTACATTCACCAGCAGGGCGCTCCCTACTTCGGCTACTTCGCCGAAGGGTTCCTGGCCCCTCGGGACGTGATGGGCTACGGCGAGGAAATGGACCACTTGGAAGCCGCCAGGGCCGACGCCACCCTGGGCGACCTGCAATCCATGGTGGTAGGAACAGAGGAATTCCTGGGCGCGTTCCGGCGCTACTGCGATCAGCTGGAGACGCGCGCGTGCGCCCCGGCTTTCACCGTCATGACTGCCGACAAGGACGACCCGCGTTTCGACGCCTTCTACGTGGGCGGCAGCGAAACGCGGCTCTTCATTGCGCTGTTTCTTACGTCGATGCCTAGTTATATGGGGCTGGGCTTCGAGACCCGCGACGTGCATTATGGGCCAGCACCCAACGAACACTACACGAAACTCTATGTCTTCCAACTGCGAGACGGCCCCAAGGCCACCCACGGCCCCTACGTTTGGGGCAAAAACGGCTACCTGTTCAACGCGCTCACGCGCCTGCGGCAGTACGCCGACGCGATCTGGCCCAGAATCCAGGGGCACGCAACCCGCTGGCTGCTCCCGCCCGATGCAACGGGCCACAACAAGGTCGTGGCCTGGACCCAGACCGAATCTCCCACTCATGTCTTCGTCGCCAACACCGCCATTCACGAGACTGCGACGCGATTCGGCCTACCGGCCCTACCCGGTTTCGCCACACCGCCGGGACTACACCTCGACTTCACCACGGAGCCGGGGGGTGGGGGAACAGACGACCGGACGCTTCCCTTCAACGGAAAACACTACCGCCTGACCACGCTGGCGCCCGGCGAGGGTCGCGTCTACCGGGTCCAGGAACGCGAATAGCGAAAGGGGACGCCACGCTATGCAACCATCAAACACAGTCTTCATCGATTGGCATTACGCAGGAGACCCGGACCCGCTTTATGGAACCGGCGCCACACGGGCCGAGAAGTCGCTGGTCTGGATCGCCGGCCTGGTCGCGGCGCTGGCAACCCTATACACCTACACGACCGGCGCGTTCGATTGGACCTGGTGGGAGTTCGGGATCGCGGCAGCCATCGCCTTCGACATCGCCGGCGGCATGGTCGCCAACAGCCTCAACTCGGGCAAACGCTTCTACCATACCCCCGCCCGCGACGATGATCCCCGGTACGTGCGGCTGCTCAAGAATCCCTACCTCTTTTCGGCGCTGCACGTCTACCCGTTGATCGTGGGCGGGCTACATGGCGACGGGAATTGGCTCTATGGCGGCGTGTGGTACGGCCTGCTGTTGGCAGCCACCCTCGCCGTCCTACAGGTTCCACTCTATCTGCGCCGCCCCCTCTCCATGCTCATCGTCTTCCTGGTCCTGGTGGGCAATACCTGGGTCATCGAGCCAGCGGCGGGATTCGCGTGGCTGGCCCCAGCGCTGTTTCTCAAGATCGTCTATGGGCATCTGGTCCGGGAGGAACCCTATCGCCCGGCTGCTGAAAGGGAAAAATCCGCGTGAACCGGCACGCCAAGGCAAGACTGATCGCCGGCATTATCGGCGCGACCGTGGTTGTCGATCAGGGCGCCAAAGTCATCGCCCGCGCCCTGTTGGCCTCGTCTCCGGGACGGGCGTATCTCGGCGACACCCTGCGACTCCATTTCTCGGAGAACACCGGCGCTTTTCTGAGCCTGGGCGCCGATTGGCCGTATGCTGTGCGCTTCTGGACGCTCATCGTGGCAGTGAGCGCGGTTCTTATCGGCTTTCTCGTGTTCATCTGGCAGACATCCGATCTGGGACGCCGAGGCATCGTGGGAGGCGCCCTGACTATCGGCGGCGGCTTGAGCAACCTGCTGGACCGCTTGTATAACGATGGCGCCGTCGTGGATTTCATGAACATCGGCATCGGAAACCTCCGCACAGGCATCTTCAACGTCGCCGATCTGGGTATCGTATTCGGCATCGGCCTGCTGGCGCTCAGCAGCTTACAAACAGAGAGCCAACACACTCCCGAACCGGCAGAATGATCCATTGAAGGCCAGGAGGCACGATTCAACATCAACAACACAAAGGTGACAAGACACACCTCTCCAGTGATCTTCGAAATATCCTAATATGGTTAATCTTGTCTGTTTTTAGAGAAGAGCATCTGGAAACCACAACTCATCGAAAAGGGAAAACTCACGCTGGAAGGAACTCTCATGAAGCGCTTCCTCATCGTCGTAGCTAGCCTTGTGCTCTTTGTCGGCGCCGTCTGGGGCCTCTTCGCCCTCGTGGCCAGCATGGCAGAATCCACCCTACTGGCCGACGCCAGCTGCGCCCCGCCCTGCTGGAACGGCATCGATCCGGGCAAAACCCCCGAATGGGAAGCAATCCGGATTCTTCAAGAAACAGGAAGAGCCGGATCGATCACGCAATACGGGGATCCGGATGAAGGGGGCGTCGTCGGGTGGGCCTTCAGGCGCCCGGTGCGGGAGTCCGCCGGATACCTGTATTCGACGGACGGTCACGTCGTGGCTATCAACATCATGACCCTGGGCGCCTTCGACATGGGCCAGGCCCTGGAGAAGTATGGGGAACCAGAGACGCTGTGGCTGCGACGGCGCCAGATTGCGGACCGTCGCTGGATCGAGGTCGAATTGAGCTACCCCGACCCCGGCATCTTCATCAGAGCGGAAATCGACCTGCCTTTCGACGCTACCGGGACGCCGGCGCTCCTTGACGAAAACACCCCCATAGGCCGGGTGATCTACTACGCGCCGGCCTACCAGGAGTATCTGCTGGCCTCGCGGCTGCTCTTTCGTGAAAGCCCCGAACAACTTCACGAGATGTCACAGCCCTGGACAGGTCTGGGACCACTCCCCCTCCCACCCTAACCCTCCGCCCACTATCCGCCAGTCTTCCCCCTCCATGCTCCCCGCATCCTTTGCTTCCTCCTCAATTAGCTGTATAACCCAGGCTGTTTTATGCGACCCGGTTATACCGCTTCCAACCGGTCTATATTCATCCCAGAGGAGGGTCCGTGTCAAGGTCTGACGTCTTTGAAGTTGCCCGCATCCTGGTGGATCACGCGGGCAGAGCGCATCCCGGCGACATCGCCATCATTGCTTACTACGGCTCCCACGCCAAGGGCGCCGCGTCGCCGGATTCGGACCTTGATCTCTTCTACATTCCAGATGAGGGAAAGGCAAAGTCCCTCTGCACCCAGTTCGTCCTCAAAGGGTTGCCCTACGATTTCTGGCCGGTGTCGTGGCGCTTCGCGGAATCGATTGCCAACGCCGAGTCGGGCCGGCCTTGGGCAGTCGCCGCCTCCCTCATCGCCGATGCCAGAGTTCTCTACCACCGGTCCCCGGATGACCTGGCGCGCTTCGAGGCGCTGCAGCAGCGCATCGCAACGCTGTGCCAACCGGAAAGTCGGGCCGTCATGGTGCAGAAAGGACTAGATGCATTTAACGATCTCCTGGTTGAGCTGGGGCAGATGCAGCTCGCGGGCGAAGCCGGCGACGAGGCAGGCTTGCGCTGGGCCGGTTGGCGGCTTGTCAACCACGCCGCCAACTGTCTGGCACTGATCAACCAAACCTACTTCAGCAAGGGCTGGGGATCGAACTGGCAGCAGATTGCGCAGCTGGCCGAAAAGCCCGCGCACCTCATGGAGATGATGCAAGCCGTTGTCCTGGGAAAAGAACCGGAACAGCTCCACAATGCGGGCTGGCGGCTGGCCCGCGCGGTCCGCCGGACGCTTCTGACGGCGCAGGCCGCCACGGCGGAGCCATCCGGTGCACGGCAGGAGCTGCAGGACTTCTACTTCTTTATTGTCGAATACCAACACAAGGTGCTATCTGCCTGTGCGCGCGGCGACGCCCACGCGGCAGGCTATGCAGCATTCCAGATGCAGGAAGAACTCTGCGAATTCATGAACAAGGCCGAACGGGGATTCTACGGTTGGACCTTCAATCTCCTGGGTGAATACAGCACTCCCTACCACGAGGCAGGATTTCCCGATTTGATCGAGCCCGCTGCAAGCGGCGACCTTGCCACGCTGGCCGGACGCGCCCGGCGCCTCGGCGAAACTGTAAAAGCGTTTTTCGCACGCCATGACATTCCCTTGAACGTCGTCAAAAGCCCGGAGGCGCTCAAGGCATTCTTGCAGGCGCGGGACCCGCTTCCCGAAGGCAAAACGGCGGACATCATCGTGAAACGCTTCGTTCCCGACCAGGCGCAAGCCGTCTCCGATCTAATTCGGCGCAACCTGAGAGAGATCAACTGCCGCGACTACCCGCCGGAGACCATCGAGAGCCTGGTTGGCGATTATGGACCGGAGAACATACTGGAAGCGGCAAACGAACAACAAGTCTTTGTCGCAGTAGATGGAGATGCCGTCGCCGGCACGGCGGCGCTGGCAGACTTCGGCAAGGATGGCGTTCCCGAGTTCTACGCCGTGACCGTCTTCGTGCAGCCCGAACGGCACGGCGAAGGCATCGGCAGACAGCTCATGGAAGCGGTCGAGGCCCAGGCGCAGGCTTTGGGGGCAGCAAAAATCACCGTCCGCGCCTCCATCACGGCAAAGGATTTCTACCGGACATTGGGCTACCGGTTCAAAGAAGACCGCGAGATTCTCGATGAGCACCGGCTCTACCGCATGGAAAAAGCTTTGCGCGGCAGGGAATAGCTATGGCCTGTCACATCATTCGCACGCTGCACACAGCGCACTGCAAACGTGGCCCGGAGGTCTGCGAGCAGTGCCGGGAGATGAACGTCGCACGTAGCTGCTTGCTTGACATCTGCCCGCCCGATGCCGGCCTGATGCAGCGGCGCGTCATCCAAGTCACAGTGCAGGGCGAACCTGTCTGGCGCGAATTCGACGTGGTGCAGATTTTCGAGACGGAGGACGAGGCCCGGCGCTATGCAGCACAGCACGGCATCGACGACGTTGAGATTTGATTTCGATCAAGGAGGCGACACCTTGCATTTCACCACAGAAGCTTACGAAGAGATCGTCGCGCGATTCACCGCCTGGGCGCAAGCCGAGGACAACGTGCGCGCCGCTTTCGTCATCGGTTCGCGAGCGCGCACGGACCATCCCGCCGATGACTGGTCGGATCTGGACGTGATCATTCTGGCCCGAGACCCGCAACGCTATCTCACGGACATAGATTGGATTCGCACCATCGGCGACCCCTGGATCACCTTTCTCGAGATGACTCCGGATGGTCAGGGATTCGAACACCGGGTGCTCTTTGCGGGCGGCCTGGACGTGGATTTCATCCCTGAATCAAACGAACGCTTCCGCGCCTACCTGCGCGACGGATTTTCGGATCTCGATGCCGGCTTGTTGCTGCGCGGTATTCGCCTGCTGGTCGATAAAGACAACCTGGCCCCCGCTCTCCACGCGGCGCGCCCATCTCCGACAGCGACACCCCACCCCCATCCAGACGCCTTCGCATTTCGGAATGCAGTGAACGATTTCTGGTACCACACCGTGTGGACGGCGAAGAAACTACGCCGGGGAGAGCTGTGGGTCGCCAAATCGTGCTGTGACGGCTATCTGAAGAACCTGCTGCTGCGAATCCTGGAATGGCATGCGCAGGCGACGCTACCGGCGACCGAAACCTGGATGCGAGGACGCTTCCTCGAAGAATGGGCCGATCCCCGCGCCCTCGCGGAAATGAAAGAGATATTCGCCCACTACGACAAAGACGATGTGTGGCGCGCCCTGGAAGCCACGATGCACTTGTTCCGTTGGCTGGCGCAGGAAACCGCCGCACACCTGGGCTACCCCTATCCGGCCACAGCCGACCGGCGCGCCGCCGATATCGTGCATGCTTTGGACCATAGACAAACGCCACATCCACAAGACAACCCAACGGAGGCACTATGAATACCCTTCACGACACCATCCAGCAGCTCGAAGCGCAGGCTGCCAGCGACGCCTTTTCCGGCGTGATCTCTTGGGCGCAAGGAGAGGAAACCCTCTTCGAAAAAGCCTATGGCTTCGCCGACCGCAGCAACCGCATTGCAAACCGGATCGACACCCGCTTCGGGATCGCCAGCGGAACCAAGGG
>JAFGNR010000226.1 GCA_016926915.1 Anaerolineae bacterium
CCACCCTCGGGGAAAAAATCCGTAACGTTGGTGAGACCGGGATGGCTCAGATTGGCCAGGATTTGGGCTTCCTGTCGAAAGGTTTCGATGGCCCAGTTGCGCTCCTGCACGCCCAGATTCTGAGGCGACATCTCTTTGACCGCGCAGACCCGACCAGATAGACGGGAATCGGAGGCCAGGTAAACCGTCCCCATCCCACCACCGCCAAGACGGCGCTCGATACGATAGCGATTTTGAAGTACAGTGTTTGGCGTCAGCACGGTATCGTCCTCACGGTTGCTCAGGACAGGGGGGCATCTTCAAAAGGTCGCCGGGTTGCAAGATTGGTCCGCCTAATACGTCGTTCCAAACCAGCTGGTTGATCTCGGCAACGCTCCGTGCATAGCGCTCGAGACTGGGTGGCAGCGCATCCAATCGCCACAAACCAGGACAGTGACGCCGGCATACGATGTAGATACCTTCCCCCTCCAACACGACCTCCTCATTGCCAGGTTGCGCCAATGTCGGTGCAGGCGTAGATGTAGCTGGGCTTTCCACCGGCGCGACATCGGTAGTTGCGGTTGGCAGAAGCACAGGTTCTGTCGCGCCGGGCGTTGCTTCTGGCGTCATGGGGGGCGCTAACATATCATACACAACATGGGCTGCGGCCCCCATACCGGCGCCGAGCACACCCAGCGCCAGCAACGCCCCTAAAATCACCAACCAGGACTTCGGCTTCAACTTCACACGCGGCCTCCTTGCGTTGCCTGACGACCGGGTCAGCCCATTTCCACAACGATGACCGAGATATTATCCTCACCGCCAGCGCGATTCGCCGCGGTCACCAGGGCATCACAGGCCTCCTGTGGGCTTCGCGATCCCTCGATGATCTGCTTGATCTCCTCATCCAATAACATTTCCCATAACCCGTCACAGCAGAGCACCACACGATCTCCACGACGGAGCGGCACCGTAAAGGTATCCACCTCCACATCGGGTTGATGTCCCAGGCTGCGGTAGATCTGGTTGCGCTGCGGGTGGCTGCGAACGTCTTCCGGCGTGATGACGTTGGCCGCTACCAAGCGAGCTACCAACGAGTGATCACGCGTGATGGGGCGCAACTGACCATCCCGCAACAAATAGGTCCGGCTATCCCCGACATTGGCAACCGTAGCCACGTTTCCAATGATCAACGCCATCGTCGCGGTCGAGCCAAGGTTGCTATTTTGGGCGCGCGCGTGACGCAACAGGGCCTCATTGGCCTCTGTGACGGCCTGTCGCAATTGCTCGGCCGGGACGCTGTCTGTGGTCAACTTGCGCGTGGTCTGGCGGAGATCGGGCAAAACTTTGGTCTTCAGTATCCACTCGGTCACAACCTGGTACACCATCCGGCTGGCAACATCCCCTGCGTCGTGGCCTCCCATGCCATCGGCAACCATATAGAACCCAATGGGAACCGCGCCGCCCTGCTGCTGTTTATCGAAGGTAAAGGTAGCGACGGCATCTTCGTTGTGAGAGTGCCGGCGACCGGGGTCCGTGGCCTGACCGTGAAATGGCTTAAGCGCCCTGGCTGCCGGTGCAGGTTCCGGCGCACCGGAGAGATCGTTCAACATCGCGGGAATCGATGGATAACGCCCATGCAACGCCCTTTCCACGAAGGGACGCTGCTCGGGAGGCGCCTTATCGAGATTGGAGAGTGTGGGTTGCACCCCGGCAGAGATGAACAATAACATCTGGCCCAGGAATACAATATCCCGGCCGATCTGACTTCGCCCATCCCCCGTCAGCTGCACACAACTGCTCAAATCGGCCACCTTGACCCCGCCATCGGCCCCATACGTTACCAGGCGTTCCATACTCTGGAATACCGACTCACCCGGCCCTACAAAGGCATATCCTTGTTGGTGCAGATGGGTCAACGCGTGCCCCACCTGCGACACCAGGAACAACACCTCATCAGAAGAACGCTGTCGCCGCCCCCTGACCAGCACCCCCCACCGTCCCGGATGCTCCACGACCGTAAACAGCGCCTGAGAGAACGCTAGCATCTCACGATGAGGCAGGATATTCGGATGATCCACACGACTGATACTGATGAGTGTGGATCCTTTCA
This sequence comes from Anaerolineae bacterium, assembly GCA_016926915.1. Classification (GTDB taxonomy): domain Bacteria; phylum Chloroflexota; class Anaerolineae; order B4-G1; family SLSP01; genus JAFGNR01. The sequence continues at coordinate 2,093 of JAFGNR010000226.1, forward strand.
CGGGCGAGAAACCATTGCCCTGGGAAGGCCGTTCGTGGATGAGCACGGTGTCCATGGTAGCATGGCAGCGACTGCACAAACCGTTAGGAGGAAAAGCCAGGTGGTGCTGCTGACACTCCAGATTCGGACACATCAAATCAACGGCGTCGTAGTAAACCGAGTAAGAGAGCTGTCTAGGGGCAACAATGTGGTAACGTTGGTTGAAGATTGCACCCGGTGCAAAGGGCTTCATGACCACGGGGGCGGCGGACTGAGCAGCAGGGATAGAGTGTGGCGCGCCCCCAGACCGTGACGCCGGCTGTGAGACTGCGGGCGCCGGCATAGGGGCTGCCGGGGGAGTGGGCATGGAGGACCGCGACGCCGACTGCGTAGGCGCACCGGCAGCCAGCATCCCCGGAGCCGGCGCCGGACCGCTTTCCGGGCGCCCGGTCAGCACCTGTGTATTTCCCTGGCGCTGCGGGAGCGGCGCAGGGGTTGAGGGAGACTCTTCACCCCCGAGGCCCAACGTTCGTTTGAGCTGTTTCAGAAAGCGCCGGAAGCCGCCGCCAGAAGCCGCCGTTTCCTGGGAGTGAATAGCCGCTCCGACCCCCTGGCCCGGAGCGACCTGCCCCAAAGGCATACCACACTGACTGCAATGTAGATCCTCCTCGGAGTTCAGTGCACCACAGCTTGGACATGTATACCGTTTTTCCATATTTGCCTCCGCAAATCCGGTGAGCCATCACCGTTCACAAATAGATCACACCCGCGTTGGCAAGAAAGACCAGGGTGATTCCCACCACCACACTCAACTCAACCAACATCGCTACCACGGTCAACACCCAACCGGCGCCCACCTGCCACGGGTCGGGCGACACAACCACAGATACTTGCTGCTCTTCTCGCAAACCGCCGGACTGGTGGAAGGCGATAAAACTCTGGTACTCTCGCGCCGCCGGCACAAGGCGCGCCGTGTGAAGTCCGGCCCAACGCTTGATCAACCCTCCCCGCAGTCGTAAACGTTCGGTACACAGCCCTTCTGTCTTCAACACCACTGCGACCTTCCCGCCCTGAGCATCCAGGCGATCCGGAACGACTTCCAGCCAGGGCGCTCCGGTCGTTACCGATACTTCACAACCGTAGGTGATCTCGATTTCCCGGCGCAACTCAGAAGGTCCCTGCCCCGTGATCACGCGATCGAATGATAATGCGGACCGCGTCGAAACAATAGCTTCAGAGGGCATGGCGGCTTCGGCCGCCAGATCCACATCCCCCGGAAGGCTCACCAATCGCACAGAAAGGTGCGTCCATGAAGGTTTCCGGCCCGACAAGGCTTCCCACATCGCAGCCATATTTTGATGCCGACTCTCCTTTTTCATCGCGACCGCTTTGGCAATTGCAGCCTCGACACGTTTTCCGACCGCAGGACTCAGCTTACGTAGAGGCGGGAAATTCCAGAGCTCACTGGATGGGTCGCGCAACGTCAACATCTGGTGCAACATAGCGCCCAACGCGAACACGTCTGCCCGTTCGTCGGTTTGCGTCTGGCCATACTGTTCGGGGGGAGCATACCCTTCGGTCCCAAACTGAATGGTGTCTTTACGTTTGCCGGGCTTGTAGAACCGTGCAATCCCGAAATCGATGAGTTTGAGTGTGTTATCCGGGTCCCCGGCGACCAACATGATGTTTGAAGGCTTGATATCGCGATAGATGATAGGAGGATCCTGATTGTGCAGATAGGCCAGGACATCGCAGAGCTGTTCGGCCCACGCAAGCACCTCACCCTCAGTAAAGGGAGCCGTTCTAGCCTCCATGATCGTTTCCAGCGTCTCCCCTTCGATGAACTCCATGACCATGTAATGACGCTCGCCTTCTTGAAAACGGTCCGTGACCCGTACAAGATTGGGATGATCAAGACGCGCCAAGAGCTCCGCTTCTTGCGCAAAGGAAGCCAACACGCGCTGGCGCTCGGTCTCAGGAATCGCCAGCGCGTTCATCTCTTTGATCGCAACGACCCGGGCCTGCAGACGTCGATCCTGCGCCTGATAAATTGCACCCATGCCCCCCTCAGCGATTTTCTCCATGACCATGTAGCGATTGGAGAGGATTTGCATGGGCAGCAAATCGCCGGTTCCCGGTTTGAGCCAGCCGCCGCTCGCCGCCGTCCAGGGCGCCTGCATGTGGGGTTGACCCGCTTGCGACGCGCTGGTCAAGGGACCTGATACACGCGAACCGCACTGCTTGCAGAAGCGCGCCCCAGCTCTGAGTTCGGCGCCACAACGCGGGCACAATGACCGGTCAGGGCTCGTCCCGAACGGCGCCACCGGTTTACCACATGCCTTACAGAAACGCGCGCCGGGCCGTAACTGCGCCCCACAATTCGGGCATAGCGCGCCCGAGGGCTGACCAAACTGCGAGAACGACCCGGAAACCGATTTTGATTGTGAGGAGGGCGTTCCTGCACGGGAGTCAGATTCGGAAGGCAACGCCTCTCCACAGCGACGGCAGAAACGAACCCCAGGGCGATTGGGGGTCTGGCACTTCGGACACGTTGTCACGGTCGCCCCCCTCCCGAAACAGTCTTGTGCCTATCATCGAACCCGCTTCCCATCAATGTGACGACCGCCTCATGCATTGGCGCCTCACCACCATTTGTCACCTCATAGATCAACAGGGTATATGCAGCAGGGCCAAATCTGACAATGGAGTTGTCCTTGAGAGCAAATTCACGATCCCGTACGGGAGATTCGACATCTGGATCCCCTTCGTAGCTAACAAAGGTACCACTGGTGCTCCCCAGATCCCGGACGACCCAACGACCCGCGCGCCGGAAAATCTCGGCGTGTGATCTTGAGACCGCAGGATCGACAATCACCAAATCATTGTCAGGATCGCGTCCCACGGTGAAACGCTCCTTGGATGGCTCAGCGGCGTGGGCAGCATCCAACCGGTAAACCGGCGCCGAGCATGCGTGTCCCCGGGCCACCAGCGCCGCAAACGGCGCTGGTCGCCAATGGGACAACCTATCGGTCCGGGTTGCCATTTGCCACTGCGTCAGCCCTAGTAATTCAGGCAAACGGCGCATTTGACAGCGGGAAAGGGTCACCTTGGGAGAAGATCGCATCACCAGCGACGAGAGAAAACGCGGCAAACCGACCGCCCTCACGGGCCAATCGCCGATATCCAACTGACTTCCCGAAGGTAGATCGGGATAACAGACCACATAGGTCATAACCGCAGCCCACTCGGTTGCCGCTTGCGCGCCAGGCAACAGCTGTCCGGTGTGTTCCGGTGAAAGCGCGTCCTGATTTTCAAGGCACCAGGTTTTCCAGCTGTAATAATTGCGCTGAACCTGTTTGTAGGGATTGGGCCGTTCAGGATTCAGGACCATCTCGGTCCCATCGGGACGGCGCACAACCCAAGGACCTTCCCGTTCACCGAAGACCGGATCCCAGAGGTGTTTGACTTCAGCCAGGAACACACCATCGGGCTTGAGCACCATGAGGTCGATCTCGCTGCTCTGACCAGAGAAGAAATTGAGCAAAACGGAGAAATGCTGCTGCTGTGACTGGAGATAGTCGTACAGCTCAAGCAGGGTTTCCTGTTCCGCTTCATGGTGAGGTTTACTGCCGTACCACATCTCTACGGACATCACATCCACCTTTGCCCATCACGGGCAGCACAGCGTATCACCGCTGCATAATCATGAAGAACACGCTTTGCCCATCACGGGCGCGACACCAGACCTATGATCTTACAATTTCGAGCATTTGCAACCTGCAATCACAACTGTTGCTCACTCCCAACTGCCATCTGCGTACAGGATATACGTCGTGCCGCTGCTGGTTTGGAAGATCACTCCCCGGTCAAAATCCTGAAGGGTACTGTCGAACCCCGTTTCAGGTTCAACGGCTTCCCCAAGTCCTGCACGCACATTACTGTAAGAACACCATAACTTTCCAAAGCCACGCAGGGGCGTCGGGGGCGTCTGGCTAGGGGCGCTTTCCGGACATGAGTATGGCGGGTCGCCTTCCCGCCAGGTATTCGCGTATCCCGACCAAGAACCACCGCTATACAAGACGTACATGTAATCCCGATCCTGGCGCCATAGCATCCGTCCCCCCTGAAACCATTCCGAAGCAGTCCAGGTGACGCGCGCGCTATTAGCAGCGCAGCCCAGACGCGATTGTCGGGATGACCAGAGACCGGCAAAAGGTCCGGTAACAGCCGGGCAGGCCGGCGTGGAAGTGGGCGTGGGAGGCAATGGCGGCGTAGGAGTGGACGTCGAAACCGGTGTGGGCATCGAGGTCGAGGTGGGCGCCACGGCAGCGGTTGCAGTGGGCTCTGCAGTCTGTGTAGGCGCCGGCGTTTCCTCATCATCCGCCGGGAGCGTTGTCCCGGTCGGGGTATGGACTGCCGTTGGCTTCTCCGGCGTATGGGTAGCCGTAGTTGTCGCCTCGGCTATATCTGTCGGCGTCGCCGGCTCTGTCTCACCCCCCAGTAAATTCGACAATGCTAACCCTGAAAGGACAAGCAGCGCGATGATCCCAGCCCCCCACGCCATGTAACGCCACGGGAACGGCTTGCGCGAAGGCGCCCCTGCCCCAGTCATTGACACAGACGGAATAGGAGGAGTATTGCCGGGCATCACGGCAGTTCCGGAAACGCCGCCATTGCCGGGCAGCGGCGCGATGACAGCATCGGTATTGAAGGGAGACGTCAGGTTGGCAAGCATCTCCTGCACACTTTGAAACCGCGCTTCCGGCTGCAGCGCCAGGGCTCGCATCAAAACCGATTCGAGATGCGGGCTCACCCGGGGATTGAGTTGCCGAATTGGGACCAGCGCTTTCGGGTTGACGATCCGCATGGTCGCCGTGGGCGGGACTTGCCCTGTCAACGCGTGGTACAGCGTAGCGCCGATGCTATAAATATCGCTGCGAGCATCGGTATGGCGCGTCTGTGCATCGTACTGCTCCGGCGGCGCATATTGGGGTGTCCCAAGACCACGCATAACGGTCTGCGTGCGGGGATCATTGGGGTTCCAGAGTTTGACCAGACCGAAGTCTACCAAGATGATCTGCCCATCCGGACGCACGATGACGTTTTGCGGCTTGATGTCGCGATGAATGATCCCTCGTTCGTGACAATAGACCAGCGCCGATAGCAACTGTCCGGCCCAATTCAAGACCTGAGTCTCGGAGATACTTCCCTCGCGAGAGATAACGCTGTCGAGGCTTTCACCTTCCACAAAATCCATCACCAGATAGGCGTTGCCCTCTTCCTCGAAGTAGTCGGTCACACTAACCAGGTTGGGATGACTCAACCGGCCCAGGATTTGCGCCTCCTGGCGGAACTGGCTGCGCAGATCCGCCAGCATTTCCCCGGCGATGCCGGGTTGTGGCGCCATCTCCTTGAGAGCACGCGGCGCCTTCAGCCGCAAATCCCAGACGCGGTATACGGCGCCCATCCCCCCTTGACCGAGAAGACGCGCCACACGATAGCGTTCCTGCAATACAGCACCGGGTTCAAGTCCCATACCCAGGCCTCCTACCAGGGTGGCTGTACGCCTATCACATTCTGAAGTTGGGTAAGCTGGGTAAGAAAGGCCCCGGGTTGCCCACCCTGCGCCTGCAATAACGCCAGCGGCACCCCAATATCCACCTGGTTCCCGGAGGTGCGGATGACTTTCACACCCGCAGCCTCCAACTGAGAGACCACAGACGTGGGATCCTCGGTATCCAACACCAGACGCATGTAGAGGTCCCCTTCCGGCGTCAGCAAACCCCGCTGTTGTGCGGCGGCAATCAGCGCAGGTTCTCCGCCCTGCTCATAGGCCACCAGCAGATCCTTGTATACCGCGCTGAGTTCAGGATCGTTGAGAACGGCGGCCAACTCCGGATAGAGTGCCGCCAGCTGTTCGAGGGTCAGTGTCGGAGTCGGGGGAGGCGGGGTCGGTGTAGCCGTTGACGTGGGACGGGTGGTTGAAGTGGGCGGCAAGGGCGTCGGCGTGGCTGTAGCCGTGGACTCCGGGACCGGCGTTGCAGTAGCGGTTGGCGTTTTGGTTGGGGCCGGCTTCGCGGCCTCCTCCTCACACCCACAGAGAGCTACCAGTAATGCCAAAACCAACAAAAGCCAATATCTGCGGCGCATACGTTTTAGAGCAACTCGAAAATTCATCGCACCCTCCTCCTTATCTGACATCCCTTGTCTTGAGCACAAAGACTGTTCCCAGGATATAGAGCAGGCTCCAACCGCCAAGCATACCCCAGGATTTTAGCAGATGGCTCTGTGTACTACTGTAATCCACCAGCAGGTCCCGTTCTGCAAACGTCTCGACGGCCCCGGGATCAATCGTCACCGTCCGTGTTACCTGTTCTGTCGTGGTTACCAGTGCATTCTCGGAAATCACAGGCACCGTAATCGGCACGGTGACCTTCGGCCCCAATAGACATGGAATCTCCAGTATCTCCGTCCGGCTTACAATCGTGACTGGTTCCCAACCAGCGACAGGCCGTTCAACTTCCATGACAACCTCGTGCGTAATAGGCTCCGGTTCAGAGCGGCTCCGGGTCAAAGCGTTGAGCGCATCGAGATTTACCGAGGCGCCCAGGGCTTCATTTGTCCACCGCGTCAGGGTAAGCGGCGAGAGTCTACCCGCAGCACCCGGCAGCTGAAACATCACCCCCGCGAAAATGAGCTGGAAGAACAGCAGCAACAAGACGATATAAACAACCGTATTCTGGCGCGGCGTCAGCGCAGAGATAAAAATACCCAGGCTGGTTGAGGCCAACGTCGCCAGGAGCACTGTCGTATAGAGTTCAACCGGCGCCGGCAGCCATACACCTGCGGCAGGCATCTTCACCTTGACGGCGATCACGAACAGGAAAAACAGACATTGGACAGCGGCAAAGAGACAGAGTATCGTGATTTTCGAAACCACGTAGGGCATCAAACGGAGCGTGACCATGCGTTCGCGCCGGAAAATTGAGCGTTCTTTCACAATTTCGTAGGCGGCCGAGAACAATCCCAGCATGACCGCCGCTAACGCCATCATGTTACACAACCGCTGCCCTTTGTCGACAATCACATATCTGGCCGTCGTCTCGCCCGCCGCCAGGTCTGCAGCCAGGAGTTCGGCAATTTCCGCCTCCGAATGACCGATCAATGCCTGGGCATCTGCCATACCCAGAATCAACACGCCGATCAGTGGCATGATCACGGCCAGGACGGTCAACAGCAAACGATCACGAAGGACAAGCGCAAGATAACGCTGTGACAGAATCCAGAATTGCTTGAAAGGATTCACCCTAGGACCGCGCTGCTCCGGAGATTCTGCGGCAGCCTTCTTGACGTCTGTCACCTTCTGCTGCCTCAGGGAAACGAAGCGCCGTTGCTGGGAAGACTGCGCGTAACGCTGCGCCCACTCAAGTGCTTTCTCTTGTTCCGCCTCAGAATCAGGGGCATCCAGTTTCTCGTAAATATCTGCAAAATCTTCGCTGGTGACGCCAAAGAACGACAAGGCCTCTTCGGGCGGGCCATAATAGACCAGGCGCCCCTGCGCCAGAAAACAGACGTGATCACACTGCGTGATATTCGCCGTCGCGTGGGTTACCAGGACCACCGTCCGCCCCGCGTCGGCCAGATGACGCAGTGTGTACATCATCTTCTTCTCGAGACCGGGATCGAGTCCTGAGGTGGGTTCGTCCATGAAGAAGAGACGCGGCTCCGCCAGAAGCTCCATGGCAATGCTCACCCGTTTGCGCTGTCCCCCGCTGAGACTGCGCACCACCTGGGTGCGCTGAGGCGTCATTCCAACTTCTTGGAGAACCTGGGTGATCCGGCGTTCGATCTCTGCAGATCGCGTATCGGGAGGCAACCGCAATCGGGCCGCGTACTGCAAGACCTGCTCGACCGTGAGGTCTTTGTGAACAATATCATCCTGCGGCACATAGCCGATCATGGTCCGGTACAGATCAAAGTGCCGGTACAGATCATCGCCGTTCACCAACACGCGCCCGTCCTGCGCGCGTTCGACGCCGCTCAAGGCATTCAACAGCGTACTCTTGCCGGCGCCGCTGGTGCCCACCAGGGCCACGAACTCGCGTGGATACACACTCAAACTCACCTGGGTGAGGATTTGCTTATGACGCTTCCCCCGTCCCACGGTGCGCGTGATAGCGAAGCCGTCCAACCGCATCCCGCCATGCGCCGCGTATTGTTGGATCTCTGTTGCAGCGTAGACGAGAGTGAAAGGTCCCACCCGGATCACATCCCCCTGTCGCAAGCGATAAGGCTGCATGATCCGGCGACCATTGACGAAGGTCCCATTTGTACTGTTAAGGTCCGTCAACAGATGCCCATCGGCTAGCTGGTCGATGCGCGCGTGGCGCCACGAAACCACGGACGCGCGCAAAGGTATCTGCGCCTGCGGGTCGCGCCCAATGATCAAAGATCGCGCGCTTCCCAACACCCGTTCTCCCAGACTCAAGACCCCCACCGGAAGCGCCATGTCTGCGGAGACTCCGGCCCAAAACGTCAGGCTGGCAGAGTTCCCCTCCGGGTCGCCCACCCGGAGGATATCGCCATGCCTCAAGACCGCCTGTTGCGCCCGCCGCCCATTGATGTAAGTACCGTTCAGGCTGCCCAGGTCCCGGTAGACCCACTCCGTCCCGCGCTGCTCAAAGACGCCATGGTGTTTCGAGACGAAATTGACCGCAATCACCAGTTCGTTGTCGGCAGCGCGCCCCACCCTGACCACCGGACGATCCAACGGCGCCTGTCTGTGGGGTTGCCCCCAGGCGCGCACTACCAGATAGGCGGAGCCTGGCGGCGTCCCCGGCGTTGTCGTCGCCGGGGAACGTCCCGTTTCGACTACCGGCAGCTCCGCACCACACGACGAGCAGAAACGCGCGTCGGCATACTCCAACGCTGCACCGCAATACCGGCAAAACCGCGCCATGATCCCCCCTCCCGAACACAACTCGGAGAGGATGCGCCGGCGCAAAGACAAGCCAGCTACCTGACGTCTTTACGTTTCAACACGATGGCGGTGGCGATACAGAAGAAGAGTCCGAACCCGGCCAACACTCCCCAGTTCAGCAACAGCTGTTCCGTGGTTCTGACGTAATCGATTCTGAAGTCCTGTTCCGTTTCAATATCCATAGGATCCGGTTCCACGGTCACGCTTTCGACAACCGTCTCCGTAACGGTCACCATTTCGTTGATGGTAACCTCCGGGACCGAGATCGGAACCGTCTGCGTGATGCCTGGCTGCACGGGGACTTCGATTTGCTGGGTAACCGTGACGACCGTGACAGGTTCCCAATCGTCTGCCGGTTTCTCGATCTCGAACGAGACCTCTTCGGTGATAGGATCCGGTTGGAAGCGCGTCACCGTGAGATCATTGAGCCCTTCCATACCAACAGAAGCGCCCATACCTTGCATGGCCCAGCGCGTCAGCGTTGCCACGGAGAATTCATTGGTGATTCCCGGAAGGTCGAAAAGCACGCCAGCGAAGATCATTTGGAAGAAAAGAACCAGGAAGACCAGGTAGATCACCGTATTAGCATTGGGCACGATCGCCGACACCAGCAACCCCATCGAAATCGCCGCCAGGGTTGCAAGGAACATGGTAATATAAATCTCAAGAACCGCCGGCATCAGAATGCCTTCCGTCGGATAATCCACCTTCAAACCGATCACGAGCATCAGTAGCAGGCATTGTAGGAGTGCAAAAACGCCGATGACCAGGATTTTCGAGAAGATGTATGGCGCGATTCGCAAAGTCACCATACGCTCTCGCTGGTAAACAGACCACTCCTTGACGATTTCATAGACCGACGCGAACAACCCCAGCAGCACCGAGGCCAATGCCATCATGAACAGCACGGTCTGGCTTTCGGCCACAATCGAATAGGTCGCACTGGTGGCCCCCTCGGCCAATTCGGCGGCCAGTTGATTTTCGATTTGAGGGAGGGTATTCCCGACCAGCCAGTTGTCATCCGATACCAGCAGGATCAAGGCGCCAACGATGGGCATGACCACCATTAACACCGTCAGCAACAACTTGTCCCGCAATACCAGATCGAGATACCGGCGCGTCAGTACGAAGAGCTGGCGCAACGGATTCACGCGAGGCCCCTTCCGCTGTGTGGCGCCGTCGGTCTGCTGTGGAATCTGGGCCAGCGTCTGTTGCCGCTCGGCGACAAAACGCTGGTACTGTGATGATTGCTGGTAGCGCTGCTCCCAATCTTGCGCTTTCTGCCGCGATACAGCAGGGTCGGGATCATCGAGCCGGTCGTAGACGTCGGAGAAATCCCCTGTGGTAACATTGAAGAAGCTAAACACCTCTTCGGGCGGCCCGTAATAAGCCATGCGTCCCTGGGCCAGGAAACAGACGTGATCACATTGAGTGATGTTGGCCGTCGCGTGGGTCACCAACACCACGGTGCGCCCGCCGTCGGCCAGACGCCGCAAGGTATACATCATCTTCTTTTCCAGGCCCGGATCGAGACCGGACGTCGGTTCATCCAGGAAGAAAAGATTGGGTTCCGCCAACAATTCCACGGCGATGCTCACGCGCTTGCGCTGCCCGCCGCTCAAGCTGGTGATGACCTGATCCTTCTGCCCCAACATCTCCACGTCTTGAAGCACCTGTTCGATACGGCGCTCTATCTCCTCGTTGGAAGTATCCGGCGGCAGTCGCAGACGCGCAGCATACCGGAGCGCGTCCGCCACCTTGAGGTCTTTGTGAATAATATCATCCTGTGGCACGTAGCCGATCATGGTGCGATAGAGATCGAACTGTTGGTAGAGATTGTCTCCGTTGAGCAATACCTGCCCGCTCTCGGCTCGCGCCACACCGCTCAACGCTTTCATCAGCGTGCTCTTACCCGCGCCGCTGGTCCCCACCAGGGCAATGAACTCCCGGGGATAGACCGAAAGGCTGATGTTATCGAGAATGCGCTTGGTGTGATCGCCCCTCCCTACTTCTCGCGTGACCTGGAGACCGTCCAGTCGCACGCCCCCGGTAACGGCGTATTGTTGGAAACCGCTGGCTTCATAGACAAGTTTGAAGGGACCAATCTGGACGACGTCGCCAGATTGCAACGTGTGCGCCCGCGCCACCCGCTGCCCGTTGACGAATGTACCGTTGGTGCTGTTCAGATCGGTCAACACGTGCCCTTGCGGCGTCTGATCGATCCGCGCGTGATGCCAGGAAACCACCGTAGCGTCCAGAGGGATGTCTGTCTGCGGATCGCGGCCAATCATGATCACCGGATTCGAACCCAACATAGCAGCGCCGAGATCCCGGGTACCCTGCACCGGGGCGGTGGTCGGCTGCGCTGCCGTGAGGAAAGTAAGACTCACAGAGTTCCCCTGGGCATCTCCGATCCGGAGAATGTCGCCATTGCGCAGCACTGCGTGATCTACCCGTTGGCCATTGATATACGTTCCGTTCGTGCTATCGAGATCCACATAATGCCACTCGCCGCCGCGCTGTTCGAACTGACCATGGCGCGACGAAACATAGCCCAGTTGCACAATGACATCGTTACCCGGCTTACGCCCCATGGTCAAAACCGGGCGATCCAGGGCCACTTCATACGGCGGTTGTCCCAACAAGCGAATAGAAAGTCGTGGGCCTTGGCCCCCCACCGACTGCGGATAGGTAGGAAAGACTCCCGCGACCGCCCCCCCTCCAGCCTGCATCGTCGGCGGCGCCAGACCTGCGTCGGGCACAATGTCAGACTGCGACACCTCCCGCCCACATGAAGTGCAGAATCGCGCGTTCGGGTTTTTCAGTTCCTTGCCACAGAAACGACAGAAACGCGGCATTGCATAGCCTCCAGATTATGATGTTGTCGTCAACGTCCAAAAGTTGCTTGTAGCGCGTCCCGCGCTTCTCTGACGAGCCGCGCTACAAACAACGCAAGTTCCAACCCCGAAAAGGGAGAGTAATGTGGCAGTACACTCCTTATTCGATGACGGAGTGAACCATCCACAGCCCCTCGTCATCGCAGGCCGCGCATGCAGGGAGCTCCCGCGCCAAAACGTCCGCGATGCCCACTTGATCGCCCGAGGCCGGCGAAAGCGCGGTCAACACCAACGTTTGAGGCGCCGGGGAATTTACCGTCGTGTAGGTGATGACGATGTTGGGTTCCCGGCCGGCATATTCGCTTGTCGCGAATCCCAGACGCGCGCTGTCGTTTCCGGAGCTCTCATTGCTGCGCAACGCCAGGCCATAGTTGGTGTAGGCGCCGTTGACCCAGCCCTTCACCAGATTCGTGACGTTCAACGAATACCAGCCCCAGCTAAGGCTCGGAACCGCGACGGAACCGTACGACTCGCCAACGCTCGGCTGGTTGTTCCAGGTGACCGTTGACTCCGACCAGGAGCCGGTGACACGGTAGCTGCGCAGCGTGTGGGTACGCTCACCAATGTCACACGAGTTGATCAAGTACACAGAGAAGGTAGCCCCACTGATCTGCGCGCCGGCTGGAATGGCGGAAACATCGAACTTCACCAGACTCCGGCTTACCAACCCGCCATCACAGTGATCATATCCCACCCACATATCCGTGGTATTACCGAAGTTAGTATTAGCGACACCCTGCAACACCGTAGCATCCGTCGTGGCCTCGAGATTTGCCGGAGGCGGTGGGTTCTGATTCGCAGATTTGCACAACAGGGGCAGGAACAACGGCGCGTGACCGGTGACCTTGGTGAACTCGAATCCACCTTGGCCGTTCGTCCCGGCAAAAGCCTTGACCGGCGATGTGCCGACCACCTTGATCGAACGGATACGTTTTTCGGTCAAACGCGCGTTGATGGCATGCCAGTTGTTGCCCCCTCCCGGCGCCAGGTAGACGCCGCTGGTATTGGTGCCCGCAAAGACATCCCCACTGCCAGAGGCAATGTCCAGGTCCCGCACAAAGTCATTCGGCAATCCGCTGTCGACCATCTGCCAATGCGCCCCATAGTCGGTGGTCTTGTACGCTTTGTAGGCGCCGGCATAGGCCACCCCCAGGGTGTCCGGCGAACAGGCAACATCATAGGTATATTCGGCGTACGTCCCCGTCATGCCGGTGTTGCGTTCTGACCAGGTCGTTCCCCCGGAACTATAGAACAACCCACCGCCGTAGGTTGCAGCGAGCAATTTTCCGGTTGTCTTGAACTCGCAGAGACGCAGTACAATCCCCTCGGTCAAGCCCGTGGGCGTGTTCCAGGTCATGCCGCCGTCATTGCTGTATTGGATACCATGATGGGTTGCCGCAATCAGCTTGTTGGGATCGCCCTGGATGGAGGCAATATCGAAAGAAATGTAGCTAGGATACGCGCGGCTGACCTCGGTCCAGTGGTCGCCGCGATCCCAGCTTTTCAACACGCCCCAGTCGCTATAGAACGTACCTGCATAGAGAATCGTACCGGTGGGACCCTGCGTGGCTTCCAGGGTATACACATACGGCACACCATAGCGCGCATTCCAGGTGACCCCGCCGTTGTCGCTGCGGAAAATGCCCGCCCCCCAGGTGGAAGCGTAGAGGATACTGCTGTTGTTGGGATCCTGCTCGATATCCAGCACGAAAGTGCGTTCCATGCCTTCCGCCTTGAGCGCAAAGGCGCTTCCCGTGCTCGTGCGCTTATAGACGCCGCCAAACGGGAAGTAGTTGGCGCCGAGGTACACCGTGCTGGAATTTGTCGGGTGGATCGCCAACCCCTCGACGTAGTAGGTGGGGAAACTCGTACTGGCAACTGCCCAGCTCGCACCGCCATCGGTGCTGATATAGGGCCATACATAGCCTCCTGCATACACAATGTTCGGATTGCTCTTCGAAATGGCCACGGCGTAGAACGAGGAATCCGTCAAGCCGCCGCTTACCTTGGTCCAGCTAGAGCCGCCATTAGTGCTGCGGTATAGGCCGTCCCCGGCTGTAGCAGCCATCACGATGTTCGAATTGGTGGGGTGAATGGCGACACCTGTGACCGTACCGGCAATCTTCCCTGTACCCACATCGGTCCACGAAGACCCGCCATTGGTGGTGCGATAGAAGCCGCCGGACGTGGTCCAGGTGCCGAAAGAAGCATACCGGATTTGATTGTTCGAAGGGGCAAAGGTGTAGGAACGCGCGCTCCCCGTGCCCAGGGTGATTTTCGCCCACGAAGAACCGCCATTGGTGCTGCGATAAAGCCCATACCCATCATCGATACAGGCGAAAATCTCCTGGCGGTTTTGCGGGTTGATGGTAACCCGGCGGACCGCAGTGCGCTGCCAGGAAATCGGCGTACCTTCCGGTGCAGGCAGCTCGTCGTGCTGGTGAAGCAGACTGGGACCGCCCCCGATCACGGGCGGCGCACCTTCAGCAGCTGCATCCAACATCTTACTGCCCAACGGATCGGTCAGACGCGACCAATTGCTGCCGCCATCGGTTGATTTGAGGAGACCATACCCCCACGTACCAATAACGAGGGTATTCGAGTCCACCGGATCGATGGCCAGGCCCGAAATCACCAGGTCTCCATAGCCGCCCAGACCTCCGTTTCCGGGGAACCAGGTCTCGCCGCCATCGGAACTGCGATAGACGCCCTGATTGGTGCCGGCATACACGATATTGGGATTTTTGGGATCGATGACCACCTGGGTGACCTGCGGGGCGCTACCACCAGCAGTATTGTACTCAGGCCCCCGGTACGTCCAGGCATCATTGGCCTGCAACTCGGCCAAAGCAGGTACATAATCCGATACACCGGGCGGAGCATCGACAGCGCTCACGTTCACCGGAACCGCCACAAACGCCAACAAAATCGCAAACAGCAAGCATTTCATCGATGGTCGCAACATGATTCTTCCCTCCCTTAAATGAGTTGAAAACAATCCTACAGACTAGAAACAACACCTCCCCACACAAAACACATGATGCACTTCCCATATCTGATCCAGGTGAGACCGCATCAATCACACCTGCAAACATGGAACGATAGCCGGTTGCGCAGTTTCAGACAAAACCGGTCATAGACACGCCGTTTCGTGGCCTACCCACTCATGGGGGCGGCGGCGGCGGCGGTTCTGTAGTCGGCGGCGGCGTCGTGGGTTCGGGCGTCGGCGGTTGCGTGGTCGGCTCCGGCGTCGGCGGCTGCGTGGTCGGTTCCGGCGTCGGCGGCTGCGTAGTCGGTTCAGGCGTCGGCGCTTGTGTCGTCGGTTCAGACGTCGGCGCCTGTGTCGTCGGTTGCGTGGTGGGAGCAGGCGTCGGCGTGGGTTTCTCCTGCGTCTCCGGCGGACGCTCCACCACACGGAACGTACGAGAAACGCTCTGTGAAGCCGCCTCCCAATTACCGCCGACCTGACGTTCTACAATCACGTACCAGGTATAGATGCCCAACGCGAGATTTTCATCTGATGCCCGGAATTCGACCTGGAGGGCGGCTCCCGGGTCGTCAACCACGCGCTGGAGAACCTTCTCTCCGGCTTCGTTTTCAACGACCGCCAGGAACCGCTGGCCCGTCTCCAGCGCTTGCGACCAGGACCAGCTCAACTGAATCAACGACGTGGGATAATACCCCTGATCATCACGCGGTCCTGCCAGCTCCGGCTCCGGAAGCAGAACCGACGTCGAGGTCGGCAGCGTTGTGGGCGTGGCGTCAGGTTCAGATGTCGCTGTCGGCGTCCTTGTTGGAGAGGGACTCGGCGTCGCTGTGGCGGCCAACGTGGGACTGGGCGTCGGCGTCTCCGTGGCGCGCCCCCCCGCCATGCGGCTAATCCGAATGCCCCCGGCAACTGCCAACAGAATCACCGCCACGCCAATCAGACCCCATACCCAAACCGGCATCTTGCGATGTTTTTCGCCGGGTTGCGCTACCGGACGGGGCGCCGGTATAGGCGCGGCGATGGGTTGTTGTGGCGCAGCCACAGGCCCTGATTGGGCAACTGGGGCCGCCTGTGATCCAGCCCCCGGTCCCGTTTGCCTCGAGGGCATGACGGCCACCGTACCTCCGCGCATCGGCCCGCTGGGCGCTCTACTTTCCGGTTGAGAGGGCGGCGCGGGTTGTGGTTCGGATTTCCGTTTAGCCTTAGACTTTCCCGCCGGCTTACCAGTAGGCGCACCGGGTACCGGCGCAGCTAGCACCTGGGGTTGCGCGTGGAGTCCTAACGCAGCTGCCATCTCTGCGGCCGTCTGCCAGCGCTGCGAGCGCTGCAATTCGAGAGCGCGAAAAACACAGCCCTGGGTTCGCTCGCTTACGCCCCGAACCTCCGTCCAAATACGATAGAATCGCTCGGGATCCGCCATACGCAAGGTTGCGGTAGGAGGCGCCTGCCCTGTCAATGTATGATAGAGCGTCGCCCCCAAACTATAAATATCGCTACGGGGATCGGTGTGCCCCATCCCGGCGTCATACTGTTCCGGCGGTGAGTATTCCGGAGTTCCCATACCGCGCATGACGGTCTGGGTTCGCGGGTCGTTGGGATTCCACAATTTCACCAACCCGAAGTCGACGAGCATCGCCTGACCATCAGGACGGATGATAACATTCTGAGGCTTGATGTCGCGATGGATGACGCCTTGTGCATGGCAATAGGAGAGCGCGTCCAGAAGTTCACCGGCCCACGCCAGGACCTGGGGCTCCGAGATCATCCCCCAACGCTCGATATATTTGGCCAGGCTGTACCCTTTGACAAAATCCATAACGAGGTAGGCATTGTTACTCTCGTTGAAAAAGTCGGTGACGCGTACAAGATGTGGGTGATTCAACCGGGCGAGAACCATGGCTTCTTGCTGAAACTGCTGGCGAAGCAGTGCCAGGGTCTGCGAATCCAGGCCGGGTTGGGGCATCATCTCCTTGATGGCAACCATGACGTTGAGCCGCGTATCTACAGCCTGATACACAGCCGCCATGCCACCCTGCCCCAACTGAGACTCGATACGATAGCGGTTTTGCACGATCTGCTCAGCAGCAAGGACCATAGTATCCTCCTACGAAAAACAACGACCAGCTAGCGCGCGGCTCGCCAAGGACGCCATGCCTGCCTACATCCGTGTTGCCGTCTAGCATTACACGGACCACACTCACCGGCAGCAGGCCGGGCCCGCCCCACGTGCTACATGTATCATGATACTGGCCCATCGGCGGGCCTCGGGACTCTGCCGGTCATTACATGGACAGGGTTAGCTATAAAAGACGAGCTTTACCCGACCAAACCGCACTTCCGCGCCGTCTTCCAGTAGCTGGGGCTGCCGGGGCAGCAACTTCTGCTGGTTGACGAAGGTATAGTTCGTACTGTTCAAATCCTCAATGTAGCACTTGTTTCCTTGAATGACGATCCGGGCATGCTGCCGCGAGACTCCCCCTTCGTCTCCGCCATGGTTGGTCAAGTCGACGTCGGGGAAAATGCCACTCACCGGATCTTCACGACCGATCACGATCTCGGCCTTTCCTGGAGGGAATGGCAGCGTCGCGCTGGTCCCCTGAACTACGAAACGCGCTGTCGTCGGCGGGGGAGGGGCGACCCCGACCGGCGGTTGCGCGGGAGGATGACCGTAATCGACCGGAGGATAAGGAGCCGCGGCTTGCGGCGCCCCGTAATCCACAGGGGGCGGCGCCACTTGAGGCGGCATCCCATAATCCAGACCCGCACCACCTCCAGGCTGGGGCGCCAGCATCGTCTTGTCCTGTGGCGCCCCTCCCGCCGGAGGAGGCGCATAGTCAAAGGGCGACATCTGGTCGAAACCACCTCCCCCTCCGGGCGTCACCGGCGAGCCACACATATCGCAGAAGGTGCTATCCGGTTCCAGCTGCGCACCGCAATTGGGGCAGGTTGCACCGCTACTCGGCTGTGGAAAGGCCGGCGCCTGCTGGTACGGATCTTGATAGGGACCCGGCGCGGGGGCTGCGCCTCCTAGAGCCGCGCCACAGCTATTGCAGAAGGCCTCACCTGGCGCCACCTGAGCACCGCACACCGGGCAACCCGAAGCCACGACTGTTGGCGCGCCAGCCGAAGGCCCTTGCATCCCAGGCAGGGGAGCAGGACCGCTCAATGCCGAACCACACTCATCGCAAAACGCTGCACCATCGGGCTGGTGCGAACTGCAATTTGGACAAATAGGCATCGTATCCTCCTTGGAATTCGGATGGTTATAACTCATCCAGTTTCTGGGTTAGTTTTCGCGTCTCGTAACGCAGTTTCTTGGTCCCCTTTGAAGAGAGACCCTGTCCTTTTTCCAACCGTTCCGCTTCATCGAAAGCAGTCTGGGCCAATTCACTCTCGCCCATATCCAACAGCCGCGTAGCGGCAGCACGCAACTTTTGAGTGGCGCCGGCGATGTTCCCCACGGCCGCCTCGTCCAGCGCCCGCGTTTGGAGCTTATGGGCGGTGACTTTTTCTACCACGTTGAGCACATACGGGTTCGATTGTGACGTCAAGGCCGGATCGTCAGAAAACGTCAACACGATATCCTCCTTGACGAGCTCTTTCACCAGCTGCAACGCGGCGACGTCGTAGCTAATTTCTACCTGGGCCAGGCGATAGGCGCCGGTCTGGCGAGGCGGCACAAGCAACTCCACCAGCACACTCTGCCCTTGTCCACGCTCCATATCGCCCAGGGATACTTGCACATCACGTTCGGAAACTGCCCGGTGACCCAGCTTGGCAATCATGGGGGTCACACGCCAGACTGCGCGCGGAATAACGCCCCCCACCAACCGGAGAATCAGTTCTGCATCCTGGACCACAGTTCCCTGGGCAGCGCGAACCTCTCGTTGGAACGTCTGCAAGACCTTATCGGGGTTTCCTTCTTCGATGAAATCCGAAGTCCCGCCGCTAGCATGTGCAATGTCATCTAGCAATTTCTCGTTCCAATCCTGTCCCAATCCCAAGGCGGAGATGCCGATTCCCCGTTTCCCGGCATCCGCAGCCAGTCTCCGGCACGTTTCTTCATCGCCGTAGGTTTCGCCATCGGTGAGCAGGAGGAGACGGTTGACCCGGTCCGCGCGCATCCCCTTGGCAAGCTCATCCAGGCCGGCCTGCAAACCCCGGGAGATCTTCGTTCCTCCATTGGCGCGGATCTTGTCGATGTGCGCTTTGACCGCCAGGGCGTCATCCACCGCACTGCTCGGCGCCACGACTTCGACGGAATCAGCGAACACCACCACCGAGACGATGTCCTGGGGATTCATCTGATCGATCGCCAACCTGGCAGCTTCCTTCATGTTCTCGATCTTCACCCCGGACATCGATCCGCTGTGGTCCAGCACCAGGCTGAAATTTAGCGGCATCTGGACATCCGCCACCGCCCCCGAAGGCAACGCCTCCACCAATACATAGACCAGCTGCTGCCCGCCGGTCACCGGAAAGGACGCTTTATTTGTCTGCACCGTTAGTTGGATTTCTCCCGGCATGCCCATCCTCCTCGCAATTCACTACTACGCCGCCACATCAAGACACACTGAATCGAAAACGCACCCGGTCAGTCCTTCAACACAAGATCATCCACGTACACCCACGTACTATACCATCCGTGATCATCGTAGAACGGCGCCTCGTATTCGCGCCCCCATGCCGTAAGATAGAGCGTGACGCTGTCGCCCAGGAAACTCTCGAGATCCAGGGTCACGGTGATCCAGCCGGAATCCCACAACGTCCCCAGATCGGCGCTGACGCCATCTCGCCCCCCGCAGAATACCAACCCAGTATCGGCGACAACAGTATCATCAGGATTCAAATCGGCCGGAACACACACTGCCGCCAGCTCTAAGTAGGTAATCTCCTCCGGCGATGCATCCAGGGAAACCTCAAAGGTGTCGAAAAACGATCCGGTACTTCCTTGAAAAACATCGTAGGAGAAAATGCGATAACGCATTTCGAGATAGCGTCGTTCGACCGTAAAGGTCTGGGCGATTCCCCCATACCCAACCGGGATCGCGCCGTTCGCCGATATGCGATCGCCCAACAACGCCCGCGAGTTATTCTCGTAAACCACGACACTCTGGGGGAGCCCACTGCCAGCGCCGCCAAAACCACCTTGCCACGGGTTCCAGTGGGTCAGGGTACCGGTCCCGAAATCACCGTTGGAAAGCGGCGCATAGGAGTGGATGAGGAGAGGCAGGAAAACCTCATAGTTTTCGACAATCGTGGTCGCCGTACCGGTTCCGAGATTTCCGGCCTCATCATGAACGGTGACGCTGAAGACGTAAGTATTGCCGGGCGTCGCGCTGGCGAAAGTCGTGCGCGTCAGTGTCGTGGCGGGCAGCCAGGAGTGCCACGCGCCGCCCGATTCTTGCACAGCGACCGTGTAGGTGGGGACAATGCCGGAACTGGGCGCAGCATCTACAGTTTGCCAGGATACCGCGATCGGGCCGGGAAAGGTCTTAGCCGGAGCGGTCGCCGTGACCACCGGCGCTGCGCGATCGAGGAAGATCTCGACTTGCTCCTGACCGGAGACGTTACCCAGGAAATCCCTGTAGCGCACGTAGAGTTGCCGGACGCCATCCGCACCGGCTAACATCCACACGCGGGTCGCAGCAAAGGGCTCCCAGGTAGTGCACGTCGGGACTGCGCTGAGACACATGTCGGCGACCCCGCAGCCTGCATCCACAGCCTGGAGCTGGACGAGCACCGCAGTTTCGGAAACAAACTCCGGCGCCTGCAGAGCGCCCACAGGCCCCTCCCCATCCAGAACATACGTATAGGTCTGAATCGCGGTACTTCCTGTGATATCGAATGCCGTGGCCGTAATGACGCCGGTTTCCGTGATTCCAATGGCAACATCGTAGGCGGCAGCGAAAGGCGGCAACGCCACGTCGGCAGGCGGCGCCTGCCCCAATGCAGTGGAAAAGGTAACGGTTGCCGCGTCGTAGGCATTCCCGCCAATGGAAAACGCCGCAAAGGCCGTGTTACTGTAAAACAGATTGAGACCAACGGCATGCAGGTTGGCGTAGTTCTCCTGAATGTACGGCGCCTCAATGCGCGGCGTGGAGCGCGCGCCGGTCAATTCGGCAGCCATCAGACCCCGATCATGCACGGTCAATCCCACGAGAAGGACCAGGAGAGTCCCTCCCAACACCGCCAGAAACAGGCGGGTATATTCACGCAACCTGACGTTCATATTTCCCATCGCTCCTTGTGACATATACTCTGTAAATCATACCCACACCTCACCTGTCGGGTCTCGGTGTTTCCGTCGGTTCGCCACTACCGCCGTCATCCGTCGGTTCCGATGTCGGCGTCTCGGTTGCCGTCGGCTCAAGCGTTGGGGTCGCTGTCGGCGTCCGCGTTGGCGGCACGCGCGTATTCGTCGGTTCCGTGGTACTCGTCGGCTTGGGCGTCGAGGTCGGCGGCAGCGTTTCCGTCGCCTCTCCGGGTCCGGCAGCCTCTGTCGTAATAGGTTCCGGCGTCTCTTCGGTAACCACCAACTCCTCGTTGTCGCCAGACTGTTGCAGGGTTGGTCGAGGCGTGGGATCAGCCCGCCCGTTCCCATTTCCTATCAGGGACCAGCCAATAATGGCCGATACGATTAGCACCACGACAACCGTCACCGCTGCCAGAATTGTCAGCAACCGTTTACGTTCCTGCGGCAACTTCTGCAAATCCTCCGCAAAGGCGCCTGCAGCCGGCGCCGCTTTCGGCTTGCCGCCTAGTTGCGCAATAATCACGGAAATGTTATCAAACCCGCCTTTGCGGTTGGCCTCGGCAATCATCCGCTGCGCCATCCGGGCGGGGTTGCCATTGAGCGCCAGGCGCGCGATTTCCGCATCCGGAAGCATATCGTAAAGCCCATCCGAGCACAAGAGCACGACATCGCCGGGGAAAAGGTCTACCGGACGGAAGACATCGACCTCGACAGAAGCCACCGCCCCCAGCGAGCGCGTCAACACACTGGATCCCGAATCGGAAAGGGCCTGCTCCGGCGTGATCAATCCGCGATCCAGTTTCGCCTGTGTGAGAGTATGATCCCGCGTTTGCTGGTAGATCTTCCCATCGCGAATCAGGTAAACCCGGCTATCCCCCACGTTGGCAGTATAAAGCTTACCCTGATGAATCACTGCGGCCGCCATGGTACAGCCTGCATCGGTCGTCCCCGTACTCTGAAGATATTGGGTCAACGACGCATTCGCATGGGCTACAGCATTGCGCACTACCACCGCCAGGTCGGCGCCGGATGATTCATAGTAACGCTCGACGGCCCGGCGAATGGCCCATTGGCTCGCCTCGCTTCCCGCCTGCGCGCCGCCCACGCCATCGGCAACAATCAACAATCTCCCCAGACGCGCCAGCGTGTCCGGCTTGGGATTGTAGGTAAACCCTTTCCCGCTCGAATCCGGATAGATGGAATCCTCATTCCCTTCACGCTCCTGTCCTACATCTGTAGCCCCCCAGACCTCGACATGAAGCGTCGCAGAGGATGCAGAGGTCTCCGCCGGGCCTCCGGTAGAAATAGTGTCCGATGTAGCCTGTACTGCCATCTTAACCTCCTGGGGGCAGGGTTATCTGTGAAGGGCGATGTAGTGTTGTTTTCCGGCGGCGGGCGCCTCGCACATTTGCCAGGGCAACACCCAAATCTCCGGCCGAGGGGTAACGGCGCGCCGGGTCTTTCTCCAGGAGACGCATCACCACCGCCGCGAGCGCCTCGGGAATCCTGGGCCGTAACGCACGCAGCGGGACCGGCGCAAAATGCGGGTCCAAGGTCAGCCCGATATCCTCAAACGGCAATTGTCCTGTCAACATTTCGTAGAGCACCACACCCAGAGAAAACAAATCCGATCGTGAGTCCAGCCGGGCAGATTGGCCCGTCAGCTCCCGGGCGTGCTCCGGTGAGACATATTCCGGCGTCGCCACCCCCAGCACGCCAAACCTCGGATAACGGGGATCCCGGGCAATTCCGAAATCGGAAAGCACCACGCGCGGCGCTGTGCACAGCCCCCGGAATCGTCGTGACCGTATCAGAATATTGCTCGGTTTGACATCCAGATTCAAAACCGAGTGCTGGTGAATGTGCTCCAGAGCCGCCGCCAGCTGGCGGGCGATTCCAATGACCGCAACGATTGGCAAAGGGCGCACAGCAGGCGGCATCGCCTTCCGGTGCAACAGCTCCCTGACGGTCTCTGAACGCGTCAGCCGCCCCTCCAGCGCTCCACCAGCGACTAACTCCATCGCATAGTACCAATGCCACCCGAAAGAAAATGCCTCTTTGGCGGCGTAGATAGGCTTATGATGGCCTGGCAACGGAAAGATGCGCACCACGTTGGGGTGACGGAACCGACGCAGATAGTCTGCCTCGGTCACCAGAGCCGACTGGTGTTGCACCCCGGCTACCTTGAGCGCTACCCGTCGCGGCATACCGGGAGACCGGTCCCGGTCATACTTGCGGCGGACTTCTGCCTCGAAGATACGCGCCATTCCTCCTGGGTCGGGAAGACTCCTGACCACACGATAAGGACCGATAATTTCACCCGGCCCAATGGATGCCAAGACTTCAGCCATACCCAGTGTTCACCACGATAACTCGACAATCACAG
>JAFGNR010000227.1 GCA_016926915.1 Anaerolineae bacterium
CCGGAGAATCCCTGCCTGCTGATGATAAAATGTATTGGCAATAGAATATAGTCCAAGTGACAAGGAGGAACATCGTGGAACCCACAAGTAAAACCCAGGCGACCGAAAAAGAAGTAAAGGTACCCTGTGAAGTCTACTCGCGCATCGTGGGCTACCTGCGCCCGGTGCAGAACTGGAACGAGGGCAAGAAGCAGGAATTCGAAGACCGGGAAACGTTCAAGGTGAAAGCACGACCTGAGGATTAGACGCGCCTCTCGCCAAACCTGAAAGCGAACTAACCATGCAGACCAAGGGATGGGTCAAGACGTCGCTCATCGACTTTCCGGACCACATCGCGACCGTGGTCTTCACCGGTGGGTGTAGTTTCCGCTGTCCAATGTGTCACAACGCTGCGCTGGTTCTCTCTCCCGATGCCGTGGATGACATCCCGGAAACGGAGCTGCTGGCGTTTCTCGAACAGCGCGCCGGCCTTATCGATGGGCTGGTGATCACCGGCGGCGAGCCCACCCTCCAAACGGATTTGGCAGCATTCATCCGCACGGTAAAACGCTATCCCGTAGACGTGAAACTGGACACAAACGGCTACCATCCCAAGATGTTGGCGGCGCTGTTGGAAGAGGACCTCGTGGATTTCGTGGCCATGGACGTCAAAGCCCCGCCGGAACGCTACGCGCTCCTGGCGGGGCGGGAGACTCTCGACCTGGGGCGCATCGAGCGCAGTCTGGCGCTACTCGGCGACAGCGGCCTGCCCTATGAACTCCGTACTACCGTCGTGCCCGGCCTGCTGGAAGAGGCAGACATCGAGACGCTGGCTTCCTGGTTGGCCTCGCGCATCACAAAACGCGCCCGCTACGTCCTCCAGCAGTTCAGGGGCGGACACACCCTGGATTCAGCCTTGACAACACTCACGCCCTACACGAGCAACCGGCTTCGCGTCATGGCAGACAGCGCCCGCCGTCGCTTGCCGGATGTTAGGCTGCGGGGTATCTGATATACAGCCTTCCACAACGCCTGGCTATGTCCCGTCCGGAAGTGGCCAGAACTCAAAAAGCTCTCCAACCGATTGTCCCATCACGTTGCGCCGGATCACCTCGCCGAAGATATGGGCCACCGGAAGCACCGTGAGACGCCGGGGATAATTGCCTTCGGCAATAGGCACCGTGTCAGTCACGACAATTTCCTCGATCTCTTCGACAGCATCCAGTTGCTCCACAGCCTTACCCGTGAACAAGCCATGGGTTCCTAGAACGGTTACCCGCGTCACATCCTGGGTACGGAGATAGTTGATCACCTCGATAATCGTGCCGCCGGTCGCAATCTCATCATCGACCAGCAGCACACGCTTTCCTTGCACGTTGCCCATGATGCCATCGATAGCCACTCGATTGTCGGCCAGACGGCGCTTCTCCCCGGCGGCGGCCGGAACACCCAGGGCCTTGGCCAATTTCAGGGCGCGTTTGGCATGGCCAATATCAGGAGAGACCACAACCGTGTTGCTCAAGTCTTGCTTCTTGAAATGCTTCACGAAGACGGAATGCGACGTCAAGTGGTCGGTGGGAACACTGAAAAAGCCATGCACCTGGGGAGAATGCAAGGTCATGGTCATGACCTGCGTCGCACCCGCCTCCACCAGCAGGTCGGCAATCAAACGGGCCCCAATGGAAATGCGCGGTGCATCCTTCTTGTCGGAGCGCGCATAAGAGAAATACGGGATCACGGCATGGACACTTTTGGCGCCGGCGCCGCGAGCAATGTCGAGCATGAAAAATAACTCCAGCAGATTGTCGCTGCATGGGGGCGAGATAGGTTGCACAATGAACACCTCTTTTGCCCGCACGCTGACACCCAGCTGTACGTAAAAATTGTCGTTGGTAAATTTCCGGACTTGGGTGGGACTCAATTCCAGACCTAAGTAGGCAGCGATTTCCTTCGCCAGTTTGGGGTGCGCCGTGCCACTGAAGACCAGCACACGCCCCCTGAGGGGATTCGGTGTTTCAGGAAGCGTCGACATATTCCTCCTTCCAATCCTTACGTAAACAGGAACGATTGGGACTGTCATCCCCAGTATAACACAGAACCACCCAGGTTATACCGGGCCATTATAGTTCACCAGCCGTTCCGGTGAACGCGTTCCAGATTGTAACGGTTAGCTGGTCCTTTTTCCTCTGCCGGATGGCCAATAGAGACCACACAAAGTGGCACAATGGACTCGGGCAACTTGAACAAGTTTTGCAGTCCGGCGATGCGGTCCTCACGAGGATAACATCCCAACCAGACCGCGCCCAGACCCAAAGCATGAGCGGCCAACAGGAGATTCTGGGTCGCCGCCGAACAATCCTGCACCCAATAACCGCTATGCCTCTCGTTCTGAAGATCAGCACAGATCATGATCGCCAAAGGCGCTTCCCGCAACATCTGCGCATAGGGATGGAACTCTGGGATTGCATCGAGCAACGCGCGGTCGTCGATGACGACAAAATGCCACGGTTGTTGGTTGCCGGCAGAAGGCGCCGCCATCGCCGCCTGCAACAACTGAGTCACGATGTCCTCAGAGATAAGTTCATCCTGGTAGCGCCGAATACTGCGACGTGTCATAATATTCTCTAAAGCGTCCATTGTATACTCCTTTGGTTTGAGACTTCAAAGTCTTGCTAGAACGTCGCTCCGTAAAGACGGTAATTGCGCCCTTTGAAGTCCGGCTGATAAATAGAAACCTCAATCCCGGTAGGGTACCGAAGATACCCGCTGCGCCAAATCACCCTCCAGAATCGCGATTTGGTCCTTGACGAATCCAACGACGGTGTCCAGAGGCACAAACTCACGTTCTGTAAGATCACGGCGTTTGATTTCGACACTGTTCTGCTTCAACCCGCGCTGCGCAACCGTAATGCGCAAAGGCATACCCAACAAGTCGGCATCGTTGAATTTGACGCCGGGGCTGCGGTCACGGTCATCATAGAGCACCTCGATGCCGGCTTCCCACAACGCAGCGTACAGCCGGTCCGCGACGACAGCAGCTTCACTCTCTTCGGGACCCAAGGTGATAAGATGAACCTGGAACGGCGCCACGGAAACCGGCCAGACCAGACCCTGCGCGTCGTGATGGATCTCGGCGATGCAGGCCAGGGTGCGGCCAATACCGATACCATAGGATCCCATGATCACCGGATGCGACTGCCCCCCCGCATCGACGTAGTTACACCCCACAGCTTCGCTGTAACGTGTCCCCAACTTGAAGATATTGCCGACTTCCACGCCTCGCTCGGCGCGCAGCGGGGCGCCACATTGGGGACAGCTATCGCCGGCCCGCGCCGCTGCGATATCGCTTACAATGTCGGCTTCATAGTCGCGGCCATAATTCACATTCCGCAGATGGTAACCGGGTTCGTTGGCGCCCGCAACGAGATTGGGGGAACGCACCACGGCATCGTCGACCACCAGAAGTGCATCATGGATACCCACGGGTGAGCCGTAGCCGGGTTCTGCACCAATGGCGCGAATTTCCGCTTCCGTGGCAGGCCGCAAAGACTGCGCCTGCACCGCATTGGCCACTTTAGTCTCGTTGACCTCCATGTCTCCCCGAATGACCACGAAGATGAAACGCTCGACACTCTGCTCGCCCTCCGGAATCGTACCCACCAAGAAAACCGCTTTGGCCGTCTGGGAAGCCTCGATGCCCAGGAACTCCGCAAGCGCCGCAATGGTCGCGGCTCCGGGCGTTGCCACCCTGGTCACCGGAAGCGGCAGCTCCGAAACAGCCTCAGGTTTGGCAAAGCCGGCAATCTGGCGATTGGCCGAATAGCCACAGTGATCGCATAACATCAACGTATCTTCTCCCACCGGCGCCAACACCATGAATTCGTGGGCCAATGCCCCGCCCATCATTCCCGTGTCCGACGCCACGGCAATGACATCTAGTCCACACCGGTGGAAGATATTGAAATAGGCCTGGTAATGGGCGCGATACTGCCGGTCCAACCCCTCCCAATCCGCGTCGAGGCTATAGCTATCTTTCATCGTGAACTCCCGCACGCGGATCAACCCGGCGCGTGGGCGGGGATCATCACGCCACTTGGTCTGGATGTGGTAGACCAGTTGGGGGAGCTGCCGGTACGACTGGATCTCGGAACGAACCAGATCTGCCACCACTTCCTCATGAGTCATCGCCAGCACCAGATCCCGATCGGTACGATCTGTGAACCGGCCCATCTCTGCACCGATTGCGTACCAGCGACCGGTACGCTGCCAGACCTCGGCGGGATGCACCACGGGCATGGCGACCTCCTGCCCGCCGATAGCCTCGATTTCCTCCCGAACGATGGTTTCCAATTTGGAAAGCGCGCGACGCGCCAAAGGCAGGTAGCTGAAAATGCCCGCTGCCAAAGGACGGATATACCCGGCGCGCACCAGAAGCTGATGACTGATCGCCTCCGCCTCGGATGGCGACTCCCGCAACGTTTGGCCAAACAACCTGCGCATGCGCATCTTTTCCCCCCCTACCAGGAATGATCGATCGTCGAGACGACGCGGTGCAACTCACCGTAATCCAGCCAGATCAAATCGCAGCGATCACACGTGTCGATAACGACGTTCCCCGGCCCGCAATAGGCAAAAGTCTGCATCCTGCAACTGCACTGCGGACACCAGAGTTCTCGTTCCAACGCTTTGTCATTCAACGACTTCGAATGTAAAGTCGCCGGAATCCGGGCCCGCTGATACTTTACGATATCAAAGAACGTGCGCCGTCCGGTCAGGAATCCCTGACAATGTTGGCAATGCAAGACGGAGATTTCTGCCACGACCGCCGTCGAAAGATGATCACGACATAGGGGACAGCGTAGATCACCGTCGCCCTGCCCAAGCGTTTTGATGCCATCCAGAGATGGAACAGGAAACTGAAACGTACCGCAATACTCGCACCACAAAAAGTCGAAATTCGTCCCCGGTCGTAGCGGGGCGCCACAGTTTGGACAGTTCATAGAAACACCTTTCGTCTTCGCGTGTTGGTATCAGGGATAAACAATGTCGATCACGATGCGCACCGGATCGGTAAGCTGATAAACCGTGAAAGGGACTGCCCGGTGCAAGCCAATAGAGAACCCCAGTCGCGCGTCATCA
This sequence comes from Anaerolineae bacterium, assembly GCA_016926915.1. GTDB lineage: Bacteria > Chloroflexota > Anaerolineae > B4-G1 > SLSP01 > JAFGNR01. The sequence continues at coordinate 5,119 of JAFGNR010000227.1, forward strand.
TACGTGGGATAAATGCCAATCTGTGTCGCCGCCGGATTGGCCGCCAGGCCTATAGGAAGGGCCGGGAGCTGCCCATCGCGTGCGTAAACGTCGCTGAGCACCAGGTCAATCCGCGCGCTGCCCCACGCCGGATCGTATCCCGAGGGAAAAGGACTGGTCGCATTGTCAACCTCGGTTACCTGGTATTTGGGAACCGTCGCTCCGGGCTCCGCCATCTCCCAAACGAGCCGCAGCCGGTCGGCATGGAAAGCATAACGTAGTTCCGCCAAATTCCAGATCTTACCGAGCGCCCCCCCTTCATAGGTCTCACCCAACTTGAAGGGCGCCGGCGCCGAAATGGGCGCCGGAGTGAGCGGCGCGGGCGGCGCCCCCGGCGTCGCACCCTGAGTTGAAGGCCCCGGCGCGGGTGTCGCAGTGGTCAGAATCAGCACCAAAGGTGTCGGCGTACTGGTAGGAAGCGACGTCGCAGTTGGCGCGCCAGGTTCCTCAATAACCGCTTTCGAGGTACACCCGATTGCCAAACCCGACAATAGCATCCCACAGAGAACCCCGCCCCAAAGCCGCTTCTTCATCCCTGGCTCCTGACGCACCCGGCAACACCGCAGTGCATGTACCTGCCCACTTAACTTCATCCGCAACGTATCGCTATTCTACCTGCTCTCACCCGCTACGCAAAAAGGCCTCCGGCGCGCAGTGCAACGGAGGCCCCAAGAGACCCGGTCGAGTCCAGGTCTACACAGTCCCCTCACCGTCCGGGGTCGAAGAACCGGAGGGACCAGACTTCAAGCCATCGATAGCCCGGCGCAGCTCAGCGCTCACCTTTTCCAAAGAAGAAATCACGTGGGGTTCAACATCGGTCCAGCTCTTTTTGACAGCCTCATGGGCCGATTGCGCAGCCCGCTCGGCTTCGGCGCGCGCCCGCCGTCCCTCTGGTGAAGCCGCCCCATCACTGATTGCCTGTCCTACCTCATTGACAAGGGATTGCAGGCCATCCCGTAGCTCCTCGACGTGTTGGCGATTTCCTTCATCTTCCCAGGCGGAGCGAAACGCTGCGGCGATACTATCCCCCAACGATTTGAACTGTTGGCCGACCTCACGCCATGCTTCCGAACTTTCCGGATGTCCTTCGGTCTTTTCGTCACTCATGTCATTGCTCCTGATGATGCGAGATTTCCTAGCTCAAGACTCGGAGGGTGTACTCGCCGGCTCCATGATCAAGGTATTTGCCATGCGCGCCTTCTTCTCATTGACCGACAGCAGAATAGCAGCCCCCACGAGCAAAAACAGGCCGATGGAGAGAATGGCGATCCGCTGGCCCTGTTGTTCTGCTGCCAGGGTCGCCAGACCACGGCTTTCGTACCAGAGCGCCATCCGGTACGCCAGCCAGCCATAAACCGCAGGGCCGATGAACGACGAGGTGCGCCCCGCCACCGCGAAGAACCCGTAGAATTCGGCGCTCTGGCCGGGAGGGCTCAACACACTGACCATCGAGCGGCTTACCGATTGAACGCCGGCCATTGCAAAACCGGCAAGTGCGCCCACCAGGTAGAATCCCAGGACTGTACCGGTGAAATACATCCACGCGACCGCAGCGATCATCATGCCAATCGATAGCAGCAACGACTTCTTGGCGCTCCAACGATCGGCCAGCCAACCAAACACATAGGAGCCGAAGATATTGGTAATCTGCACGGCGATGACGAAAATAATGAGGTCTTGCTGGTTCATACCGAAAAGCACTGCGCCGATAATAGCAGCGAAATCCAGCGTCATCATGACCCCATCGTTGTAGATGAGGAAAGCAATGACAAATTTGATGAATTCACGGTAATGGCGCGCCTTGCGCAGGGTTTGCAGGGCCTGTCTGAATCCGATACCCAAATAGGAAGTCCCCTGTGGCAGCGGCTGCGGCGTCGAACGCTCCCGTAACCAGGCGAAGGCCGGCATTGCAAATCCCATGAACCACGCAGCCGTGACGATAAAGGCGATGCGAATCACCATGGTCCCCTTGATGTTCGCCAGGATGGGGAGCAAGATGACCAACAACAACGTACCGCCAATGGTGCCGATAGCCCACCCAATGCCGGATACCCAGCCCACCTCTTCAGGTTGCGCGATTTCAGGAAGCAGCGAATTGTAGAATACCTGAGCGCCCCGGTAGCCAATCTCCGCCAGGATGAAGAACACCATCCCCTCAATGACCCGACCGGTATCGACAAAGATCAAGAGCGCCGTGAAAACGCAGGCCTGGGCCGTGAAGAAGAAGAGAAAGCGTTTCTTCGAAGCCGAGAAATCTGCAATTGCGCCCAGGATGGGCGCAATCAAGGCTACCACTAACATCGCAATCCCCACAGCAAGCCCCCACAGACGCGTCCCTTCCGCGCCGCCAACGACCTGTTGCTTGAAGTAAGCCGCATAGACCGCAAGGAGAATCACCGATGCATACGCAGAATTGCCAAAATCATAAAGATACCAGGCCCACCGCTCGCGGGCGGCGGCCCTGGGCCGAATAACGGCAGGCGATGTTTCTGTTGCTGTAACCATCTGAATCTCTTCCTTTCACTGGAGAATAACTAA
>JAFGNR010000228.1 GCA_016926915.1 Anaerolineae bacterium
CGCGAGCGGTCGGTGCTGGACATCGGCGCGGCGTTCTGGTTGGGCTTCGGTAAGTCGTCTGGCGGACCGGTGGAGTTGCAGGTGCTGAGCGAAGAGGTCGCGCTCGCGGATCGTTGGATCGGCTACGCGGAGCCAGGCACGTTGGTGCGGACCAATCCGGCCGGCAAGCCGACGTTGTTCGGCGACATCGCGGGGACGTTGGAAGGACGGATTGCGGCCATTCTGCTGCTGCTGAAGCAGGGGCGGCGCGAGGAGCTCATGTTGGAGGTGCAGAACGCGGTCAAGGCTGCGACGCGGAGTTATGCGCGGGGTGGCCAGTACGCGGGGCATGTCTGGCGCGCGATCTGGCAGGGCGCGGCGCAGCGGTTGGGGCCGATCGGACGGCAAACCAGGCCGGTGCGTTGGGTGCTCGATCCGGTGGCGGAGCATTGCCGGCAATGTCAGGAGTTTGGAGCCGATCCTCCAGGGCGAACGTATCCATCGTGGGATGCGCTGCTGTCGTTCACGGGTGGCATTCTGCCGGGCTTCGGGACCGACTGCAACGGTAACTGTCGGTGTCACGTCGAGGTCGAGAACGGCGATGTGTGGGGGTGGCTATGAGTGATATGAGTGAGCGGAAGACGTTTCTGCTGCAGGTGCCTCGCGATGCCAGTGCATTCCTGAATCGTGTTCTCGCACTGCCGGCCGGGATTCACACGATCACGTTGGTGAAATCTGACAGCGGTGCGGCGGGGTTGGTCGGCTGGACTGTGGTCGAGGGGCGGCTGGAGATGGCGCGGCCTCGGGAACAGGAAAGCGGTTGACTGTGGTCATTTCTGACGTCTATACAGGCAGAACGTTTGTGCTAAACTGATGGTGTAGCTCCTGCCGCGGGCCTGGCGTAGGCTTTCACGAGTTTGCGCCAGGCAACCGGGCGGGAGAGGCCCAGGAACGATATATTTTTGTCCGCTTGCGGACATTCTTTTGGGAGACACGGGCCGGTGCTGCGAGGTTGCAGTGCCGGGCCCGTGTCGTGTTTTAGAAGTTTTTCAAACATAGGGAGTTATCATGCCAGGTCGCAAGCGGTTGGCGGTGGGTGATGGTGAGTATGCTGATGCGGTCGCTATCGCAGGGGCAGAGTTATCTACGGTGAATGGGGAAATCGCCAACGGGGCGAAAGTGAGCGGGGCAATCGATTGCGGTGTTGGGCAGGTCCCGGGCAGGATCGACATCCCGGCGCTAAATGGCGACTACACGCTCACGTTCGACGTTTCTACGGACGGCTTGACGTGGAAGAGCCTGGTTGATGAAAACGGCGAGATCTCATTCTCCGACTTGGACGAAGATCAGTCGCTGGTGCTCAAGCCTTCCACCTGGGCCACAGTGCGCTATTTCCGCATCAAGGTTCCGACCGACCAGACCGCGAGCCGCACTTTCGTGATCACGACCAGGGCCGTGTGACATGGGGCTATCTCCAGCGCTCATTTTTGACGAGCCTGCGGCCGCGACTCCCTGGTGGCTCGCTGATGGTGAGACGCCTTTGATTGCGTATCAACCTAAAGGAGCGGCAAGCAAGGCGGCGTCTCTGATTAACTTGGCGAATCCTGGCACCTATAACGGTGTTGAGATTGGCTCATTGGTGTGGGATGCCGCAAGCGGATGGACCGGAACCGCGGCGGATTCTGATTCAGTGGTCGATACCGGACTGGTTTGGACCGCTAACTATATGATGTTTATCCAGTTTTCGAACTGGACAAGCACCGGGAATCTGGTTGGAGTACAAGGGGGTACAAGCCAGTATGTTTTTCTGGCCTCTTACTCTGGGCCAACGTTTTACTACTGCAATGGCGGCACAAGTTTTAAGACGGGGACAGTAGCATCGGCGGGTAACTACGCAATGGGCGGCGGAAATGCGTACTATAACGGTGTTCCTGATGCGTCTGGATTAGGTGGAACGATGCCCCTGCTCTCTCTCTCTATTTTGGGGAAAAAGATGGCTGGTGTATACGATGACTGTGCTACTGCAAGCGTGCAGGCGTTTGCAGTATATTCAGGAGTTTTGTCTGGCGCAACGATTGCGTCAATCGCGACCCGGATGGCAGCGTTATGAGACGACTTGTTGTCGTGCTTGTCATACTCTTGATTCTTTCGGCCTGCCGGGCGAGAGAGGTTGAGAGTCTCTATTTGCCCCTTGTAACTTCGGTGCGAATCGAGAAGGCGGGTATTGGCAGCGATGTGGCGTTACAGCAATGTGGCGATACAGCATATTTCCATGCTGTTTGGTGGTACAACTGGTCGCCACACGCGTTAACCTCAGCACATGAGGAGTGTGGGGAGTTTATCCCCATGCTGTTTAGTGTGGGTGATAAATACCATGTACCAGATGACGCTGACAAGCTGTTGGTTTTGAACGAATGTGACTGGTGGCAACAGTGCAACATGACGCCGCAAGCAGCAGCGGAGTTCATGCACTGGATCGTTGAGCGCTATCCGCAGTATGACTTGATCGGACCGGCAGCCACTGATCGTGAGAGCGGTTGGGAATGGATACAAGAGTTCGGGCGGATATATCGGCGGATGTGCGGAGAGTGGCCTCCCGTTGAGGCTGTGGCGGTGCATTGCTATTTAGGGACGGCTGAGGCATGCATCCAGCATACGGAGCGTTACATTGATCTGGCTAGGGACTGGGGTGCGGACGGCGTCTGGGTTACGGAATGGCAGATGCCGAGCATTGCAGAAGCGCAGGAGGTCCGTAGCTGGCTGGACAATGAACCAGAGGTATTGCGTTGGGCATACTTTGCTGCTAGAAGTTCCTGGGGTGACACGTCCAAGCATCTGATTTCACCGCAGGGTTATGAGACCACGTTCGGGACCTGGTTCTCCGAGAGCGGGTTGCCATGAAAGAGGGGTCCGGGATGCCAGACTTTATAGACCACAGAGACGACGCGTTCCACGTGACTTTGTTTGGTGATGCTGCAGTTGCGAGGCGAGCACTGTTCGGTGAGCCGGTGCTGATCATGCCATTAGGCACGTTTCATCGTGGAGGTGAAACGCGGACAGTGGATGAGGCTGTGGTGGCTGAGTTTGTTGACAACTTTGTACATCGTCGTGAGCGTGGCATTCGTCGAGACAGGCTGGCTGTTGATATCAACCACGAGGGCGGCGCAGTTGGATGGTACACGGATGTGCTGCAGATGCCTGAGGGCCTGGGGGCCCGGTTCTCCTGGACGCGGCGAGGGCGCGAAGCTTTGGAAGCTGGTGAGTATGCATATTTCTCGCCGACAGTCTATTGGGCGGTGTGTGACCGGGTCACCGGAGAGATCGTCCAGAATCAGTTGGCCGGCGGCGCGTTGACCAATTATCCCTTCTTTGGAGAGGATACGGCGCTTTATGCACAGACCAGACAGGTTTGGTACGCGGCAACGAGTGAAGACGAGTATCCAGTGAGTGCGTACTTGCTGGTTGAAAATTACAACGATCCAAGAACTTGGAATTTGCGGGTGTTGTCGTGGGAGGGGGGCGCATTGCGACCAGACCACGATTTGTTGGAAGTGGCTCGCGGGGCGCTGGCACGCTACGCGGGGCAGTTTTCGGAGTCGCAGCTGGCATATGCGCAGCAGCGGCTAGAGCAACTCTTTTCCCAAGTCAAAGAGGGAGGTCATATGAATAGGAACGGGGAAGGACAAGAAGGCGGCGATCTGCTGCGCGGGGTACGCGAGTTTTTCTCGCAGTTGGGACGAGCTGCAGGCAGTGAGACGCCGGCGACCGGGCCGGGTGTTGATCCGGAAGCCTTCAGCAATCTGCAGGCCGCCGTTACCATGATGCAGGAGCAGATGGGAGTGCAGGCCAACGAGATCCAGATGCTGACGGGCGAACGGGACACCTACCGGTCGCAGGTCGAGACGCTGCAAGCGCAGCTGGGCGATGTGCAAAACGCCCGGTCTGCGGAGCGTTTCGCGGTGATGGCCGAGGGGTTTGCGCATCTTCCAGTGCAGTTGAGCAATTTGGCATCTCAGCTGCAGTGGTTGTATGAGCAGGACACTTCGGATGGCGGCCAGCACGTGCAGTTCTTCATGGACTTGCTGCGGAGTGCTGATACGCAGTTCGCCGAGGCTTTCGCGCAGCGGGGCCATCCTCGCGGACAAGCCGCCAGTGTGATGGCGCAGGTTGAGTCTCTGGTTGCGAAGTACCAGCAGGAGCATCCGAACAGCACTCACGATGACGCTTTGAGCGTGGTCTTCCGCGCGAATCCGGCGCTCTACCAGCAGTACACGCAGGACATTGTGGGGGGTGAGCGATGACTGCGGTACCACACGGTGCGGAAATTCGGTTGGGGGTTGAGTCCGGAGAGGACCTGACCGGCGAACAGTTCAAGTTCGTGAAGAAGAATTCATCTGGCAAGCTGGTCAAGATCGCGGCGGCGACGGACAAGCCGTTCGGCGTCCTCCAGGATAACGACGTGGTATCCGGGCGCATCGGCGAGGTGGTTATTCTGGGGCCGACGTATCTGTCGGCAAACGGCCAGATCTCGGAAGACGATCTGGTCGGTCCATCGGCTGACGGCCAGGCTGACCCCAAGGTGCCCGGCACGGATACGACGGAATACGTCGCAGGACGCGCGCTGGAGGCGGCCACGGCTGCCAGCCAGCAAATCATCGCGGTTGTCAACTGCATTACGCCCCATCGGGCAGCTTAGAGGAGGTGAACCATGCCTACTGATCAGCCTGGTTCTGGTGACGTTCATGTTGACGCTTTGCTGACCAATATGTCGGTCAAGTACAAGAACCTGATTTACATCGCGCGTTCGCTGGCACCCATGGTGCTGGTGAAAAAGCGTTCGGACATCGTTCCTAAATACGACAAGTCGAACTGGGCACGCGATGAGGCCAAGGAGACCAGCGAGCGCGAGCCGCCGCCTGTCATCGGCTACAGCGTCGACACGACGGACAACTACTACTGTCGTGAATACTCTGTGGGTCATTTCGTGGGTGATGCTCGCAAGGCCAACACAGACGCGCCATTTGACGCTGACCGTGATGGGATGGAGTTCGTGGTCGATAAGCTCGAAATGAGAAACGAGCGCATGTTTGTGAGTAAGTTCTGGAAAACCGGCGTGTGGGGTTCTGACGAAATCGGGGGTACCAACTTTACCAAGTGGAGCGTCTATGGCTCCTCCAATCCCGTCATAGATTTACGCGCCGCGATGCGCACTGTGCGACGCGGTTTGCTAGGCCGAAACGCCAACGTATTGACGCTAGGTGATCTTACCTTCGATATCATCGCTGACCATCCACAACTACTGGAGCGCATTAAATACTCCGGCAGTAATGACAAACCGGCAATGGTCACCAAGGCTATGATTGCTGCGCTCCTGGGTTTGGAGCGTGTCGAGGTGGGTGTTTCCGTCTACACGGCCAGTGCACGGGGTACGGCTGAGGGCGATGTAGTTTATACGCCCAACTGGGATGATGACGCCTTACTCATGTATGTGCCACCGCGACCAGGTCTCGGCGTTCCTGCTGCGGCCTACACCTTTGTGTGGCAGACGGCTTTTGGCGGCCCGCGTTTCATTAAGCGACGGCGTGACCCCCTCAGCGATAAGGGCGAGTTGATTGAGGGTTTCGAATACTTCGACCAGCATGTAATCGCTGCTTCTGCCGGGGTCTTCTTCTCTGACGCGGTCGACGCGATTGAAGCTTAGGAGGTACCATGCCTAATCAGTACGTAGTGGCATCGCGATCCTTTCAATACGCGCCGGATATGCGCGTCTCGCGGGGACAGGTCTTCAATCTCAAAGGCCTGATAAACGATCCGCTCTTGCTCAAGTACGGGCATGTGCGGCAGTACGAAGGCACGGCGGAAAGCGTGAAAAAGTTGCCGACGTGCTTGGTGTGTGGCGCGGTTTTCGAGTATGAGTACCTGCGGGACCGGCATGCTGAGGTTCACGAGATGTCGGCTGCGGAGCGCAAAGAGGCTCAGCGTCAGCGGGCCCATCGAAGCTATGAGCGACGTGTGCTCCAGGTAGGAGACTGACCGAATGGCGTTGACGAATCTGCAGCGCGTGCGTTTGGCCATCGCGGACCGGTTGCGGTTGGTGCTTAACGAGCACTTGGGCACCGGCGATGGGACCACGCTTCATTTCCAGATGGGTCTGTTTCCGGTTTTGGATGAGACGGACGCGCTGCAGGTCGATGGCGTCGCGCAGGTGCGTGACACGGATTACACCATCGAGAACGACGTGGGGCTGGTGACGTTTGCGGCGGCTCCGGCCGATGGCGCGGCGGTGCGGGCGACGTATCGCTGGGCTTCGTTCTCTGATGACGAGTTGAACGATCTGCTCAGCGAATACGGCACGGTGAACGCTGCGGCGGCAGCAGCCTTGCGTTGGCTGCTGGCGGATACGGAGCGGTTCATCAAATACACGTTTGGGCAAGAGTCGGTCGACCGGACGGCGGCTCGCAAACAGATCGCGGGGCTGTTGGCCCTTTTGGAGCGGCGGGCTTCGAAGGCGGTGGGCCTGGTCAAGGCGACGAACGATGACCGGGAAGCGCTCATGTACCCGTTCATCGAGCAGCCGGAGGATTTGGACGATGACGTATAACGGCCGGCTGGATCAGCGAGTGTTGCGGTGTGGCACCGATTCCGTTGTCGGGGAGCGATTCGCCTTGATCGAGGTCTGGCGGGGTGAGTCGCTGGTGACGCGGTTTCGCGGTCGCCATGCCGGAGTGAGCCGGTCAGCGTCGTTTCGAGAGTCGGTGCAGGGTCTGGCGGGGGAGGTGCACGAGGTGTTCGTGGCACCGCGGGGCGCCGACGTACGCACAGAAGACGAGCTGTGGTTAGGCGAGCGTCGCTATCGAGTGGTGCTTGTCGATCCGCAGCCAGGCGGTGCCCTGCAGGTTCTGGTTCAGAATCTCCAGTGATGGAGTTACATACTTAAGTAAGAGGGAGGTTTCATGAAGGGTTTCAAGGTTCTATTGGTGTTGATGGTCATCGCCGTGTTGATCGGCGGCATGTTGCTGGCTCAGCGGCCGGAGCCGACCGAGGCCAGCACAGTGGTGGGGTATACGTCGACCACGTTGGCTGGTGGGACAACGGCCTACACAACCACGGCTTACTCGACGGCCTATCTCTCTGGGGCTTACGGTCTGGCGCAGGTGCACGGGCTGTCGGCGACGTCGTTGACGACGACCACGGTCACCTATACCCCACAGTTCTCCAATCAACCGACCACGAGTTGCAGTTCGATCAGTAATTGGTTCGATGCGTCGACTGCTATCACGGCCACCAGCACGGCCAACACCGGAGCCGAGTACTCGGTTGTAGGGCGATGTTTTCGCGTGAAGATGACGGTGTCCTCGGGTACGTACACACCAACGGTCTACGTGCGCTTCCTCAATCGTGACTAGGAAGGCGTTGTGGCGGAGCACGCTGACCTGTCATCCTTTGCCCTGGCTACGCTGCGGGCGGCAGCGGGGGTCACGGCGTTGGTGGTCGACGGTGCGAGCGGCGTCGTCGAATCCGGAGATCTCGATGCGCAAACCCTCGAAGCGGCGCAGTTAACGCGTCGCGGCTTGGCTGTGGCCAAGCGAGGCAAGGCGCTGGCGGTGCTCGTCCAGGACCTGGGTGAGCAGCCGCAGGGAGAGACACGGCAGGCCGCGTGTTCTGTATTCGTCTACGATCGGGGTGCGGGGTACGCCAACATCCGCACGGTACGAGAGGCGGTGATCACAGCATTGTTACATGAGCCGGTGCGGTTGGTGCGCGGCGCCGGTATTGTCGCGTTGTCCTATTCTGGCAGATCGGGACATCTGCGCTTCGATGACTTTGATCTGGATTACGAGCAAATCGATTTCGGGGGGCCGCTGGTCTTTGCGGCCAACCAGGACACTTACAGTTAAAGGAGAGTTCCTATGACTCAGATTGCATCTGGAGCGGGGTTTCGACGTGTGCAAATCCTGCTGTTGGAAAGCGACAAGACGTTGTCTCCACCGAGTTCTGGAGGAGCCACGGCTACGGAAGGCTATCACCTGAGCGGCGCGAAGGCGCTGACGCTCAACATCCCGGAGCCGGAGAAGATCAACCATTCCGGCGACGACCGGGTTTTCGCTGCGGACGTGTTGCCGCCGCGCGAGGCGGTCACGGCCGAGATCCGCACGGGCAAGACGAATCTCACGTTGGATGCTGTCCTGTCTGGCGTGTCGGTGGCCACCATCGGCGAGATGAAGTTGATGGGGCGCGGCACCGACCAGCAGGGCGAGGAGCCGCAGGTCTGCATTCTGGCTTATCGCCAGGCGCTGGATACCGATCCTGATTCGGCCACCTTTGGGGCCCGGCGTTGGGTGTTCGCGCTGATTCCTTCGGCGCGCATCGTGCCAAAAGGTGGGACGATGGAAGAGGGCGGCGCGGATGAGAACGCTTACGCGGTTTCTCCGACCGTGGTCACGGCCTATCCCTGGGGGCATGCTTTCACTACGGCTGACGAGGGGTGCACCGAGGCGCAGATCATGTGGGGCATCTCGGACAATATCCCCTCTATCGCGGTTTGGGAGGGTGATGGTACCACAACCGAGTTCACCATGCCTTCGAACGCGGCCAGCACTGACAAAATGTCGGTGTTCGACCCCTCCACTGGCGCAGAGCCTTCCGGGCTTACCAAGGCCGTGGGCGCGTTGACCTTCTCCTCGGCCCCGGCCGATGGCGCGGTCATCATCTGCTTCTATGAGAAGGCGGCTTAATGGGGACGCGCGTCGTCGAGTACCAGGACAGCAAGTTAAAGGTGCGGCTTGTAGTGCAAGAGGCCAATGCCTTGATTGGCATGCGGCGGGCGCTGCTGCGGGGGGGAGCGGAAGGCTACCTGAAAATCCAGGAGGCCCAGATTGAGGGCGAGCGACCTAAGAGTGTCAAACTCGCGGCATTGCGACTGGTGGCGCGTATGCAGTATCCTGATCTGCTGGCAGCGACAGTCGAGGCCGAGGGGGTGGACCCAGAGATGGAGATCGAGTCGTTCCTCGATCTTCCTGATCGGCTGGTCATTGCCTGGGAGAATGCGGTCTACGAGTTGAATCCGCACTGGCTAGGGCTCGAGCCTGGCGAGGCCCAAGGGAACGAGGATGAGGCGGCTCAAAAAAAAGGCGGCAGGAAAGGCGGCGCGACGTCCGGAGTTGGTTGATCGAACACAATCGGATGCTGAAGGAGTACCGCGAGGCTGATTCGCTGGAGGATGACGACAAGTGGTTTCTCTGCCGGCCTGAGGAGTCGTTCGGTCTGTGGAAGTTGTGCGAGTCCTTTGAGTGGCGCTTTTTGCCGTTTCCGGGGTCGCTGGTGGAGCAACCAGAATGGTTTCTCAAGGACATGGCGACATTGAACTGGCTCAACCGCATAGTGCGTCGGGATTTGGGCATGAAGTAGGCAGGCGCGGGGCGTGAGTCTCGCGCCTGTTGTGTGTGATTTCCCGGGAAATGTCGCGGGAGGTGGGATGAAGATCAAGATTGGATTGGTGAGGCAAGAGCGCTGGCGGGCTTGGTGGCGGGAGTTGGAGAACATCGGGCTGCTCAGTAATCGCGAGGCGGAGATTGTTGCTGACACGGCGCGGAGGGGCATCGCGGCAAACTTTGAGAGGGAGGCGGCGCCCAGCGGCCTCCCTTGGGTTCCACTGCGACCTATGACGCAGGCGGAGCGCGCCCGGGGCATCGATGAACGCGGGATTCCCTTCCGCGTGGGGCGTCAGCATCCAATCTTGAAACGTACCGGAGATCTCAAGGAGTCGTTCACCAATCCTCGGCATCCCCGGAATGTGACTGTCTTTGTTCGCGCGATAGGCACGACGTTGTTGGTGCTGTCGGCGAAGGATGATCCACGGACACCAGATCGCATTCGTCGGCTGCATGCCGGCGGGATGACGGATGCGTTCCGCTACGTTCCACCTAGACCGTTCATTGGTCTATCGGAACAAGCCACGGCGCAGGTGGAGTCGCAGGCGCGGCAGGTCGTGTATCAGCGAGCTGCGCGGCTTAATCGTAGAACAGCATGATGATGGCGCAGGCGACCATCACGATGGTCAACCCGGCCAGGAACGCGATGGTGGTGATGCGTTCGGCGACTTTGAGGCGTTTGAGGAAGCGGTCGAGTTTGCTGTCATCTTCCGACATGGTGTACCTCCTGGCGGTTTAGAGAATACGGGGAAATCGTAGCATGACTGATTTCAAATTGCAAATTTCCATCGATGGGCGGCAAGCCCAGGTCGAGGCCGGCCGGCTGCGGCAGGTATTGGAGCAAGAGCTGTCGCAGATCGAGGTGTCGGCTACTGGTCTGGATCAGGTCAGCAAGAAAATGGCGACGCTGCAGAGGACGGCGCGCGGCGTGGGCAAGGCATTGACTGATGGCATGGAGTCGCAATGGGCTAGGATTGACGCCAAGTTGGCCCAGATTCAGTCGCGCATGACGGGTCTGGTGCGGGCGGGGCGTTCTTCGGTAGATGTATCGGGGGTGGACAGGGCGGTATCGGCTTCGAGTAAGAAGGTGGTCGATCTCACCAGGAGCGTTGCGGACTTAAATATCGAACTGACGTCTGTTCAGGAGAGGATGTCGGAGCTGGGTAAGATTCCCGTTACTCCACTAGGCGGCGGGAAGGTGCGATCTTTGTCAGATCTGTTCCGGGGTTTTCAATCTCCTGGAACCAAGGCGTCTATAACACGGAAACTGAAAGCCGTTGAGGAGGAGCTGCAGAAGGCAACGGTGCGCATTGGCGACGAGGAGGTGAACCTTGTTGAGGCAATCAGCCAACGGCAGCAAGAGGTCATAGCAGAAGCCGAGCAAGCGATATCTAGATTAGTACCACAGCTCGACGCCATTAACCAGGCAGTGGAGGAGAAGTTAGCGTTAAAACCTCCCGGTTCGGCCTCCGGCGTTGGTTGGTCGGATGTGCGCCAGCAGTGGGAGGCGGAATTTGACGCATTACTGCGCGAGCGGGAGGAGATCGCACAGGAGCTGGGCGAGGCACGGTCTCTAAAACTAACCGGCGGCGCGGATGAGCTGCGGCAAGAGCTTGAACGCCGGCGGCGCGAGTTGGAAGAGCCATTACGTGAAGACATGACGTTCTGGAGCGAGTGGTCTTCGAAGAACGTCTCAGCGGTAGCGCAGGCATTACGGGCTTCCGGACAAAGTCAGGCCGCGGCGGGCCTGGAACAACTGGAGAGCCTTCTGGAGCAACAACGGCGACTCAAGCGACAATTGATAAAAGATGAGGGGGCGCTGGAGGCCGGCAGCCAGATGGAGTTACCCGGAGATGCCAAGGGTACGCTCGTGGACATGGTGGCGGCTGAGCGAGCACTGGGTGAAGCCACGAAACCAACCACCGAGGCGCTGTCAGCGCAGGCCACGGTGCTCTTACGCGTAGTTCGTCGACTAGACGAAGCCCGGCTGGCGGCTGAGGGCCTGAGCAAGGCCGAGCGGGAAGCCGTCAACAAACTTGAGGCGGCGGCCGGCGAGGAGATCCGCAGCCAGGCGAAGTCTAACGTTCCATTGGAGGATACCGGCGCACTGTCAAGGAGCGTCTTGCAGCGCTTGGCTCAGGAAGTCCAGGCGACGACCACGGCCATGCAGGAGGCGCTCGACAAGCCAATTACAGCCGGGGCAGAGATGCAGGCGCAGGGCTTGCTGCGGGTCTGGGAGTGGATCGCCGACAAGCTGGTCGGGCATTCGGTCATACCGGAAATGGTACAAGACATTAATCTCTGGCTGGCAAAGATCAACTACACACCAGAGCAAGATCCCTTTGCCGAGATAGCGCTGGATGCAGAGGACGCGGCTACGCGAGTTGTTGCGGCTTTTAAGGGGCTGGCTCAGGGAATGGGAAGTGCGCAGGTTGCGGAGCGCATTCGTGATTTACAAGAGGAGATCTCGCATCTCAACGCACAAGCTATGAGCATGTTCGTCAAGGTGGGGGGGAAGGCCGACGCTCGTTACATGGCTTTGTACAATGAGGCGGTGGCTGAGGCTCGTCGCATGCGCGAAAACAACGAGGATGACGAGGCGATGTTCGCCATGGGCTATCTCCCTAGAGGATTCGGCGTGGGGAGCGGAGGGGAGTCTCGTTTCCACAAACCGGGCAAGAGTAAAACACGTGAGGGCGTTTACCTCAGCGAAACAGATGACCGTTGGTACAAGGCGGTCTCTACAGAGATCGCCGAGAAGTCGCGTTTGTTTGCCGAGGAGCAGCAACAGCTTGACCGCTTGAGTGAAGAGATCGTCTCTAAACGTACCCAGATGGCGGTGTTAATCAACGGTCGTATGGAGGAGTTGGCTGGCCAGTTGGAAAACGCCACCGACGAGACGACAGCGCAACGCCTCTACGACGAGATGCAGCTTCTTGAAAACGAATACAAGGAAATACCCACACGTCTCCGGGAGTTCGAAGAGCAGGTAGCCGGAGATGTCCAGAAAGCGCGTGAGCAAGCGACCGCTGCTGCGCGAGCTTATGAGCGCTCTCCAGAAGGCAAGGCAGCTGTATACGACCACAAGGCTGCTTCTCAGGAACGTATCGAGGCAGCCAAGGCTGAACGGGCAATGGTCACCCAGGAAGCCAGGGCGGCAGCACAGGCGCGGATCGAGGAAGAAAAACGCCTTACAGCGGAATCAGTAGCAGCCTCAAAGCGACGTTTAGCTCAAGACGAGGCTGAACAACGTCGCTTGACCAGCGACACTGAAGCCGGTAATCGGGCCAAGCAGGCCCAGAAAGTCGAGGCCGCCAAGCGGGTCACGTTGAAAGCAAGGGCGCAGCGGCAAGCGGAGATTGAGGAAGAGAAGCGGGCTACGCTCGATGCAGTTGCGGCGGCCAAGGAGCGAGAGCAGGTTGCTAAGCAGGAGACGGAGACGGTAAAGCAGCGGGCCATCTTGCTGCGGGCTGAGGCAGCAGAGGTGAAACGTGTGGCTCAGCTGACCGGCACGGCGCAGCAGCTGGCGGCAGAGTTGGGTCTCAACTGGGATGATGTCCAGGACGAGATGGAGCAATCGGGCGACACCATTGATACTGTGGTGGGTCGCCTGCGCCGGGCTTATGAGGAGCAGCGGCGCATCAGGCGCGAGGCCAACGATTCGGAGGGTAGTTACCGGGGCGTCTATGGTTGGGTGCGTAAATTCGCTAACGAGTTGAACGAGGCGCGCCAGAAAACTCAAGGTCTGACGCAGTTCGCCAACGATCTGGACCAGATCGGGCGCGCCGGGCAGTTCCAGGTGACGGCCATGCTCGGCTCGCTCACGTTGGCGGCGCGTGATTACGTAGACTACGCTCAGGAAGTCGCCAACGCCAGCCGGGCCTTGCTGCTAGATCCGGAGCTGACCCGCGAGTTGGAGAACCAGGTCGCGCTATCGTCAGCCGATTTTGCACTTCTGGACCCCAGCGAGACGGCGCAAGGCGTGACCGTCTGGGCGCAGGCCACCGGGCAGTTGATCGAGGATACCGACGATCTGCAAGCTATGCTGAAGCAAACGCTGCCAGTGCAGCAACTGGCGGCGTTATCCAGCGAGAATATCGGGCAAGTTACCGAGGGTGTGGCTGCGGCGCAGGGGCAGTTTAATCTGCGTATGGAGGACACGAATCGGATTGTGGCGGTCTTCGCGCAGGTGGCGGACAACACGATCGCGTCGGTCAGCAGTGTTTCTGATGCGTTTACCTACGTGGGACCTCAGGCCCAGAACATGGGTGAGGAGATCGAGGATGCGGCTGCGGTGCTCACGTCGCTGGCCAACGCCGGCATCGAAGGTTCGATGGCGGGTACATCATACCGCATGATGTTGGTGCAGATGTCGCGCCAGACGAAGGTGGCCCAGTCTGCTCTGCAAGAGCTCTTCGGGACGGTGGAGAATCCGTTCTTTGACGATGACGGCCGGTTTATCGGGATGGCCGAGGCTATCGATAAGCTGGCGGCGGCTACCGAGAACATGACGGAAGAAGAGCGGTCGCTGGCGCTTTCGCAGATTTTCGACTCGCGGGCGTTGACATCGGTGAATGCGTTGCTCGATGAGCAGGTTGAGGGGCGGAAGCGGGGTATCAATGTGCTCCGGGCCCAAGCGAAGCTAGCGCGGGGCATTGTGGACGAGGAGACGCAAGCCTACGGCGAGATGAAGCAGGACCTTCAGGGGGTCACGGTGGCGCAGCTGGGCGCGGTGGATCTGTGGGAGGAGAAGCTTGCTAACTGGGAGGAGAGTGACGTGCATCGCGTGCGGCAAGCCGAGATGCGCTGGAAGGCATTCTGGTTGGCGTTGGGAGCGAATACGCTGGATGCGGTCATGCCGGCGCTGGATGCCGGTTCGCGGATTCTGGAGAAGTTCACCCGGTGGATGCAAGACGATCCGGTAGCGGGGCGGCTGACAGGTACGGCTGTGGTGGCGTTGTTAACAGCTGGCGGTATTGCAACTGTGGTGCGGGCGGTGGGGCTGACGGTGCGCGGGATTGCGGCGTTACAGGCTTTATCGAAAGCCTGGCAGGCGACGATGGCGGCGCAGCAGACGGCGGGGACGACGTTTAATGCGACGGTGACGGCGGCCGGTGAGCAGTTTGCGGCGTTGGTGACGCAGGCGGCGCAGACGGCAGCGGCGACGGAGCAGGCCGGCGCGGAAGTGGAGACGGCTACCGAGGTGGCGGGGGGCGAGGTGGAAACGGCGACCGAAGTCGCCGGGGGGAAAGCGGAGACGGCTATCGAGATTGCGGGGGCGCAGGTGGAAACGGCCACGGAGGTGGCGGGTAGCGGCGTCGGCGCGGCGGCGGCCGGTGGGGCTACCGCCGCGGGCGGTGCGGCTGCGGCGGCCAGTGGGGGGACGTTGGGCCCGTTGGCGTTGGCGCTGAGCGGTTTCCTGGCCGGGGGCCTGGGGCATGAGGCGCTATCGCGGACCCGGTTTGGCAAGGCGCTGGGGATGCAGGAGGGGACGGCCGGCAAGGCGTTGTCTATCCTGGCCTACGGGGCCGGGATGATCTTCAACCGCGAGGACGAGTGGGCAGAGGCGGTGGCGCGGTTCACGGGAGTGATCGACGATGGCGCAGACGAGGTCGACGATTCACTGGGTTCTCTGGCGGACTCGTGGCGTGGTTACAATACGCTCGCCGCGATGGGGCTATCGGGCGGCGGGGCGTCTTATGGTATCTACCCTACTCCGGATTCCGGCGCCTGGTTGACGGACAAACAATCGTCGGCGGTGGAGGCTTATGAGGACTATCTCAAACAGCATGCGCAGGCGGTTAAGGATTACAACAAGCAAATCGCGCAGCTGGGTGAGGATTTGGAATCTGAGCTGTCTGAGTTGCGGACTAACTACGAGGCGCAGCGCAGTGAGTTGACCGGCGACTATCACCAGGCGATGGCCAAGGCTGAGGAGGCGTATCACCGGGAGCGGCAACAGGCGCTAGAGGATCACCAGAAGGAAATGCGACGCATGGAAGAGGACCACTACATGACGTTGTGGGACTTGTCCATTGATCGGGATGCAGCGGGTCTCTACAAAGAGAAGCAGCGCTATGCAACGGAAACCCGCCGGGCGGCGGAGGATTTCAACGACGACCAAGCACGGCGAGCTGAGGAGTTCCAACGGGAACAGGCGGCTCGGCAGGAAGAGTACACGCAGCGACTAGCAGAATTGCAGGAGGAGTACGCGCGTGAGCGGGCGGAGACGTTGCAGGCATACGCCCAGCGGAAGGCTGATCTGGCAGAGCAGCATCGCGAGGAATTGGTCGAGATGCGGCAGGCGGCTTACGAGAAGATACGCGATATCCAGGGGTATAACGCGCTGGAGCGGGCTACCATGAACCGGCATCAGCAGGCGCTGCTGCGGGATATGGGTCTTTGGCTCCAGAACAACCATCGCTTGTGGCAAAACTACGTGAAGAATCTCCCTACTCCACAGTATTCGCGGACGATTCGAGGACGCGCGCGGGCGGCCGGCGGGTACGCGGGTTTTGGCGTTTATACACTCGGCGAGGCGGGGCGGGAGTTCGTGCTCAATGCTAACACCACACAGCGACTGGAACAGCAGGTTGGTGGACCACTCACGCAGGGGAACGTGGGACGCGGAGGCGGGATTACGATCCAGGCATCGTTCACGGGGATGGGCTCGCCGGACCGGGCATGGTTCGAGACGCGGTTGCAGGACTTCGGGCGTGAGTTGGCCAAGATGATCGAGGTTTCGTGATGGGCAACTATCGCATTGGGAGTGCATATCCCCTGGACAGTAGCGATCTGTGCGTGACGCGGTTCGGCGTTGATCCGCGCAGCACGTACAGCCCAGGAGCTGAAAGTAAGCATACGCTAGACGGTACGCTGGCGTATGTGGGCTATCCACGTTCGACGTGGCAATTTGCGTCGTTGACCATCGCGCAGTGGTCAGCGCTGAAGACACTCGCCAGCGGCTATTCGGGTACGGTCTACGTCGAAACGCGCGACGATGATGATACTTGGAACTCCTGGCTGGCGATCTTGCGCTTGCCAGATCCGGCGTCGTTGAACCGGTGGGGCGGGAAGTATCTCGACGTCTCACTGGAGCTGATCTTGATTGAGGAACAGACGTGAATCTGGACCGGCAGCGGCTCCGTATGCTGACGCCAGGCTCCAGCCTGACGTCAGCTAGTTGGTCAGGCACTGTGGTCAGTTATGATATTGACGATTTCGAGCTGACGGTGACTACGGTCAGTGGTTCCTTCCCCACGGATATTGCCAACCTGGTACTGGTACACGAGGATGGGGATATGGTCCGGGTGCGGTCGCGTTCTGGTTCGGTGCTCTATCTGAGTGAAAATCCGCTCAGTTTTGCCGCCGGTGAAACAGTCACGTTGTACAATCTGCGGCTTCCGTGGCCCCGATATCAGCGCATCGTGGACGGCGTCGTCTACAAGGATTTCGAAATCCCATTTCCCGGCACCTGGCAAGCGGAGTTGCCTCCCACTGCGATTCTACAGGCGCGGGTAGGTAGTAACGACTATGCGGAAGCGGTCTATTGCACGACCGGACAGACGATTACCCTAGATGCGTCCGGTTCCTATGCCAATTTGGATACCGGTACTCCATTGTCTTATAACTGGACTCCCGGCGCCGGGGGCACGATAACCGGAAGCGGGTCAACTGTAACCTGTGCCTACACGACCACGGGGTTCCGATACCTGAAGCTGGTCGTGACCGATGCTCACGGATCCGGCGCGGTGCGGTATCTGCCTATTTGGGTGGTGACGCCAGGGTACAGCGTGGCCCAGGAAGGAACTGTGACGCGAGTTACTGCTAGTTGGGACACGCGGCAGGGCTGGACGGTAGATCTAGACGTGCAAGGCGTGCTGTGGCTGCTCCAGTGGAGCCCAGTGGCGTTGGTAGATGCTGATACTTATGAGGTGCTGTTTTTCGGCTTCTACGGGGCACAGAATCGCATCCAGACGTTCCAGGAGACCACCACAAGCGTGAGGATGCAAAGCGCCCTGGCTTTTTCGCGACAGCTGCACGCGTACCCGTTCCTGGTCACCGGTCTCACCGGCGCGGAGACGCCCGACAACTGGGCGGAGGTGTACGATCTGACATTGGCCCGGGCGGCGTGGTTCCTACTGTACTGGCACTCGGTGTTGCCCGAAGTGGTGAACTGCGATTTGAGCGACGCGCCGGAACGCCAGATCGCCGGTCAAGAGTTCAGTCTGGGCAGCCTGCCGCAACAATTGGAGGCCGTGTTGCAATCGGCGTTCTGGCAAGCGCGGGGATGGCGCGCCGGTGGTTTTGTAGTCACCACCGATCCGTTGTTTCTGGATAGCGGGGATTGGGCGGCATTGAGCGGTGTGGACTTGAGCGATGCAGCCGACCTGCGGGAGCAAATCGGCTGCGAGTTCGCGCAGCCAACTGTGAACCAGGTGCGGTGCGGCGGTGTGTACCGCACCGTGGGGGGTACGTTTGAACCGGCCTTGGTGCAGGCGCCGCGGGCGCCTGCCGCGTGGGGTAGCCCCGCCGAGGTGAACGGCCTGGCTCCCGCAACGGAGTTCGAGTTACAGGCCTGGGCAGGCAGGTATGTCGGTGTGGAGAATACTGCTGACAAATACACTGCCGAGCCGGGCATTGAGGTCAATCCGGCGGCGTTTTGGGTGGCAGATCTTCCGGGTGGCGTTCGGTGCGCAGTTGAGCGTGTTACATTGGAGTTCGCCACCGGCACGCTGGCCTGGCGGCAGCGCATCGAGGGGCGCACCTATGGCCGCACGGCCGGTGCGGTGACCGTGCCGCAACCCCCAGACATAGTCTATCCTGATCCAGAACTGCCACCGGTGGACCCACCAGACTGGCCAGTGTTGCCAGAACCGGAACCGGTCTCTTGGCCGGTTCATCTATGGGTAGCTACAGAGGAGGGGGGCGTCTACGAGACCCAGGACTTTACGCCGCCAGAGGAAACAGCGCAACCCACCTGGACGGCAATCAACACTGGGTTGGATGCACTACGCTGTGTGTCGTTGCGCACCAGCGTAACCGGAACCGCAAGTGGCTACGGTTACTTGCTGGTGCAAGGCATCGGTGGAGATGACGCCGTAAGGCGCGTCTACAAGCGCGGCTTCTGGGGCGACTCGTGGTCCTCGATTCTCACGCATACCGAGGCCGAGACGCTTACCGGATCGACGTTGATCGAGCTCTATGATCTCGACGTCGATCCGACGACAGGTTATGTGTACGTGCTCACCGGTTCTGCCACGGGTAACATCACCTGGTATGTGCTACAGTATGACGGTTCATCGTGGTCTGTCTACGGCAGCGGCGTGGTCTCAGATCGCGTGCCTTACCGTTTCTTTGTGAGAGGCACGACGATTATGGCTGCTAGTGGCGGCAAGATCGGCTCTGGAGCCTGGGGCGGGCGCGTGGCACTTTCTAAGAACTGCGGTGTTACATGGAAGCTCCACTCTGTGAACATCTACTATACCATCGCGGAGATTGCCCGTGTGAGTAACGCGCAACCGGATGTTGCGTACTATGATCGTTTTGACGACATCCGTAAAGTCTATGATGGCGGAGGCAGCGGCCTGGCAGCTGTGACTGTTGCTCCAGACGATGATCTGGGCGACAATTACGGCTGTCATTGGATCTCGAATACCTATCCCCACTGGCAGCGCGTGATTCGGGATGACGAGTTGTTGGAAACACTCGACGACTGGTCGAGTGTGGACGTTGTAGAGACGTTCACGAGGGAGTATCAGCAATTAATCGTGTTACACGAGGCTGAACCAGCCCGCGAGGACTGGATGATATTGGGCAACGATGCCCCGAGCGCCGGAAGTCCCCACACCGTTTTTGCCTTGGATCAAACTAATGATCCGGGTACGGTGATCGGCAAGTCGGGCACTGCGCCAGGTACTAGCCCTTATGCCAATTCGATCCCGTACACGGCTGGGGGGATCATTTTCGAGGGTATCAGGATTATCGTATGAGAGACCTGGAACGCGCGTTTCGCAGTATCCGCAAGAAGGGCAGCTTCCTGAGGGGGCTGCTCGGTGACTTCGAGGGAAACATCGAGGTTAACGGACGGCCAGGCTATTACTATGTCCGGGTGGAGAAGCCCGGCGGATACGAAGTCGGTATCTTCCCCGGGCGTGTGCGGCCGCTGTACAACTTGCCGGTGCGGATCGAAACGCACCCCATCACCCGTGTGCAGTACATCGCCGGTCTGGATGACGAAACCGTAGCCTACGGCGGCGGCGATCCGGGCGCCATTACCACCGTTGAGCGGCATCAGCAGTCCCATGGTTGGGGCGGCGACGACCAGTTGATGTGGTTACACACGTTGCAGATTTTCCCGGTGCGGTGCCAGCCGCACGAGACTGATCCGGATAGCGTAGTCATACAGGGAGGGGTGTATCTCTCGGAGGCACAGCTATCGTGGATGCGTGAACCGGCAACCGTCGATCTGTCCGTGTATCGTATCACCGGCGTGCGGTTCGTGCTCCTGGAACTGGAATCTGACAACAACGTCGTGGTCACTCCCGCCACGGCGGAGATCGTGGAGGAGATCAGTTTACCCACCGGTGGGCGCTTTTTGGTGGCGGCGGTATGCCTCCGTAACAATGACGCTATCGCCATGCACGACATTGTAGACCTCAGGTTTCTTAATTCAGGCGTCGTGAATGGCGGCATTGAAATCGGCGAGGATATGATCATCGTCGGCGATCTCGATAGCGGACGCTGGGTCAAGGTGGGGTATCTGGGAGACGCACTTCTAGGAATGGACGGGCGGTTCACCGGGACCTTGAATGCCGACGACACAGATTTCGCTGGTGTGATGGTACAGAGAACCGCCAGCGACGAGTCGCGAGCTATGATTCTCTGGGGAGACAATGACGAATCCGAGACTGGCCTCACCGACTATCTGTGGTTTGTTTTTTTCTGGCATGGGGATGATGATGTGTCTCCCCAGGAAGATCCCGAGGCGCGGTATTTGGCCAGGGTAAGTCCGAATGGCACCTGGACGTTCTACGGGCAAAACTCAGGTGGTGTGCCCCACCTGATTAAGAATGAAGGCGGCGACGCCGGAGCCATGGCTGAGAACGATGCGCTTGAGCACGGTGCCTGGTGGCTAGACACCGATGGCGATCTGCATTTCTACAACTACGAGACGGGCAAGGATGTCATCTTGGGCAGCGTGGATGGTGTCATTACCATCCGTGACGGCGATCTGGTTATGGAAGCCGGGGCCGAGGTGGATGGCGTGGATGTCAGCGCGCACGCGGCGGATGACAGCGCGCATCATGAACGCTACACTGATGCTGAGGCGCAGGCGGTAGCAGATGCGCAGATCGCCGCGCACACGACGTTAGCCAATCCGCATGGCACCGAGATGGACGATCTGGACGACGTGGACGCCGGCGCGCCCAGCGATGGAGATGTCCTGACCTGGGACGATGCTGCCGGGTGCTGGGCTCCGGAAGCGCCCGGCAGCGGGGGTAGCATCACAGTACAAGAGGCGGATGGTTCGCCGGCAGTCTCGTCGGTGACGACGATCAAGGTAGGCAATGGTGATCTCGCCGACGAAGGCAGCGGCGTGGTACGCATTAAGACAGCGTCAGATGCTGGCGGCAGCGGAAGCGAGAACGTCGGCAGCACGCTGTATCTGTTTCACAACTATTTCTAGGAGGTACTATGGGAACCAGTCCGCAATTCGTCACGACGCCCAATGTGGGCGCGCAGACCATCGAGAATAGCGACGGCACGACGGTGCTGGATGTGTTGACTGCCGGTTCCAGTGGGACGCGGATTGGACAGTTGTTCGCGGTGCATAACGATTCTACAGCGGCAGTGCTGGTGCTGTTGTGGCTGCACGACGGCTCTGAGAGCCATCTAGTGGGCCAGATCTCGATGCCGGCGGCGACGTCTTCGGATGTGCATGTGACCGGCGACTTCCTACAGTCATCTACATGGGCCGGTGTGGACGGCGGGCTGATCATCCCCAGTGGTTGGAAGTTACAGGCCGGTTTGAATACTACGCTCACGAGTGGCAAGAAATGCTCTGTGATTGCTGCCGGAGGTGACTTCTAGTGTCGTTTGGTTTGTTTGGGTTTCCACGACGCGACTTTGAGATCGTGCGTTTGCCGACGCCCCCCACGGAGGGGACGGCGTTGACTGACGGGTCTTCGTCGGGGACTGCGTATAGTCTCTGGAAGACGGAGATCGAGCTGTTGCAGACCGGGGTGCTGGCCGGGGTGCATGTGGCGTTCTTTCGCGCCAATACCTTCACGCTATACCTGCTGGATGCGTCTGACGTGGAGATGGCTCGTTCGGGGCCGCTCACCACGACCTCGACCAGCGTTCATAGCCGGTATTTTCAGTTTGTGGGGCGGCCTATGCTTCTAACTGGCGAGCGGTACCGGCTGGAGATGCAGATAGCGACGACCACAGAGCGGATGCGTTACACGACCACCAAGTTTGTGGGGGACGTGTACAAAGAGACGCAATCGTGGTTAGGTGGCGGTTCGAATAATGCGCATATGGTGCTGCAGTTGGCGTTCGCGCGTGACAATCGCCGCGTGTGGTATCAATACTACTAATACTAATCGGAGGATGACGATGTTACAAAATGGGAGCTTTGAAGCGGGCTGGGTTGATATGCCGGCTGGGAATACCTTGAACCAGGCCCCTAAATATTGGAGATTGAGTTGGGTGAACCCCGGAGAATCCTTGTATGATGCACCTAACGATCTGGCCCAGGCTTACCCCGAGTGCGTGCACAAGCCGGCGCACCTGCTACCGCCAGAGGAGCGGCCAAACGGGGCGACACCGTTGATTCTGGACGGCACGCATACGTACAAGATTTTCTCTAGTGTGGCGTATGGCGCGCAGTTGTCGCAGGAGGTCGGGAATCTGGCGCCGGGGGATGACTACCGGCTAAAGGTGCCGGTCAACTGCCACCGGCAGCGGCCGGGTGACGATCCCTACGCCGCGGAGATTGGTGTTTGGATTAACGGCCAGGGACGGTGGCTCAATCTGGACGAGTTGCCTGATCGTCAGTGGGTTTATCCTGTCGTGGTTGGCAAGATCGATGAGGCGGGTCAGGTCGAGGTGGTCATAAGGGCGAAGAGCAAGTCGGGCGGGTTCGACTTCTTCATCGATTTCCTGCAGGACGAGTTATTGCCGGCGCCCGATCCGGTGGACTATGTGGTGACGGTCCATCTGCTGCCCCAAGACGCGACGGGGGAGGAGATGCTCCAGGTGGCGCAGGAGGCATTCGCCAAGCGCAACACGTTGCTGTATAGCGCGGACGACGCGGCGCGGCTGGTGGCCCCGGGTCTGCCGGGATCGGCGGTGCACGTCTGGTGGCCGGAGCGTTGGACCAGCGGCGACATTGTGGCGTGGTTGCAAGGGAAGGGCGTTGACAAGGTGGTCTGGCGACCGGAGGCTCCTCCAGAGCCGCCACCGACTCTATCAGCGAAGGAGTTTGTCGGTTTGCACGTGCAGCGTGCGTGCGGCTCCGGCGGCGATCTGGAGCGAGCCTTGCTGGACTATCATCGAGAGCGGCCACCGCAGGCGGTGAAGGTGCTGAACGACACGGGCTATGCGGAGCTACTAGCGGCTGAGGGCTTCGAAGGCAACACGGTCTACCGGCACGTGTTGTCTGTCGCGTGGCAGCAGAATCTCTTGAGCATGCCCAAGCGGCAGGCGGTGGAGTGGTTCTATGCACAGCAAGCTGCCAATCTAGAGCGCTTCCCGTTTGATTTCGTCGGAGGGCTGAACGAGATCAGCGGCGCCGGTGAACTGGAAGCGTTTGTGGCGTTTGAAGTAGAGTGGATTCGTTACCTGGCAGACCGGGGGATAAAGGCCACGGTCGGGGCCTGGTCGGTGGGAAATCCAGATCTGGCGCTAATTCCTCACGTGGCGGTGCTGGCGGCGGCGGCTGAGGCATACGGCGCTGTGATGGACTATCACTGGTATGTGCCCCAATCGCCGTGGTGCCCGTTTGACCAGGTAGCGCCAGGGACTACTAAAACGTGGTATGAGATCTTCTGGCCCGACTACCACGGGCGCTGGGCCCGTATGGATGAGATTCTGGTGCAGGAGTATGGTATTCGTGTTGATTGGTGCTTTGGCGAGTATGGCGCCGTCGCCATTGACCAGATGTCGCGGCATATGGACCCTGGGGCGGGCTGGCGGCATCAGGACTGTCTGAATGCGGATGTGGAGCGGCTGATCGCGCTGATGCAGCGGGATGTAGCGCAGTTGCAGACGACGCGAGCGTTCCAGGAGGGGCGTGTAAAGTGGGCAAACTTCTTCACGATCAATGTGGACGACGACTGGCCATTCTTCCAGTTACATCCGGTGGATTTACAGCGACTTAGGCAAACGCTATAGCTAGGTTTGAATGTGAGCAGCCCCTTCTCATCTCACGAAGGGGCTGTTTTTATTTCCCGGGGAATATGTCGAGAGTGTCTTTAAGTCTGCTTCATCTCAGGATGTTTTAGATCATATACGGTGATCTTTCCGGCTCGCTTTGCCTTTTGGTATATACGACACTCGTCGGCGAGTGGACAGCGGACATCACCTGCGTAGACAGCCTGGCACTTGGCACTTGTATACTCCGAAACAAGGTCTAGCGAAGCGTTTTCTCCGAACTTTTCCTGCGCCTCGTCTATATAGTGCCCGAGCAGCGACAGGCAAAATAGCTCACGCCTCGATCGTCTAGGTCGTGACGCCCCCGCTGTTCTGATCTCGAGATCGCGATCGTTATTATTAGGCTTCTTTTCTTCATTCTTTTCAAAAAGTGACAATTGCATGTAGGTGAACTCCTTAGGCGTGATCCACAATCGGCAGGCTGCGGGCTGATCCGGAATCTAGATCAAGGTAGGTGGCATAGATATCAAGGTCTTGGGTGACCACCAGACGATACAGATACTGAGCTGCCCAAGCAGCCATAGCCTGGTTGATCATTAGACTTTGGGCATCTTGCTGCACCAGATCGGCGCAAGATAAGCCGTTCTCATCTGGGTCTATTATGTCCAGAAGCTCCGGGTGGAGTACGGAGGGCATTGGCAAGTGCGAGCAAAAACCCAATGGCGAGATAACGGGACACGACGTATTACTATTCCCCAGCAGTACTTGCCCGGACTGCAAGTTATTACCGCAGTCCAACCACCACGCACCCAGATTGCCGGCAGCGCTGAGAATTGATTGGCGGGCGGGTGCATTGTCCACAGCTCCCACGATGATGGTAGCATTGTCAGGACTCGTATACATGTGCAACTGCGCACACGGTTGTGCCAGATACTTGATAGACAAGCCGAATGCCAGTGAGTAACGCACCGCAAGTGTGGTGGCTTTGGGCTGACCCACCTCCGCTGGTGCGAAGTTTTGCCGTCCAATGTTTTTTTCCTCAACCGTGTCTGGGTCTACGAAGGTGAGCTGTATTTTGCGGATAGCGCGCGCGTGGTAGACCAAGCGCGCCAAATGCAGAGCCAAAAACGAGCCTGTTCCGCCACAACCAACGAGTACAATGCGGTAGATCCCGGGATCCCCCAAGAGTACTGGGTAACGTTTCCCTATTTGTATCTCCATCATCGCCTCCGATTCAAAAACGGCCCAGTGTCGGTGAATAACACTGCCGCAGGGATGCGCCAGAAGTCACCATAAACTCCCACACGTATTGCGATCTCCGGGATCGAGTTCAGGCACCCGACAACGCCATAGAACCGACACCCTTGCTCATCACGAGTGTCGGTTTGTGAAAAGAAGGCCCGCATTGTACCGTGGCTGTGCACCTCGGCGATGACGCTCGCCGGTTCCAGATCGCTGGTGTAGCAACTGGTCGACGGTCCGTTTACCTGGGAGGGTCGGTAAACGTGCATCTTGTCACCGTATGGTGCAATCTGGTAAACAGCTTCATGATTGGGGTTCGCCATAGCATCACTGTAAAGCGTGCTGAGTAGCCAGCCAGGGAGGCGCCCATAGTGCAACTCCACCCTAGGAGCCAGATTTGCTAACCCGGCAATGCGTGTCCAGGCAACCGGCACCAAAGCCTTCATGTAACGCGTCTCCGCGTACTTGAAGATCCCGTTGCCAGCCATGATGTAAGCATACTTTCCTGGCGGTAGCGAGATATCACCGCCGTTATAACACATATATTCAACCGGCGAAGGAATCATCTCATCTAATCCTCTCTATGAAATCTTCAATACACGGACGCATGGGCACCAGCGTGTCTGCTGGATATGCTGCCGAGTCCAGGGAAATCTCTGACCAGTAGTCAATAATTTCCCTGGACTCGCCCCGCACCTTGCCCTCGCTTAGATCACGATTGAAGTCCGAGTCGAAAAACATCTCTACGGCTTCCATGATGGTTTCCGGCGCGCACACCGGAAACGCCAGTGTGCCGCTGCATATCTTGCCGTTATTGCCAACGTTGGGCACCGGTGCCCGATACAACACCTCTTTGGCTTGGGGGTACTTCTCTACGGCGACGACGTAGTACTCAACTCCCGCACCCGCGAAAATCAGTGGTGGCAGAGGTACCGAGACCTTAAGCCGCCGGTTAGGCATTAACACTGACAGCTCGCGGCGCTGTGGTGGTAGATAAACGGCCATGACTACGCCACCCTCGTTGTGGCCATAGTATATTGTTCCCGGCGGCAGCAGCCCCGATCTCCATGGGACATTGGCTAGAGCGGCAGCCAGCGCACTCGGATGCACCTCGTAGGTGTGTGTGGGGACGCCCATCGTACTATAACGTGTGAGGATCACAGATTCAGTGAAGATATCTAGTGTTATGGCCCTATATTGTCGGATTGGGGACTCAAGCCCTTCAGTACCGGCAATCTGCGGTAACATCACACCTTGATGAGCAAGGCAAAGCGCGTTTTTCATTGGGCATTCCTTTCCATGTTCTCTATAAAGACGAGGATTTCATCTATGGACCCCTCCTTTAAGTACCAGTCCTGGAGTTTTTCCAGTTTTTCGACGCGGGGCTTAGCGGCCTGCCACGCGTCCCGCAGGAAAAGCAGATCCGGTACTTGCCAATAAAAGTCTTGAACTTCAAATAAGCCCCTCTCCCAGAGAGGAGGTGTCGTGAGAAACGGATTGGGGTCGATCTCGGTCAGCGACAGGAAAACCGTCGCCAGACCGTTGAGGGGTTCCGGTAAGTCATCCAGGGTTTCAAGAGCACGCAATGGATCCTCTGCCCATACCATATCTGGGCAGCGGTGACCGTGATACTCCCACCATTCTACCGCGATATTGGCTACAGCGGGGTCAAGTTCGCGATGCTGTGTCGCCAATACGAGTAATGGCATAGCGTAGTCTGGGATCTCGATCAGTTCCTCTAGAGAAATCCCCCATCCCACAAAAGGAATAGGGGCCGTGAATATCTCTACTAGCGTCATTTGTTGTCCCGCCCAATACATTTCCTCTAAATAACTCATATCTAGAGGAAACAGATCGGATGCAACACAACCGATGATCTCAGTGATCGCGTCGATTGGATCCTTGGTAAGATGCAGATCGGTATTTGGGAACAGTGTCTGTGATATCACGCCGAAGGATCCAATGAGATGAAACCATGAAAGCAGCTCCTGGATGCTGCGATATGTTGGTATTTGGCGGGCCGCTAAGCCACGCGCAACATCCATGGTGGTTAGAACCCGGGTATTGCGTTCTGCGTGGGTGTTGGATGTAGTTGCTGGCATTTCTCCACCAGTCTTTCTGTGTTTATCACTAACAAGTCTAAGTGCTGAAGCGCTTCTGCTATTTCCTGTTGGCGATTGACAATTTCTTCTGCAGAGGCGTTTTCCAGTTCCAGCAGGAGCGAAATCCCCGGTACCTCTAGAGGAGGGATATTTTGCAAGCAGACGATTAGTGCTGCGCAGAGTGTTGGGCGTATCGACTGACAATAGCCTTTACGTCCTGCTCGCTTTACGAACGACACCTGGGTGATGCCATCATCACCAACGGTTTCTTCAATACGTGCCTCGGCGACCTCTGGGAAGTACGCTGCCAACTGGCGGCGTACTTCCTCTGGCGTGAACTGGTCTTCACTGTCTAAAAACTCGTAGTCCCCGTACTTATACCTCTTCATTTTTCCTGCCTCCTTTTAACCCCAGATAGCTGTGCAGTAGGTCTGAGATAATACTCTGAACGTGTTCCAAATCACTAAAAAAACGCATGTCGGAGGGACCTTGTCCATCGCGTCCGATGGATGCGATGACATGCCAGTCTGGGTCTTGGCCACCGTTGGGCTCTTTGATGCGGACCACCAACACGATATCTGGATCCGGAGTTGTCGAGACGACCGTTGTGATCGGCGCCGGGATGACAAGTGGCGAGTTTGTGGCTGCCGGCTCCGGGATGACGGGTGGCGAGTTTGTGACTGCCGGCTCCGGGATGGCAGGTGGCGAGTTTGTGACTGCCGGCTCCGGGATGGCAGGCATAATGGTTGTGGTCACGGTATGCGGCGATTCAGGTTCCGAGTTCTCAATGCTGTCTAGAGATACGCCGGCACGCCGCCAGCATTCGGGGCAGGCATACCAAGGGGTCACGTACCGCGTCTGGTCGCGGCGCCAGATGCCAGGTACCACGCTAGGCCGTCTCTTGCAGTAGTTACACCTGTCCCAAGTGCTAGGTTCGGACTGCCCCCAGTCTTGCGGGTTAAACCCCACTGCTAGGCGCTCGGGTCCGTCACGTTCAATTAGCCACTGCGCTTTTTTGGCGTTCTGGCAGGCAGGCTTTACGCAACGAGACTGCTTGAGCACAATCACGTTGTGCTTACAGCCAAGGCACGCGGGCAGATCGTTCTCCGGGACCCAGTCAAGTGGGAAAGGTACGTCTTTTAGTGCGCGAGTGTACACATTCACATACTGCTTGACGGCATCGGCGAGGTCGCGTGTCGAGCGCACCTCGCCGACATCATAAACTAGATCAAGCATGCTCTCTAATGAGGCGATGCCCACTAGAGACGCAAGCGTGCGCCCATGCTTGGCCGTGATCGTACCATTTGCAACTAGATCCTGAATCTTCTGGGGAAGCGTGAGGAGCCGCAAAAGATTGGAGATAGTTCCCTGGGTGACGCCCCACTCGCGGGCAATTTCCTTTTGTCCTAAATCCAGATTTTTCAGTGCAATTTCGATCATGTGTGCTTTCTCGATGTCATTGACCTCTTGGCGGTCTTCATTTTCCCGCCAGGCGATCGCTGCCATCTGGAAAGCCGTGAGTTCCTGGATGTCAACCGGCATGCAAGCATATTCCGGCTGACTCTGCGCCAGATTGTGAAAAGCTCGTAGCCTGCGATGACCGAAGGCGAGCTGGACGTGTATGTTAGGTCGCTGCAAGGCATCAGCTACGCCGATGATTGTGGCGTTGAACGGCTGAGAGCCGTTTACCAGACGTCCAATGGGCACCTGAAGCAGACCCAGCGTTTCCTCGCGGGCGGGACGCAGCTCCACAATGCTCTGCATGAGGTCGTCTACCTGGTAGTCGGCAGCCGCACGGCCCTGATACGGATTGTCTTTTATCTTTTCTAGCGGAACTTTGTAGATCATGGCTCTCCTTTGTTATCCCTCTCGCCTGCAGGCCGGTGCCCGATGCCGGCCTGCAGGCCACACGAGGAGGTTTTTCGCGTCACGTTCCTCGTAGGAGCGTGCTAATGCTGCCGTGTTTTCTGGCCACCCGGAAGCGCGATCCTACCATCAGTGAAATGTGGCACCTGGTATTGCCAAATGTGGTCGGGTAGAGCTTCTTCATGGAGTGTAAATCTGCGCTCGCCAATCTCGTGTTGGTCTACATCAATGCGGCGCGGGATCCTCGGGCCATTCCCCGGTGAGGTTCGTACCGCGTTGTAAATCAACGCTGGTAGATCTGAAAGAGCACACGAGAAACCTGAGTTGAGTTTTCCAGCCATCGAGATATGGAGATGCGCCACACGACGCACTATCATCAGATCTAGGTTTACCAGGCGGCGCATCACCCAGGTGACGCAGCCGCTCTGGCCGATAAAGCGGTCAACCACGTAGGGGCCTTTTTCAAACCGTGCCTTAACGGCCTGTCGGTTGGACTCAGCTAGGAGATCGGGGACGTTGGTGAGTAGAGACATGAGCAGTGGAGCGGCAAGCGGGTTACCCTGGACACGGAATATCTTCAGATGATCCCGGGTGACCCGTAGGCCAACGCGACCATAATAGTTTCCCGATGGCACTGCATATGACCAGGTGAAATGTTTCAAGATGTCCATGTCTTCTCTCCATTCTTGTTTGACGGTATTTCCGGATGTATGAGATGCGGCAGGCGCCTAAAGATGGCTTCCATCATCGGCTCACTTTCCTGATGCTGGCCGAAGGTTTCCCTTCTTTGCGGAAAACGAGAATTTCTGGATGATTAAGCGCATACCCTGTTAGAGCCTTGTCGTTCCACGATACGCGTGGTTTGGTGTAAATGATTGTGAACATCTGACCGCGCAGACTCTGCGTGGTGGCGACTACAGATTGCTTCAATTCCTGCTCCAACTCCTGACGCTTTTCATCCAGAGCAGCTATCGCGTCCTCATACTCGGATTCCGCTGCGGACAAGGCGTCGGCTACGGGTCTGAGAATCTCGTTGCGCCGGGCGCGGTACTCTAGGTTGAGCAAATCGATTTGGCTTACGAGTTCTTCATATACGGCCATAAGTATCTGAGGGTCAATCATCATACCTCCCTATAGTCTGAGACTCATCATTAGGGCCGAGAGAGCTGCGTTCCAGTCTCCGTCAGATTTTGCCGTCTCGACCACTGCCATCACATCGAATGTGTGGGCAATCTTGCCCTGCGCCTTGAGTTCGTGGTATCTCTTCCAGAAATCTGTAGAAGAGATCGCAGCAGAGGAACGCGGGGCGTCCTCGCGGGGAAAGTAGTCGTCTAGAGGTGACGGCGTCAGGGTATTAAAAATGCGACGCGCTTCGCGCTCGGCCAGCGATTCGGCAATCCACGCGTTACCGTCATCCTGGTATGGCTTCAGCCATCGTAGCAACGCGTGAATCTGCCCAGCGGTCATAGACGTTAGCGATCTGTGACCGGTCAGATATTCCTGGACCGCGTGCCGGCGCTCGGCGGCATCGGCTTCACCGGCGAAGGCTTGATCCAGAACCATGGCGATCCGAGACAGGCTTTGTGGGTTGATGCTTTTCGACCCTTTATAATCTTCGGCATATTTCATGATTTTCTGCCGCACTGTACTGGGATCATACGGTCGGGTCACGGGCGCTTGCTGAGCCTGGGTAGGTGGCGGCGGCGCTTGCTGAGTCTGAGTGGTTGACGGCGGCGCGGGCGGAGTCTTTCCAAGACGCTGCAGCAGTTTCTCTGGTAGCGGTTCTACCGGCTCATCCTCTCCGAACGTGATGAGGCGGAGATATTTCACTTCACCGTCATCACCGCGACCGCTAGAACGGCTGTACCAAATGTCGTTTCCAAATTTGGGATGCGAGCGACGCTTCCACTCACACCCCAACGCCACCACGATCGTGGGGCCGTACGCATCACTTGCCACCACCTGGGCGCCGATCTTTCCCCAATCAAATGTGGCGTACTCATCGATGTTCCGTCTCAGACTCGGACCCGCCTCTCGGTCGCCTTGAAGTACATGCAGTATTCCCTCAAGCGCCATTACGGCGCGTTCCAGCAGTTGATCGTTCATATTCTTCTCCTGATTACTCGACGCCGATTGTGCCGGCGCACCGGTCTACGACGCTTCTGGACCTTGATAATCTCCATAAGAGCGTTGATCGTCGCCCTTAGTTCTGCGATTTGCTGTGTGCTATGTGTGCTAGTCATACTGCTCTTGAGATCTGGTGTGTTTTTTTGGGGGGAGTGGATGTCGGCGCAGAGTAACGCCAGATTCTTCTCAAGGAGCCAGTCGACGACGTCGTTTTCGTCCATCAGGGCACCAGCGCCAGGTTGGCGTTCTCTATGTCCTGATATTCCCATCCGTCCAAGGCCCATGGAGGTAAGATCCTCTGTGTGTACCAAAGGTTCTTCGCCTCTTCTCGCATTTCCTTGATCTTGCGTGGGCTTCTCACGGGGATCGGTTGGCCAATCCAGGAACGCACAAGATTTTTCCAGACGCGCACTGTCCAGCCGCGATCAACCAGCCATTTTTTGATATTTTCGATGTTCAGATCCTCCTTTACTTGATCTACAACACAGCGCTGTTCGTAGGTGGAGAGAAACTCTTCGGTGTACATCCGCATCCGCCATTTATTCGTCCACGGGTTCAACACAAAGTCAATCCGGGCAATTGAATATCCGTTTCTCTCCAGGGGCTTTCCCTGGGGTTTCGGATACTCCGGATTGACCACCTGAGCTGGTTGTAAAGGCATCGTTCACTCCTTCAAAGTCTTGACTACGCGGCACATGACATTTTTGCCGCACATCCATAGGTAATAGTCGTAAACTTCATCTGTGACCGAGTCCAGGTTTTCTAGTGTCACTTGGTCCAGGGAGACGTCCTCGACCAAGCGGTAAAACGTGGGACCATCAGCGCCGTCGACCCGCACCACTGGATAGGGTGAGCGACGGCGGGTCTGCTGTGTTCTTATCAGGAAATGCTTCGATATCAAAGTTTTGACGTCCTCAGCGGTCCACATTAGAAAACCTCCCCGGTTTGGATCTCTGGCGCAACGACAGTTTGGAAGCAGAAAGTTTCTCTGATGGGCCAATCACCGGTATGGTCTTCGATGATTGAGATTTGGGGCGGACCCAACGGCGACCAACCCTCGGCGAGAGCATCGTTGACCTGGTCCACAAGTTCGCCAACCGAAGAAGCCGTTAGAATTTTATAACGCAGTCTGTTCATGGAATCTCCTTTCATTTCCCGGGAAATTGATACTAAAAATCCCCCGCCGGTATTGACGGGGGATTTGCTTTCTGTTATGATGAAGGCATCCCTGGGCCGCCTGTTCCGGCTTGGGGTAGGCCTCACTCTACGTTTGCGGCGTGAGTGGGGCCGTTTTTTTCTGTTAGTCATTGACGCTTGTAAAGTACAATCTAATCTTATCACAGTTATTTACACTTGTCAATAGCTAAATTGGGCACTCGTAACTTGTCATATTGTTAGTTGGCGATATGTAGATTGCGGCGTATCTACAACTACACAGGAGAGTGCATCATGAAACCCCTACATCTACGTCTGTCGCAAGCTATCACGGGCTTCTTGCTGGAAAAGGAAGCCGCTGGCAAGAGCCCTCACACACTGAGAAACTACCGGGGCACTTTTGCTAAGGTAGAGGCGTTTCTGGTGGCACGTGGGTATGGTGACCCGCTGCTGCAGGAAATCAGCCGCGAGATCTGGGTGGAGTTTCTGGCTTGGCTGCAAGAGCAGCCCTTGGGAGGCGCAGCTGCGCGTTCTGGGCGACTCAGCGCCAAAACGGTGTGTAACGTGCACACCGATTTGAGCGCTCTGTATACTTGGGCCACCCGGCTCGGATATACTGAGGAGCATCATCTCAAGAGCATCGAGCGTCCGGAATATGATCGTCCAGCCATCGAAACCTTCACGCGTGAGGAGGTGACCGCTTTACTACGGGCCTGCGACTACGTTCAGCAGGCGGTGGGGAGTGGCGATGGGCGGCATACAGTACGCCGGCGGCGTCCCACGGCAATCCGCGATCGGGCTATCATCAAATTGTTACTAAGCTCTGGGATTCGAGCCTCGGAGCTTTGTTCTGCGCGACTCACTGACCTCGATCTCAAACGGCGACAATTGCGCGTCGCCGGGAAAGGAAAGGGACGTGATTCCAAGGTACGCCTAGTCTTCTTTGGAACGCGTACCCAGCGTGCCCTATGGCGTTATCTAACAGAATTTTCAGAGGAACGCCCTGAGACCGCACGGGTGTTTGTAGTCGATTTTGAGAATCCCCGACCCATGAACCGCGGCGTATTGCGGAAGATGTTGTTGCGAACTGGACAACGCGCTGGCCTCAGCGGTGTGCATCCCCATCGCTTTCGACACACGTTTGCAGTAAACTATTTGAGGAACGGAGGGGATGTACTCACGTTGCAGGCAATTCTGGGACATACCGATTTGCGCATGGTTAAACACTATGCGCATGTCGCCGCACAAGACTGTGAAGCAGTTCACCAGCGTGCCGATCCGGTGGATACTTGGGGGCTGTAGTCTGCACGGATGCTATCTGAAGGGGGCCGCACGGATGCTAAAAAAGGCGCTACCGTGCGGCCTTTAGATTGTGGAGTGGTACGCACGGTTCACATCCGTGAGGTCCAGAGTTCGAGTCTCTGCTCGCCCACTAGGCCCCATCACTGGGGCTTTTTGTTTGCCAACTTGTCAACCACAAACCGGGCTATGTTCACGGAGTAGGGAACATGGCACGAAGACGGCACAAACTATCACGCGACCTCGATCAACTGAGCAAGAAGTTGCAAGCGTGGACCAGACGAGAGGCGGCTTATCGCGATAGCTATCGCCGGGCTCTTGTCGTGGGTAGAACGCAGCAGTGGATGAGGCTTTCACCGACAGAGTTCGAACTCTACATCGGCGCGCTGTTTCAGAAGTTTGGTTGCGATGTGCTCCATACCGGAAAAACCGCCGATGGCGGTGTTGATCTCATTGTAGAGAAGAACGGGCGCCGGGGACTGGTGCAGTGTAAGCGTTATACCAATCCAGTTGGCGCCTCAGCCATCCGAGACTTTCGGGGGGCAATGGTGCGTGAAAGGGTTGACCTGGGCTTTTTCGTAACCACCAGTCGCTTCACTGCCAATGCACGTCGTGAAGCTGAAGATTTCTCCCCTACGATCGTTTTGTACGATGCTGCCAAGTTGGCGCAGTTGTCAGATGAGCTGGAAGGAGACGCAATCGGGAATGCCACCTACCCAAAACCCATCAAGCGCAAACAGACGCCGGGGTACGCATTGGCGGACATCTTCAGCGGTTTCATGGGGAAGGCGTTGGCGATTGGGATTCTGCTTCTAGGCGCCATCACGTGCTGTTTGGGACTACCTTTCATTTTGGCTCTTGTCGGAAATCTGGGGAACGCCCGCTAGTCCACACGGGTTGAGAGGGTAAAGGCACAGGCAACAGCCTGTGCCTTGATGACTTCGGGAAGGAACTGGCTAGGCTCAGTTGGCTTCCAGCCACGCCATGGTGGTGTTCAGCATCGTCTTGGCGAACTTGTACACGAAATCGGTGTCGTAGTCGCGATAGAAGCATTCCGTGACCATCACCAGGGCGAGGTGCAGTGTGTAGAGCTGCGATCTCTGTTCCTCTTCGAAGGTGAAGGTGGTTTTGCCATAACCGCGCATGCTGTGGGTGACGCCCTCGCCAAAGAACGGCCTGAATTGCGCTTCCATCAATGGGTCGGCCCACAGGGCTCTTTCGAAATCGAGGAGACCTGTGATCTTGCCGTCTTTGACAAAGAAGTTGGGATCCCATGCATCCCAATGCACGAGACGAGGCGTGGTCGCCGCCTCTAGCGCGGGCGCATGCTTCAGGATGGCGGCGCGGAATTCTTCATCGCTGAAGCCATAGTCAACGTCTTTCCTGCGACCATCTTCCAGCACAGAATCCATGATCTTCATGAACGCCGCTCTCCAGGTTTCGCTGCGCAGATCGCTATTGCCCGGATAGCCGAAATAGTCGCCGGTAAACCCGTTGATCTCCCGAATGATTTCGCCAATCCGGAATTCGATTTCCGCCTGCATCTCCGGGGGCAGGGAGGCTTTGACGTGGTCGAGATTGTCCCCGGCCAGTTTCTCCATAAAGAAATAGCCGGCGTCGCACAGATCCCGGGTCGGGTCGTAGAAGTAGATTTCGGGAACCGGAATGGCCGGGTTTGTGCGGGCCAGGCGCATGGCGGTAACTTCGGTTTCCATGAGGTTCTTTTCGTAGGTCATCACCTCGGCGTCTTGCGGCGGCGCGATCTTGAGGATGACCTCCCGGCCACCGGCCAGCCGGACGGTATAGGCAGCGTTGAACCACCCCTCTTTGAGCTCACGGATAGCCTCTTCACCAGCGGCAAGCCCTATGCCATTGAAAGCGCGGGCTGCCAGCTGCTCAATCTGCTCTCGTGTCTTTCTGTTTTTGGTTTTGCTTTCCATGTTCCACTCCACGAAGGGAAAGGTGGGACGCCCCTGATTAGGCGTGAATGGGCGTCCCACCTGCACGATCAAGGCGCATGCTTAGCCCACAACCTCGAACTCCGCGTGGAGCGTGGCCAGCGCGTCGGCGCCCACCCAGACATCGAAGGCTGCCGCCTCTTGAATCCACCCGTTGGCCTGGGTGCTCCAATACTTCAGTTCGTCCGGGCCAAGGTGGAAGACGACGGTCTTGGTCTCGCCGGGTTGGAGCGTGACGCGCTCGAAGCCCTTCAGCTCGCGCATGGGGCGCGAATCGCTTCCCCACCGCTGGTGGATGTACAGCTGGACCACCTCATCTCCGGCGACTTGCCCGGTGTTGGTCACGCTGGCGGTCACGGTCACCGTATCGCCCACCTGCACCTGCTGCGCCGAGAGGTTCAGATCGGCGATCGCGAAGGTGGTGTAGCTCAGGCCAAAGCCAAAGGGATATAGTGGGGTCGTTGGGCTATCCCAGTAGCGCGAGCGATACATGGGGCTGGTCTCGGGCGCGTGGGTCAGCGTCCGCGCGTAGTAGAGCGGCGCGTGGCTGCCGCTGCGCGGGAAGCACACCGGCAGTTTG
The DNA here is from genome assembly GCA_016926915.1 of Anaerolineae bacterium. Classification (GTDB taxonomy): domain Bacteria; phylum Chloroflexota; class Anaerolineae; order B4-G1; family SLSP01; genus JAFGNR01. The sequence continues at coordinate 36,119 of JAFGNR010000228.1, forward strand.
CCGCCCGGATTTACATCGCCAAAGAGGATGTCTGCCACGGCATGCCCGCCTTCCGTTCCCGGCTCCCACGCCTCGAGGATGGCGGGCACGTGCGCCGCCGCCCAATTGATGCTCAGCGGGCGCCCGTTCAGCAGTACCAGCGCCACGGGCTTGCCCAGGGCGCTCACGGCCTTTAGCAGCGCTTCTTGCTGCCCCGGCAGATCCAGCGAACCGCGTGACGCAAATTCTCCGGCCATGTTGGCGTTTTCGCCGAGCACCATGATCACCAAGTCGGCGCCTCGCGCCGTTTCCACCGCGGTCCGGAAAGCTTCCTCGGCGGCTTCTGGCGTCTGGACCGGCTTCTTCGTCCCGGCGTGCATCTCATCGAAGGGGGAAGGAATATCCCGGCGGATCTCCGGTCCCGGCGCGTAGGCGATCTTTGCTCCCGGCAGTTTGGCGCGGATGCCCTGCAGGACGGTCACCGCGGCCGGCTCGTGGCCGAAGACCATCCACGACCCCTCGGTGGCTTCCATCGAATCGGCCAGCGGGCCGATCACGGCCACGTTCTCCAAATCCTTCGAGAGCGGCAGGATCCCGCCTTCGTTGCGCAGCAGCACCATCGAGCGCTGAGCCGCGCGCCGCGCAGCTTCCCGGTGTTCCGGCAGGGCGACCACCTTTTCCAGCCGCGTTTCATCCGTGTAGGGATGCTCGAATAACCCCATGCGCACCTTGAGGGTCAGGATGGGGCGCACCATCTCGTCGAGCTGGTCCATCGAGAGCGTTCCGTCTTGCACTAAATCGACCAGGTTCTCCAGGTAGGCGCCTGAGGCCATGTCCATGTTCAGACCGGCCTCCAGGGCGCGCCGGGCGGCGTCGCGCTTGTCGCGGGCGTAGCCCTGGATGACCAGATTCCCGACTGCAAGCGCATCGCTGACCACGAACCCTTCGAAGCCCCATTCCTCTCGCAACACATCCCGCAGCAGCCAGCGGTTGCCGGTGGCCGGGACGTTGTTCAGATCCATGTAGGCGCTCATGAAGGTGCTCACGCCGGCTTCCACGGCGGCCTGGAAGGGGGGGAAGTAGACGTTGCGCAGGTGGGCTTCGGGCAGGTAGACCGGGTCGTAATCGCGCCCGCCGTCTGCCGCCCCGTACCCGGCGAAGTGCTTGGCGCAGGCCGCCACCCGCTCCGGGTCCGCCAGGTCCGTTCCCTGGAACCCGCGCACCTGTGCGGCTGCCATTGCCGCCCCCAGATAGGGGTCTTCGCCGGCGCCTTCTACAACGCGTCCCCAGCGGGCATCCCGCGCAATATCCACCATCGGGCCAAAGGTCCAGTGTATCCCGGCGGCGCGAGCTTCTTTGGCGGCCACAGCCTGGGCCTCTTCCGCCACCGCCGGATCCCACGAGGCCGCCATCGCCAGCGGCGCCGGGAAGATCGTCCGGTAGCCGTGGATCACATCCAGCGCGAAGAGCAGTGGAATCCCCAAGGGGCTTTCTTCCACGGCGATCTTCTGCAGTTCGTTGAACCGCCGGGTGTCATTCAGCCACAGCACCGATCCCGCCCCGCCTTTGCGGATGAGTTCTTCGGCCTTGGGTCCCGGCATAAAGTCCGCCCCGCTGATCTGCGCCAGCTGCCCCACCTTTTCTGCGAGGCTCATGCGCGCCAAGAGCGCCGCGACGCGCCCGGCGACGCCGGTTTCCGGTGGAACGGCTGCGCCTATCCCTGTCTTGTCCATCGTGTTCATGAGAGCTCCTTTCTCGAATTGAGTATGACCCCTGATTCACTACAAAGCCACAGAGGAAATATAAAGAAAACGCTTTGGGAAGCTTGCCCCATCTCTGTGTATCTCCCTATCACTTCTTCACGTTCCCCGCGTACAGTCTCTGCGCGCCCTGCGGCGCACGCCTCCTTGTTGCAATCGATTGCATTCCAACCTACAAAAAAACGGCAGGCCCGGGTTCAGGTTGATTTTCGAATCACCAGCGTCACCGGAAATGTGACATTGGTGACCACGCCGGTTTGAATATACTGGATCAGATTTTGGGCCAGCAGTCTGCCGGCCAGAGAAAGGTCCTGTCGTATTGTGGTGAGGGGCAGATTGTTGTAGATGGCGATGGGTAAATCGTCATAGCCGACGGCGGCCACGTCCTCCGGCACACGCTTGCCGTGCTGTTGGAGGACGGTGAGCGCGCCGACTGCCATCAGATCGCTATTGACGAAGACCGCATCCAGATCTGGCGCTTGCGCCAACAGACGCTCCATGGCGTCAACTCCCGAAGCGTAAGAATAATCGCCGTAGGCCAGCAGCCGGGGGGCCACGCTGCGTCCGGCAGCCTGTAAAGCCTGCTCATAGCCCTTGAAACGGTGCTGCACCGTCAAACAGGCGTCTGGCCCTCCCAGGAAGGCAATGCGTTGCCGCCCTCGCTGGATCAAGTGTTGGGTCGCCAGTCTGCCTCCCGCGATGTTGTCCCCGGTTACCGAACAGTAGGTGAGGTCCGGCGCCGGGACGCCCCAGGCGATGAAGGGCGCGCCTATCTCGACCAGGGCTTCGAGGTGCGATTGCGTGTGGGGTGTGGTCAGCAGGATGAAGCCGTCTACGCGCCCGCTATCCAGATAGGCGTGCGCCCATGCTGCGTCGTTGGGATTGGCGTGCACCACGAGAAGATCGTAGCCCAGGGCATGCAGCCCCCGCCCGATGCCGCTCAACATCTCCAGCCCGAACAGGTCTTCCTCGGAGGAAAACTGCGGGGAATAGACCGGGGCGACAAAGGCCACGGTATGGCTCTGGCCCAGGCGGAGATTGCGGGCCGGAACGTTGATGCGGAAATGGTGTTCCCGGGCGATGGCCTGAATGCGCGCTTTGGTCTCCTGGCTGATGAGCGCGCTGTCATTCAAGGCGCGCGAGACCGTCGATGTGGAGACGTTGGCCAACCGGGCGATATCCTCAAGGGTCTGAACGATCTTCTTGTTCATTCGGCTTCCTGCAGCATTGCAATCGATTGCATTGTAACATGGAAGCGAGCTCTGTCAAGAGACCCGTGCAGGAGAACCGCCAAGACGCCAAGTGCGTCAAGGATATGCACTCTTGTTGTTTTGACGGGATCGCCAGATCCCCGTCTTTGACGTCGTGCAGACTTTCCGGGCTGTGAAACGCATGCGTGGCGGTTTTCCCCAAACCGTCACGCACGCCAGCCCAGGTTGCTTTTCATCTGGCTGTTGAGCGGTCCGCACCGCCGGCGCCTGCTTCACATCCGGGCAGGCCGTCCCAGACGGTAGAGGCCCCGCCCCATTAGCCCGGACCAGGTCGCGCCGCCAAAGGCGCCCAGGAGCGAAAAATCGCGCCGGCGCCGGGAATCCAGAAGCAATATCCGAACACCGCGAGGCTAAGTCCCACGTAGGCGGTCGCCTTGCTGAAATCCTGGCTTCGTACCATGAATGACTCTCAGCCGGCAGCCATCAGCTGCCAGCGGTTAGCCCTGCGCATGGCGGCGCTGTCGATCCCTGAGATCAGGCTTTTGTTAGCGAGGTTCCTTGACTCCCTTGATAAGCAGCCATAGGGGGAAGGCCAATTCAACCATCGAGAGGAAGCCGATTGTGGTGAATAGTGCTGCGTATTGGGGGAAGAGCAGGTTCCCAAAGCTCTGGATCAGGTAGCAGAACGCCGCCACGATCAACAGGAGGCCCGGGATTTTGGAGATATAGCCCGATTTGTAGACCAGGTAGCCCAGGAAGGCGAGGTGCAGGCCGAAGAATAAGCCCCAAATCAGCGCGACCGAGTCATGAAGGTTCAAGAACAGGAGCGCGAGCGCGTGCAGCTGGCCGGTTTCGAATACGGTCAGGTAATCGGCGCCGCTCAGAAGCTGTAGCGGGATGAAACGGTTGAGCAGATTGACGCTCTGCACGACGGTCATCGCCAGCCTGGAAAACGCCGCCGCCAGGGAAAGGGTTTTGTCGACCGGCTTGAGCAGGGCGTAGAGTGCGGCGATCAGCGCAATTTCGATTAAGAAGACCAGGGCGTCGCTCGCCATGCTGAGGCGAAACAGCGTGTCTGACGCCGCGATGTTGGCGGCGGTTGCGGCGGCATCTCCCGGCACGATCAGGGTGGAGGGAACGTAGATCATGCTAAAGGGGGCCAAGACCGTCATCGCCAGGGTGAGAAGCGCGACAATTTTGGCCGTTGTGTTGAGAGAACGCGGGTTTGCTCCGGTCGTCATTCTTTTTCTCCTTGATTTGATCACGCGAAGGTTCAGGC
>JAFGNR010000229.1 GCA_016926915.1 Anaerolineae bacterium
GCGTAGAAGGTGTTGCTGGACGGGGTATCGGGCCAGTTGCCCAGCCAGGGGGAGTACGCCACGTTCGCGGACACGCCGTCGCCGCTGCCGGGTCCCTGGTCTCCAGGCCCGCTGTCATCGCCCCACCAGTTGTATCTGGCGTCAATATCTGCTCCTGTGGTGTTGTTTGTGCCAAAGCTTGTGTTACCGGAAATGTTGTTTTGCTGGATAGTGGCGGTTCCCGCGTTGTGGATCAGGATACCGGTGACATTATCCGTGATGGTGTTGTGTTCGATCGTCGCTGCGCCGCCATCGACGTCGATTCCGATCGTGTTGTTGTGAATGGAGGTGCTGTTTCTCGTGATTGTAGCCGTTGCCAGGTGGCCGCCTGTGGCGCCATCTGTTTCCACGATTCGGATGGCGGTTCCGCAATTGACGATGTCATTACTGTCACTGGGATTGTTCCCCCCAATACTTGCGCCTACATTCTGTGGGGCAGCGCCATTGTGTCCGTTTCCGAGCATGAGGAGGCCTATGGCAAAGCCGTCAATCGTATTGCCGGTGATACTATTCATGGTGTGATAGGGGTTTTCTACCATCCAGAACACGTAGCCATCATCCGATTGAACAATGGCTGCACCATCCACTTGTTCGGCGCGACTCCCTGGCGTCGGTGGCGTCCAGGAACTGGTGCTTCCAGTAGCTGAGAAGCTGTTGTTAGTAACAACGTTTGGCACAACGAGACCTGGTGTCGGGTGACCACGTCCCAGGTAGATGCCACTGTCGCTTCCATCCATGGTGAAGTTATTGCTTGATACAGTTGTGCCAGCGCATCCGCCTAAATAGATACCCCAGTTGTCATCTACACCCGTAGTATCTATGGTGTTGTTGCTGATCAAGCTGGCGGCGTCCGCATTGTAGATATACATTCCAATGGCGCCGGGCATATCGATGCCGCCATCACCTAGATTCTGGATGATGTTTCCGGTGATTGTGACCGTCTTGTCGTAATTAGGGTTACGGTAGTAGATAGCATTGACAGGCCACAGCGTGCCGTAATACCGTCCCGGAGCGGCCCCGATGTTGGTCATTGTATTGTTCGTGACGGTGAAACTACCACTATCTGCTTCGCCAAGCGTGGGAAAGAGGCTGATACCGTTTCCGGCATCGTTGATTTGGTTGTTGGAAATGGTCACGTCATACCCTGCGCACATGATCGCGTTTTGATACTCAATCCCATCGATCTCGCAACCGGTAACGATGTGTCCTGAAGTGGTACCTGGATAGAGTGCGATGCCACGCCGGCGGATATGAGTTACGTTTACATCCTCAATTCGTAGCCGATGGTATCCTTCATCACCATCTGCATAGTTGAGAATTCCGACGCGGAAGTTGTAGTGGTTGGGAAGCGTTCCCCCATTGGCCAGGTTATTTGCCGAACCATCGATAGTGAGATTCTTGATGATGACATCATCTGCAATCACCATGAATCCGTGTTGGTAGCTGCCAGCAAAAGTGGTTCCAATGTCCCCTGTATCCTCGGCTTGTGGAGCGATGATGACGCCAGTTCGTGTTTCGCCTTGGATGGTTAATCTCTTGCCAACAGTTATATTAGACTCATTGTATTGGCCGTTGTGAACCTGAATCGTATCGTTATCGCCGGCGGCCCCAATAGCTTCTTGAATGTAGGTGTAGTGAGCGCGCTCAACGTCCCAATCTACTTTCAGGTACCAGATGTTACCGGCGCCTTCAGCGCTGGGTTGATCTCGCTCTGAAGTATAGAATAGGTAGCTATCGCCGTTGTCATCGGTGAAACCAATAGGCCACATGTCTATCCAAGAATTGGTACCGTACCGGCCCTCTGTGACCGCAAGCGGCCCACCATCGAAGAACGAACCGTCTAGCGTGCTGTTTGCCCAGGCGATAAGATATTGCCGGCCTCCAGGCGTGCCATCGGAAACCCACGGGGCTTGCACGAAGACGTAGGTGCTGCCTACTTTGAATAGCGTTGGATCATATTTCTCCGGAGGCGCTACTTCATCGACTTTGTCCCACTGCGGGCCGCCAGCGTTGTACTTGTAGATGTAGTTCTTGCCGTTGGAGTAGGCCGCCAGATACAGATCCGATCCATCCACAAAGAAATGCGCCAATCCACCGGTGATCGATGGGGATGCATCTACCACCAGCGGTGTGCTCCAACTTCCTGTCTTGGGGGTAGTGGAATGCATAGTCGTGAAGTTACCGGACCCTTCCAACACCCACAGTTTGCCATCGAAGACAATTTCATCATGATGCGCTTGGCCGGTGCTGAGTCCGCTGAGTATCGGGCCCACTTCGTTCCATGTGGCTCCGCCATCACTGGTCCACCACCCGTAGAGTTCCGCTTTCTTCGTGGGATCACCGGTGTCGATGGTGGCGAAGGCCCAAGTCTCTCCGCCAAAGTGGGCTGCGCCGGTTTCACCCAAATAGGAGTTGGCATTGCTGGCGACGCCCGAGATGAGAGTCGGCGACGCCGACGCCAATCCAGAAACATCGGCGGCTTTTTTGAAATATACCTTGTAGTCATTGACGTCGGGATTTGTGTTGTCATAGTTGCCGGTCACACTATCCGACCGTCCGTAGAAGAGCCAATAGTCGGTCCCATCATAGATAATGGATTGACCTCGTTCATAGTATCCGCTGTCCGTGACTCTTTCGGGTTGGCTCACTTCGATCGTGCCGGGATCTGCCATGGCGGGCAGGGATCCGGATAGTAGTGCAATGATGATGGCTGTGATGATCAACGCAACGTAGGATTTTCGGTACTTTTGCATCATTCCCTCCTCACAAGCAGTTATCATTCAACATCGGATGCGTCCAAGGTAGTTTTTCGTTGATCGCCTCCTTTCTCTGTTTTACCTCAGGAATGATGAACCCCCGGCATCCTGGTGTGCATTGGCGCCGTTACCATCGCCACCTGCGGGTATGGCTCATTTGTAGGAAATAACATGAAGAATCTGCCTTGGGGAATTGTTGATTGCTTTGATGGAAGGCAGACTCCAGAATAGTCTTTATGCTTTTCTCTTCTCAATTATATATCTGTATAGGGGGAATGTCAACCGTATTTACAGCTGATTATAGATGTTTCACAAATATAGTTATAGTTTAGTTATAAATAGCCGGTAGTATTGTTAATAATTCTTTAATACATAAGTACAAAACAATGTATGCATAGCTTATAGGTTAGGATGAAGTTTGATTAAGCTACTGTAGTGCAATTTGATGCTCTGCCGAGTGAGTGTGGAGCTAAAAAATAAGCACCCGCTCCGGTACCGGAGTGGGTGCTTGTGATTGGAGTAAGGTCGATTATGGTTTTCTATGCAGGATGTAGATGGCGATAGCGAAGATTCCCAATAGTGGGATGATGAAAGCGGGGCGTTGGACATTTAGCGCACAGAAGACGGTCGCTGCCGGACCGCCGGTCTCGACGACGATGGGACCGTGACGGGCGACTGAACCCCCGGCATCGAGAACGTCAAGCCAATAGGTGTACGTCTGACCGGGCATGACGCCGGCATCTTCCCATGTGTAGGCTGCGCCGAAGGCCATACCCGGCGCCTGGGGCGGAATCGGGGCGTCGTTGAGGCGTACCAACGCTGCGTCACTCTGTGTGTTTCGATAAAGGTTGAAGCCCAGTGTAGCGATCTCTTGGGCGGTTTCCCACCGGATCAGGACGCCTTCGTGATATGGTTGGGCCGTGAACTGTGTGAGTGTGGCTGCTGTGGGCGCGCCGCCGCCCAACGTGATAGGGCTGAACTGCTTGACGTTGGTCACGGTCGCCACATTTGCTTCGGGGTGATGAGCCAGGGCCACGCCGACATCGCCGTCTTGGATGTCCCACCCCGTCCCGTTCCAATGTTTGTAGAGCAGGGCATCTTCGGCGGGACAACCGCTGGTGCATCCTGCGTACTCATCCTGTGTGTAGCTGAGATTGAGGATGGCTTCGTAGGCGCCGGGCGTGCAATCCGTGGTCACGTCCCAATACCGGTCGATCGTGGCGTCGTCGCCGCCGAATTCCTGATGCCGGTAGACGTGCACGGTCATGGTGCAGGGTGTTTCTGGCGGGTCATCGAAGCGCGCCGCGAGGCCGGTGAGACCGAAGTTGTAGGTTGCGTTTGGTTCCGTGGAGATTGACCGGCTCACGCCGGTATCGCTGGCCGTGCCATCGTCGCCGGTGAGTCCCCATTCCAAGAAGGTGGGCGCGTGCGTCCCGGCGGGATTATTGCCCCAACTCAAGGTCGCGCGCAATATCAGGACTGGGTACGCGCTTGGATCCAGGCCGCTTAAATCCACAAAATGTGTCTGCTTGAAGGTGTTCCCCGGGAAGAAGCCCCTACCGCCATTGCTGTTGTTGCCGGGCAGATCGGCGATGGGCGCCATTTGCACCTGGCCGTTCTCGTCTTCGTAGTAGATCTGCAGGTAAACTGCAGAGGCATGCGGCGTCTCGGCGGTCCAGAAGACCTGGCCCCAGGATCCGGTTCCGAAGGTGTCGGCGAAGACGATGGGGGGCGATTCGAGGATACCGATCGAGAGGTTGTCCTGGGCCGTCACTACTAATTGGGCGGCGCTATCGGCGTCGCCCTCGAAAGCCGTCATTGCGCGTCCCTCACTGCCTGTATCGTTGGCGATCAGGAGGGCCAGGGGATTGGGATTGGCGTCTCCATCCCAGTTCTCCAGACTGGCGATTTCTTGCACAACATCTCGTAGGTTGGGCGAGCGAATGACTGCGCCTTCCAGTTGCCAGGGATCATTGAGGATCCATGCTACATGTGCAGAGGTGGGCGTCCTTGTAGATGGTTTGCGGTCCTCGCTGGCGAAATCGGGAGCATCGTGGCGGGCGTCGGCGTAGATGTCCAGGGTCGCCGGGGTTCCGGATTGGGCGCTTTGGTTGGTGATCTGGAGATAGGCATCCTCTACCCAATCGAGATAAGGTTCCTTGTGAAAGGTCACGCGTGGGAAACGCACCCCGGTCACGGCAGAGCCATTCGTCGCATCGTGCCCCAGCTGAAGAGCGGTTGTCAGATAATCGTACGTGCTGCTGTCGTCGTAGGCGTCGTTGCTGCCGTTGCTCAACGTGAACGTGGCGGTTTTCGCGGTGACGACCTGATCGCCTGCGACTGCGGCGCTCTCGCGCCGGTTTTGTGCAAATTGGCCGGCTGCGGTCTGGAACCAGGCCGGTACGTTAGCCGCGCTGTCGATGGTGAAAGCGCGGGGCGTGGTCCAGCCGCTCCAGGTGTCGCTGCCCTCCGGATCGCGGGCGCGGATGCGCCAATAATAGGTTTCCCCTTCAGCCAGGGCAACTTGCGGTGTGTAGCGGATGATGTGCCCGCTGGCGAACGGATCAACCGAAGTACCGGCAACGGTATCGTAAAAGGCGCCGTTGGTCGGGGAAGAGAGGTCGTCGATGGTTGGGGACGAAAAGGCGGTATCCTCGCCGATCTGAATCTGGTAACGCACGTTGTCGGCTCCCGGATCTTGTGTGCCGAAGGTGATTTCCGGCGTGGCATTGGAGATCAGGGCGTGGTCGAACGGCGCCAGAGGTTCAGGGGTGTTGGGAGCGGTGAGAACATCCAGCAGAGCGAACATGGGATTGTCAACCGGCGTGCCGCTGCTGGTGTCTTGCAACAGCAGTCCGACGAAGCGATCGCTGGTGTAGTTAGTCGATCCCCAATAGAGAAGGTCTGTCTGGCTATAACCCACTTTGCGCGCCGGGTCCCAGGTCGCCCCGTTGTCTTCGGATTTGGCCCAATAATAGGCGCCGGCGCTGCCGTTGGTCTGTTTGTAGGCTACGTACAGATCACCATTGGCAGATATGTGAACGGTTGGCATATCGAGCGCCGTATTGCTGTCGGAGACTGTGAGGTCGGCGACCGGTTGCCAGACCCCGGGGGCGTTTGTGTACCGGAAGACGCGCAGTGTATCCGGCGTCCCTGTACCGGCGCCCGTCTCGGCGGCCCACACGAAGGTTACGTTACCGGCGGCATCGGCTACTGCACTGGCTGCGTGCAGGTATCCGGCAATCCCCGTGTTCGCATTGGGTGAAATCACTGCCCAATCGCTCCAATCATCCAGGCCGTTCCAGATACTGTAATGAAAGGTGGCGTCGCTTTGTGAGCCAATCGCCATGATTCGTCCCTGGTCGAGCGGAACCAGGATTGCGAGGTTGGTATCACTCATGGTCGGGGCGCTCGTTCCGGTCTGTGTCCAGTTGACGCCGCCGTTGGTAGAATAGAAGAACCGCGCGTCTTCGGCTGCGCCATTGCGGTGCGAACTGGCGACCCACAAGGTACGCCCTTGCCCCCGGGTGAGGGCGACGGTATTACCTGCTTCTAGGACGTCGCTCCCAAAACTTTTCACCACGCGCGCCGCGCCCGGCGCCGGGGTGTTGGGGTCTGAGATGTCGACTCGCACGTAAATCAGCCGGTCGCTTTCGAAATCAACGACCGTGGCGTGCAGGAGGTTATCCTCTACCCAGAGATTGAAATTGGAGAGGTCTTGTTGTGTATTGGTGTTGGGCCGGTAAATGGTGGTAGGGCTGCTCCAACTCGCGCCGTCGGTTGATGAGCGCAGCACCAGGGCATCCGGATTGCCGTCTCCGGAACCGTCCAGGTGTAATGCCCACCACCGGTCATTGGCCCAGGCAGTGGCGCGCGCGTGATTGTAAGCGACCCAGCTGTCGTTAGCGTCGAGGAGCTTCACACCGCCGAAAGGTGCATCGAAGCTGTCTTCATCAGGCGCCATTGTCGCCTTGCTGGCGTACCAATAGCGTGCGGTGGTCAGCTGAGATGGCGTCGTCTGGGGGTTAGTAGAGGGGAAAGCACTCCACAGCTGATCGCTGTTGTTGGAGATCGTCAGGAAGACGGCGAAGGGGTCGCCGGTATCTGCCAATCCCACTGCACTGCGCTGGATGCGGAGCTCGACGGCGCCGGGCGACTGCCCGCTGTCATCGCCATACAGTGAGCCATTCCAGCTGCTGGCCTGTTGTCCGCCGGTCCATCCCGATCCGTCGCCGGCGGCGAACCAGAAATCGTTGGTATCCCCACGCCATTGGATGGCAAATTCTGGGGCCGCGTTGGCCGGGAATTGTGCGCTGGCAAATGTGGCGGTGGCGCCTTCATTGGAGGTCGGGTTGACGTCGATGAAGACGTTGTACCTATCGGAGTTGGCATTGCCGCCTTCGAACCAGATGTAGAGATAATCCGCATCCCAGGTAAAGGCGACCTGTACGCCGCTGGCGCTGCCGAGTATCTCATTCCCGCGCCAGTCGGCGCCATCCCCGTTTACGTGGATTGTATGAAATGTTTGTGTGGCATTGGCGTTTACCCCGTAGCCATAGAAACGGCCTGTGTTGGCGTCGTACTCCTCCGTGCAGTTCCCCCAGTTCTGAACCTGGTATTCCACCGTCTGTTCAGTACTTTGCGCCGGGATCGTGGCGGTCCAGGTATAGGGCCCGGCGCCGGAGCGTGTTGCGGAAGCAAAGAGGTTATGTGTGTGTTCGGGATCGTCGACCCAATACCAGACCTGGCCCCCGGTACATGCCTGGGTCTGCTGCCATTGCACTATCACACTCTCTCCATCCGTGACCTGCGTGGCTGCCGGTGTTTGTTGCACGCCGGAGATGGCGGCCTTCACCGGTGCGGGGCTGAGGCGCGTCAGGACTACTAACACAATCATCACGGCGGAAACCAGCAATGAACACCATGAGTGTTTTGCCCTCGAATTCTCTATCATGATAGCCTCCTTGGATAGTTCTTTGAGCTGTCTTACTCCACAATTGCTTGCCGCGTTCGATTATCCAGACGTTCGATGGTCATGAGTCCGTGCAGCAGATCGATGAGCTCTGGCAGATCGTGGAATATGACTTCCCGATTACTGGCGATATGCCTGAGATGTCCTCGCAGGTCTGCGCTGTGTTGCGGATCGTAGACTAAGTTCAAGACAAAGGTTTCCCGTTTTTCCATCACCTGCCCTCCTGTAAGGAGCATGATGTAGGCTCAGGATACCGGAGATGGGTGACAAACGGGTGACAGAGGACCAGGATTACAGATTTTCGGACGTTAAAGCGAAAAGTGACCCGGCTATGGTCTCTAACGTAAGGATGGTTTGGACTTCAACGGCGCCGGTGGAGCGTTTCGTAGAATGCGGTGAGTTCTTCGGCGGGAGGTAAGTCCAGATCTCTTGCCAGAGTGGCGCGTAGCTGCTCGTAAGCGCGACACGCCGCAGCGACATTGGATCCCAGACTGTATGCTTTCATTATCAACAGTGTGGCTTCTTCATTCCAGGGATCGATGCTCAAGGCCTTGTTTGCTGCCTCGATGGCAGCTTCCAGGCTTCGCGCTGTCAAATGCCCTTGTGCGAGTTTGTGCAGTCCCGCCAGATACTTCACCTGCAGGCATTCTCGCCGTACGATGGTCCAATCTTCATACAACCACTCGATCAGGAAAGGTCCTTGATATAATTCCAGAACCTCTTCGAGTTGGGAAATCTCAGCATGAGTATTTGCTGACAGCAACGGCGTGATCCGGCGTTCGAATTCCTCGAAATCGACTTGAGAAGCTGCCGGGAGCTGTAGGGCATAGGCGCCTTCATTGACGACCAGATAGCGTGACGGCATCCCCCGGCCTAATTCGGGTTCCAGCGCTCGTCGCAGGGCTGCTACAGCTTGATGCAGGTTTTTGCGCCCGGCGTTGGGACTGCTATCAGGCCAGAATGTGCCCGTTAGCTGTTCCATGGGAACTGGGTTGGGACGATGGATCAAGAGATAGACGAAGACTGCCCGCGCCGCCGATCGTTCCCACGTGGTGATTTCACGGCGACCGGCCGGGGTCTGTGGCGCGTCCTGCCAGACGCGCAGGCGTCCGAGACAGTCTATGAACAGCGGGGGCGCCGGGCGGGCGAGGAGCTTATCGATGGCGCTCCTGATGGCATTTCGCGCGGCTGGGTCTGGATCATGTTGGCGTTTGGCGAGCTGTTGGAGCGCGTTTGTATCTCCCAGTTCGCCAAGTAACGTTGCTGCTCTGAGCCGTACCGGAGCCTCGGGGACGTCGAGCAGGGGAACCAGCGCCTCCAAAGCGGGTTCTCCGAGTCTTGGCAATAGGCACTCAGGGCAGGCGGACGCGATTCCCAGACGGACCGCGTGTGCCAGCAAAGGGGCGATCCAGGCGGCGTCTTCGATGAAGAAGTGAAGGCAGCGTTTCGGCCGGCCATGTTCGAAGCCCAGCGCCAGCGTGAACGCCCGCTCGAGATGGTCAAGCATGTGTGTGTGATCACCGCGTTTCTCTGCGACCAGGGCCAGATAGCAGTGCAGCTGCGACTGTTCGTATTGTGCATGCGCTTCTTCGAAGATTTCCAGCGCGCGTTTCCAAAGGTTGGCGGCCTGGTCCACGTGGTGCAGCGCCCACTGCGTGGCGCCCACGTCGATGAGCGATAGGCCGGTTTCGTAATCCGTGCTCAGAGACTCGCGCAGCGCCAGGCCTTTTTCTCCCCAATATAGCGCCTGATTCAGCTGACCTTCCTGGCGCAAGGCTGTTCCTAACCAGTTGGCCGTCGCCGCGATTTCGTATTGCTCCCCGTTATGTCGCTGGATTTCGAGCGCTTCGGTGTGGGCGGCCCGTGCTTCTTCGAGGCGTTTCTGGCGGCGTCGTATATCCCCTACGATGTTCAGCGCATAGGCGTAATCTCCACGACGATCATAGGTTTCGGCGAGCTGCAGGGCGCGCCTGGCGCCTACCTCGGCCTCGTCGATTTGACCAAGGAGACAATGCAAGTAGGCCGTATTGCTGCAGAGGCGCGTCTGTTGGTGCAGGTTTCCGCAGGTAGTCAGCAGGCTCTGGGCCGTGGTCCAGTCTTCCAGGGCGCCTTTGAAGTCCCCTATGCCGAAACGCAGCTTGCCCCTGAGGGTAAAGAGTCCTGCCCGTCCCATGGCATCCCCGGTCATCTCTACCAGGATGAGGGCATTTTCTACCAGGGGCAGGACTTCTGCAACCGGTTTCCCTTGCATGTAGCCGCAGCGTGCAATCTGTCCTATGACGACGGCGCGCTGTACATCGTTGTCTGCGTACTGTTCTGCATGGCGAAAGAGCGTTTCGGCATCCCAAAACCGGCCTTGATCCTCGGCGATACTGGCCAGACCGTGGTATACGTCGTACAGACCGGTTGTGCTCCCCGATTTCCGGATAAGTTGCTCTGCTTTACGATAGACAGGAATTGCCTGGAGTTGTCTGCCTTGAAGCGCCAGCAGTTTTGCCTGGCTGATGAGAATCCACGGGTGCTTCTGACAGAAGTCATCCGGAAAACACGATAGCCAACGCGCCAACAGATGATAACGGCTCGTGGGAAAGAGCCGGCTTTGCAGAGATTCGATGAGTTCTGCCGCCACGGGGAAATCTCGGGCTTTCAGAAGGTGTTCAATGGCTTGTTCGTCGTCTCCTTGCCGCAAAAGGTGTGCGGCAGCGCGGCGATGCAGGCTTTGCACGGTTGCCGTGCTGTCGGTTTGCCGCAGCCGGTAGTTCAGGAAATCGCGGAACAGTCCATGGTAACGATACGTTGTGTGAGAAGCATCGATAGGTTGACTGAACAAGCCCTGACGTTCTATGGTAGCCAACAACGCGGCCGCGTTCTCGATGTCCAGGAGCGCATTGCAGGTTTCCGGTTCTAGAATCTCAAGGAGCGACGTTGCTGTCAAGAAACGTTGGATTTCGAGAGGGTAACGGTCCAGTACTGCACCTGCCAGGTAGGTGTACAGGTCGGGCAGGCTACCTTCGAAGTCTGCAAGGGTGCGTACTGGCGACGCCTGCCCGGCCTGGAAGGTCAGTGAGAGCGCAGCGGCCCATCCTTCGGTACGTGTGCTGAGATCCAGAACTTCGGCTTCAGAGATGGGACTGGCGAACACGTTATTGAAGAGGGTCTGGATTTCTGCGGGTGTGAACCGCAATGCCCCGGTTGCAATCTCCAAGACGGCGCCACGAGTACGGCATCGCGCTACGAATGGCAGGGGGAGTCTTTGCCTGGAGGCCAAGGCCGTCACGCAGGGATCAGGCAGAAACGCGAGGAGGTTATTCAGGATTTCCATGGCTTCAGGACTGGCAGCGATGGTATCGATATCGTCGAACACGATCACTGCTGGCCTGGCAACCAGCGCATTGGTCAGTGCGACGAGCACAGAATGTAGGCCGGGTTCAGGCTGGCGCAGCGCCTGCCGGAGGGTCTGCGTGATCTGAGAAGGCAATCGCTCTGCCAGCGCCTCTGTCAGTGTCGCGAGGAGGTGTTGGGGATCTTGGGAGAGATAGTTGAGCGTGATCCACGCTTTGATGTGCTGGTTGGCATCCAGGTTGCGGAACCACTCGGAAAGCAGCACTGTTTTCCCGTAGCCGGCCGGTCCTTGCACGAGCACCAACCGGTATCGATGCCAGGCTGCCAATATCGCGAGCAATCGAGGGCGTATCAGCGTGCCCCATCGTGGCGGCGGCGGCGGCGTTAACATGGATTGGGGCGCCGGCGAGGGTGCTGCCCAATCGATAGGGTTGGCTTGTGTGTCGGGTGGCTCTTGTTGCGTCATATCAGCGTTTTCGCCGGTCATAGGGTCCGGATTTGGAGGCAGCCGGCGTCTATTCCCGAAACGGATACCGGCTGCCTCTGGCAGATGTCGTGTATCGTTAGCAGCGCCGCCGGCGCAGGATTACCCACCCGGCGACCGCGAGCCCCAGCAGCCAAAGCATGCTGCCGGATCTTTCCGCATGCACAGAAAGCAGCGTCGTCGCGGTGGGGCCGGCAGCCTCGACGCTCACCGGTCCGTGGAGGGTGGCGCTGCCGGCAGCGCTCACCTCTTCCAACCAGTAGGTATAGGCTTCGTCCGGAGTGACCGCATTATCTTCCCATGAATAGGCGGCGCCCAATGCCGCGCCCAATGCCTGAGCCGGGATCAGATTTGCATTGAGTCGCACTCTATCATCTCCGTTCGCGCTCCGGTACAGGTTGAAGCCCAGGACATCAATCTCGCTCGCAGTTTCCCATGTGAGCAAAACCCTGTTTTCCTGGCGGAGCGCCGCGAAACTTGCCAGGGCGACGGCGGTGGGCACGGTCGCCGTGCCATCCTCCACCTCCCCGCTGGCAGCCCCGCCGTAAGCGCGGCTGTCATGGGCCTGGATGGCGGTGGGGGAACTGGCGTTATCGTAAAGGCGGAACCGGTAGGGGATAGCCGCAGTGACCGTGGTCGGGACCGTCGCCGAAAGCTCGTTCAGGCCATCACCGACCAGGGTGTCGAAGACCTGTTCGTAGGCGTCGAAGGCGCCATTGCGGTTCCAATCGAACCACGCCTGCAGCCAACGCCCGTTCGTTGCCGCGCCCTGTACGGTAACCTGGACAGAGGCCGGTTGGCCTGCTTGCAGGGTGCTTACGCTGACGCCGTCGTCGCTCCGGTCGTTATCGTAATCGGCGCTGAATTGGTCGTCGGCATCCCAATTGGTTCCGAGTCGCAGCGTTCCATTCCCGGTGTGCCAGGCAATCCCATAGGAGCTGTTGAGATCACTGTAGTCGGCCGACTCAGGCGTTGTACCCCCGCAGAGCTCCAATCCCCAGCCCTCGAGAGCGCCGGTATCTCCATTGGCGTCGTCATAGACGCGCAGGACCCACGTTCCCAACGCGCTGCGGCTATCAAAGGTCGCCAGGTTGCCCTCAGGCCGGTAGCTCCCGGTGAAGGGCGCGCTGCCGGCGGTGACCGCCGTAGCGGCCTCGTCATCGAAACGCGTGTCGATATAGTTGTCTCCCGATGAGCCGTTGTCGCTGGAAAGCAGAACTTGCGTGGCGTCGGGATGCCGGATGTAGATATCCAGGTCGGCATCCCAGGTATGGCTGATCCGGTCGATTCTGACATCAATGTCCGTGATTTGGATGTCCGGCAGGGACAGGTCGCTCTCGATCCACGAACGGTCATTGATGGCTAAGGGCACATCGGCGCTGGTATAGCTCCAGCAACCGGAAGACGCAGTGCGAAACGCCTGGGGGGCGCTCCACGCACTGTCTCCGCAGGGGTTCGTGGCGCGTACCCGCCAGTAATAGATCGTGTCCATCTCCAGGGCGGTATCAGGCGTGTACGCCGGACTGGTCAAGCCCGTCGCCGAATCCACGAGGGTCTCGAAATTCGGGCCGGCGGCGATATCGATGGCATAACTTGCTGCCTGGGATGCCACACTCCAGCCAAAAGCCGGTGTGGTGCTCACGCCGGTACTGCCCTCTGTGGGTGAGGCGGGTACGGGGGCTGCGGTTGGCTCGAAGATGTGAAGCGTTACGCTGTCAAAGTGTTGCCGGCTCCCAGAGACGCCGGTCGCATCGATCGCATACGTGCCTGCATCTGCTGCGCCGCTGTCGATGGTCAAGGTGCTGACCCCTGGCGGCGTCGCCGGATTTGGTGCGAAGCTGTGACTGGCGTTTGCCGGAATGCCGCTGGCGCTCAGTGTCACCGGATCGGCAAAGTTGAGAATCTGTCCTACTGTTGCCGTGAAGTCAGTGGCATCTCCGCGACAAACATCTTGTGAATCGGGCGTAACGTTTAGCGTGAAGTCAGGGTCGCAGACGTTGTCCGGCATATCGACGACAAGCGCGTATCCCTGAGGCCCCTGAGGGACATTGTAACCGCTGATGCTGATGGTCCATTCTCCCGGTGCGGGGGCGTCGATATAGACGCTTTCCACGTTGTTGACGCGGTCGGGGCTGCCGCCGGTCGTGCTCCACCCATTGCTGAAGACGTTGCCGTAGTACGTCGTGGTTCCGTCAGGTGCAGTTACCGTCAGATCGAGGTCATTGACCAGGCTGCTGCCGGGGTAGTCGGTCCACACCAGGGTGACCTTGAAATGGTCTGTCGTGCAAATCGTGTGGGGATAGCTATCACTGGCGCTCGTGGTCAGGCCGGCGCCGTCGGTCACATCTTCATAGACGTGACTGCCATCCGTTGCGTTGCCAATGTCGACCCGTCCCCAGCCCTGGACATAGTTGGGCAGCCGCGGGTTCTGTTCGAGGGGATCGGCATACTGCCCTGGATAGAGATCGACGGCGCCGTTGATCAACGTGGCTTTGATTAGCGCGGCGCTGGGCGTGATCCCTTCGATGTCGGTATAGAACTGTCGTACCAGCGCCACGCCGCCTGCTGTCAAGGGCGTCGCCATACTGGTGCCGCCCATGAATTGATAATATTGGTTTTCGCCGGGTCCCCAACCGCTGCCTACATATTGGCCCTGTGATTTTGTTGAAAGAATGTTCGATCCCGGCGCCACAATGTCCGGCTTGATGCGCCCATCGTTGGTGGGGCCGCGACTGGAGAAGGCCGCCATACCCTCGCCGTTGTTCGAAAGCCGGTCGTTCAGCAGGGGATCGACCGGGAAGTCGGTGGGCCAGCAGTTGCCCCAGCCTGCCCCGCCTCCATTGCCGGAGCATTGAACCTCGTCCCACGGATCGCCGCTGTGCTCGGGGTTGACGCCGCCGTAAAGGCGCAGATTCTCCGAAGCGCCGACCGTGATCACGTTTTTCGCGGTGCCGGGCGCCCCCATCGAGTCTTGATCGACGAAGCCATCCGAGTTGCTGTCGATGCCATCGTTGCCGGCGGCGAACAGGATCGTGAAGTCTTTGTGGTTCCAGGCGTAGAGGTCGGCATTATAGGCGTCGGTCGTATACGATCCGGCGACGGCCGCGCCCCAGCTATTGGTATGGATGTTTGCCCCGGCCGCCTGCGCCTGGGAGAAGAGGTCGTTGAGATCGTCCGGGATGCCGCCGAGGTTGCACCCACTATCCATGATCGACTGGAAGACCAACCCCGCTTGCGGTGCAAGGCCGGCGTGAGATCCGCTATAGCTACTTCCACTGCTGCCCGATTCGCACCCGTTGCCCAGCACCGATCCGGCAACGTGGGTGCCGTGTCCGCCTTGTGGGCCATATACGACGCTATTACAGCTGTCGCTCCAATTATTCGTGCGTCCAAGGGCATAGGTGGCGATAATGCGGTCGGTTCCTGAGCAGCCGGTGGGTGCGCCCAAGAAGTCCTCGTGAAGCGTGCTCAGGCTGCCGGTGTCGAGACCCGTGTCTGCAACGGCGACAACCTGTCCTTCTCCGTAAAGCCCCAGGTCATTCCAGGCAGCTTCGGCGTCCATCAAACCCGCGCCACGGGCAATGTCGTTGTAGAGCACGCGCTCGTAAAACGGTTCAATGCGGCGTACACCGGGGATGTGCGCCAGCGCCCCCAGTTGCCCGCTGTCTAGCTGCAACCGCAGCAGGCCTCCCCGGGCATGGCTCGACCGGTGGGAGATGACGGCGCCCAGGGCGCGGGCTTCCGTTGTAATGTCGTCGATAGAGGCATTAGCGAAAGTCTGGGCCATGAGATCGAGGACGTCCGGGACGTTTTGTAGGAGATCCTGGCTGATCTTGTATGCGGGTTGGTACAGTCCTACCCAGATGACTTCGGGCAAGGCAGCCGTTTTCCGGGCTGTTGCGCTGTCCATAAAGGTGATGAATGCGAAGTCAGGTACGTAATCGAGCACCGTACCGCCCAGCGCCGTGACCTTGTTTTTCCAGTCGGCGTAGACCGGCCCGGCAAACTGCACGATATAATACTCATGGGCTTCGTCTTGGGATTCCGTGATCCGTAGCTCGGGAGGGATCTCAAGGGTTTCTCCTGCGCCCGGCGCGAAGCTGCCGGTTTCCAGGCGAATCGGCGGGTAGGGGACGCGTTCCTTGAGTGGCTGGCTCTGCACAGAGAGCGGCATCAAGGCCGGCGCCGATAGGAGTACTGCCAGTATCAGGGCATATCCTGTCCAGCGAACCACAGTAAACGGGCTGGATTTCTTGTTCATCAGTCTTCTCCTTAAAGAATTGCGAATGGTGAATCTGCGCATGGTGGAGCGATGGTCGCCTAATTCGATTATCGAGATTGTCTTATTGTACCCTGAACCTATATGTGAGCAGAGCGACTGACGTTGGTGTGAGAACGGGAGGGGAAGGGTGTCGTACATCCTCTTGCACTGTATCCACTATTCTGAGTATAACCGAAATGCAACCTCTGTAAAGACAGAGCAGCCGGATCTTCACGATCCGGCTGCCGGTGCGAGTGGGTGAGGAAGCAAGCGGTTACCGCTTCTTGTGCCGAATCAGCAGCCAACCGGCCCCGAGAAGCGCCACACTTCTCAATCCGACGGGGTGGGCGCGGGCCTGGAAATCGATCATCCCTACGGCGGTGGGATGTTCAGCAAGGGTTGCCGTTACTGGTCCATAGCGGTGGGCTGTCCCATGACGGTCGATTTCCTCGAGCGCGTAGTGGTACGTGCCCGGGATGCTGATGCCATCATCGTATGTGTATTCGGCGCCCCAACCGCCGCCTGGGGACTGACTCGGAATCAATGCGGTATTGAGTTGCACGGCTTCCCCGCCAAGCGGGTCGCTGCGGTAGAGATTGAAGCCCAGTGTGTCGATTTCGCGGGTGGTTTCCCAGACGAGACGCACATGATCATCCACAATATACGCTTCGAAACGCGCCAGATCGACAGCCGTGGGTTCGAGTCCAAAGCGCACGAACACCGGATCGTGATCCGAGGAGCGCCGGCTGGTGTCATCCTCGATGGCGCCGCCGCCAGTTGGGCAATTGCCGCCAGTAAACATCTTGTTAACAATGGGTGAAGATGTCGTTTCCCGGTTCACCGGACCAACGCATACGAAGGCTGCCTGGAGCGAAGCGCATCTGCTACTCCAGGCAGCCGGTGATGGGGTTATGTCTGACTAGGGTCGTTGTCGCCGAATCAGCACGCCGGCAACGCCTACCAGCGCGACGACAGCGAGCAAGCCGGCGCTGTTAGCGTGTGCTCTAAAACCCGAAACTCCCAGTGCATTCGGATCCGTTACTGCAACCGCCTGCACCGGTCCAAATGAAACGTAAGCGCCATCTGCCTGTAGTACTTCCAGCCAATAGTCATAGCCTGTGGCTGGCAGTGCAGTATCATCCAGGTAGGTATACAGCGCGCCTAGCCCGCCTCCAGGGAATTGGGCCGGGATCGGCGCCTTGTTGAGTGGCAGGCGCGGCCCGGCGCCGTTCTCGCTCCGCAACACGTTGAATCCAAGTAGGTCGATCTCGCTCGCGGTTTCCCACGTGATCAGCACACCGCCCGGCTGCGCCGCGGCCTCGAAAGCTGCGAGTGTGACCGCCGTCGGCGTCAGGATAAACTGAGCATCTTCCACTTCGCCGCCGCTAGCCGGCCCATCAGGCGTGGGAGGGGCCAGCAATGTCTGCGCGTTGGGATAGACGCGGAATCGTCCGTAGAAGGACTGGTTTGATGGGTTCACCGGTACGTCGAACGTGAGCGTGCGGGTTTCGCCGGCATTGATGGTTTCATTGATGAAAATCTGTTCTCCGGAATCGTTGAAATCTCCATCCTGATTCCAGTCGATCCAGCCCGTGACATAGCCGGTGTTGCCGGTGACCGTCACATCTACTTTTCCTCCA
>JAFGNR010000230.1 GCA_016926915.1 Anaerolineae bacterium
ACAACGAGTCATTGCACCCCCACCGGAGTTTCCGGTTACCTGGTCACGCCCTGAGGAAGCAACGTATCACTGGACGCGCGACCGGGAACACATGCCCGATCCCATCACGCCAATGTTTTTCAGCGCCGCAGCAGTGATGGCGATCGCCTCGCGGGAAAGGACACTACCGGTCTACGATGAGGCCATTGTCAAACGCTTTGACAAAGTCATCAACTCCTATATCTACACCAGCCTGATTCCCTATGAAGGCCCCCCGGAAGCTCTGGAAACCCGCGCGCGCCGCAATCGCGACAAGGTCTGGAGCACCAGCCGGCAGCTCGAAGAGCTATGGGAAACCGTCTGGCGACCGGAGCTCGAGGCCCACTGGGCATTCTGGGAGACGTTCGATCTCCAACACGCCACGCTCGCAGCCCTGGCCGAACATCTGGAAGAAAGCCTCCGGCGCGGCGCTCGCCTTTACGAAATTCATTACCTCATGGGCCCCCCCATGTGGTTTGCTATCGACGCTTTCGAAACGCTCTATTGCGACTTGTTTCCTGAAAAGACACCCCTCGATGCCCACCAACTGCTCCAGGGGTTCGACAACAAAACACTGGAAATCGGACGCGCACTGTGGCGCCTGCGCGACCTGGCAAAGGGAGAGGCCATCATCGGCAGCGCCCTGGCCTGTGCAACCACCGCAGAAACGCTCGCGGCGCTGGAAGAGACCGAGCCGGGACGGACTTTCCTCGCCGCACTCCACGAATTCCTGGCAACCTATGGCGGTCGCAGCGACCTGTGGGACTGGGGGTATCCCAGCTGGCAGGACAATCCGGCGCCGGTTCTCAACAACCTCCGGAACTACCTGGCGCAGCCCGACCGCGATCTCACGGCGGAATTGGAACACGTGGCGACCGTCCGCGAACAGGCCATTGTCGAAGCACGGCAGGCGCTTGCCAGTTATCCGCAGCCGGTCGTGGAACGATTCGAGACGACGCTGAGAGCTGCCCAGGTAGCCCTCGTGCTCACCGAGAACCACACCTATTACATCGACTTCAACGGGTTCGGCTGGATTCACCGCGTGATCAAGGAATTAGGCCGGCGTCTGGACGCCCACCTTTATGAGCCGGACGATGTCTTCTACCTCACCATCGACGAACTTCGGGAGATGCTCCACGATGAGTCGTGCACGCGCGAGATGTGTGCGCACGCGGCGCGGGCAGCGGGACGGCGTGTCGAACAGGCTCTGTGGGCTCAGGTGGACGAACCGCGCGAACTGGGTACCCGGCCTGAAAAACCCCTAACGCTCTACTCCCCAGATGCCCGCCGGACCCTGCGCTATACCGGCGGTTGGGCGGCAGATCCAACCGGCTCGCCTGACCAGACGAATGAGAAGCCGGATGGCCTTCTATATGGTCAGCCAGGTTCACCCGGTACCGTGCGCGGGCGTGCTCGCGTGATTCTCTCACTCGCCGACGCTCACCGCCTCCAACCCGGCGACATCCTGGTCACCACGACCACCGCGCCGCCCTGGACGCCGCTCTTTCTCACAGCGGCCGCGCTGGTAACCGATGCAGGTGGACTGCTCTCGCATGGCGCAGTGGTCTCCCGCGAATATGGGATTCCCGCTGTAGTCGGTACGCACGATGCAACAACCCGTATCACCGATGGTCAGGAAATCGAGGTGGATGGCAGGCGGGGAAGTGTGCGACTGTTGTAAACAACGGACAGGGGAAGGAGGGACATCATGCAGATCTATTGGTTGGATTCACCCGCGTGTCGCGATCCCATCATCGTCGGAGGGAAAGCTGCCAATCTGGGGCGGCTGGCGGGACAGCATCCTGTGCCGCCCGGATTCTGTGTCTCGACCCAAACCGGCAAAGAGAATGCCATAGAAAACGATCCCTACCAGGGACTCGCGTCGGCCTACACCTTTCTGGGACAGCGCTGCGGTACGGCCTTGCCTCGCGTCGCCGTGCGTTCCTCGGCGATCGACGAAGATGGTCAGCGCGCTTCTTTCGCGGGCCTCCACGATACGTTTCTAAACATCGTAGGCGCCGAGGCGGTGATGCATGCTGTGGACCGGTGTATCGCCTCGGCAAAAACGGAGCGCGCGCAGCACTACCGCAGATCACAGGGACTTGCGGAAAACGCCGCTATGGCGGTTCTCGTACAGCAGTTGGTTGTGGCCGACGTCTCGGCGGTCGTGTTCAGCGCGGACCCGTGCACCGGTCGCCGGGACCGGATTGTGATCAACGCCACCTGGGGACTGGGAGAAAGCCTGGTTGGGGGCAGCGTGACGCCGGACCTGTACGTAGTTCGCAAGCACGATCTCCACATTCTGCACCGCGCACCGGGCGACAAAGCCCGGATGACGGTCGCGGATTCCGACGGAACGCGAGAGGTCGCCGTGCCCGGCTGTATGCGTAAAGAACTCTCGCTATCGGATGTCCAGATCCGTAAGTTAGCCCGCCTTGCCCAGACCCTGGAGCAATCGGAAGGTTGGCCCGTTGATCTCGAATGCGCTTTCCAGGGCGCACAACTCTACCTGTTGCAGTGCCGTCCGATCACAACCCTGCCGGATTGAGACTACAAAAGCCGGGGGCGACGCCCCCGGCTTTCTCCTATCATTTCGTAGTCCTTCTTGCTCTTCTCCTCGCCAAATGCCATTAACCTCACGATAATCTGACGGAATCATGACGAGAAATTAGCCACTTGGCCCTTGTACGAGATTTTCAGGATGTTAAAATGAATTTAATGCGGATCGATATTCTTACACTATTCCCGGCGATGTTCTTTGGCCCCCTTCAGGAAAGCCTCCTCAAGCGGGCGCAACAACGCGGGTTGCTGGAGATCTACCTGCACCAGCTCCGCGATTATGCCTGGGATCGCCACCAGATGACGGATGATATTCCGTATGGCGGCGGCGAAGGCATGGTGATGAAACCCGAGCCAGTGTTTCGCGCGGTCAAGGCCATTCTGGGGAAGGACGAAGGCCAGGTCATCTTGTTGACCCCCCAGGGCCGAACGTTCGACCAGCAGATGGCCCAAGAATTGGCGCCGCTGTCGCGCGTGGTGTTTATCTGTGGCCATTACGGGGGATTCGACGAGCGTATACGCGAGGGGTTGCAGCCGCTCGAGATGTCTATCGGCGATTATGTACTCACCGGTGGAGAGCTGGCAGCTATGGTCATCATCGACGCCGTGGCGCGCTGGGTGCCCGGTGTGCTGGGTACGCAGGAGAGCGCCGAGTTGGATTCGCACGTTGGCGGGCTTTTGGAAGGTCCGGCGTATACCCGACCGGTCACCTACGCCGGGATGACGGCGCCGGAGGTCTTGCGCTCCGGGAACCACGCGGCCATTGCGCGTTGGCGCCGCGATCAGGCGTTACGACGGACGTGGCAGAGACGGCCCGACCTTCTGGAACAGGCCACGCTGGACGATAAGGATCGGAAAACGTTGGCAGAATTGGGCGACTGATAGTCCGAAGAGATCGAAAATCTTAACGCACCCGTTTGAGCGAGGAAAGAGGCAACCTGCATGGAAAATCTTCTCATCCAACGTCTTCAACAAGGAGATCTGGAAGCGCTCGGTGAGTTATACGAGAGGCATAAGAATCTGGTATTTCGCACCGCGCTTGCAGTCACGCGGGATCAGCGCGCCGCCGAGGATATCTTGCAGGAGTGTTTCGTCCGCCTCTACACCTATTCGGCTACGGTCGACGGGGAACGCCCTCTAGAGCCCTGGCTCTATCGCGTCACCTTGAACCTCGCCTACGATTGGTCATCCCGGACCCGGTGGACCCAACCGGTGGATGATCTTCTCGAATGGCTTTCAGGATTGCCGGCGGTCTTCTCGGCGCCTGACTCCCAGGCAGAAAAACAGGAAACCATCGCATTGGTTCGCGAAGTCATCGCCGGGCTGCCGGCGACCCATCGCGCGGTCGTGGTGCTTTTCTACCTCGAAGACCTATCCCTCGAAGAAATCGGCCGTATCCTAAATCTCCCGACCGGTACGGTGAAATCGCGCCTTTACTATGCCCGCGAACGGTTGCGCAAAACTCTCACCCGCCGCCAACGACCGGTGCCGGAGATGGGGTACGAGTTCACGTGACGCCGCCGGCCCACCGCTGAACGGCGCAGGCCCTCAACCGGGGACCTTGCCCACAGGACTCTATCATTCTCCATTCGGCCGTGAAGAGACTCTCGGATGGACACAGAGTTTATCCCTCTGTATATCTCCGGGACGGCTCTGTGCAGCTCTGGGTAAGCAGCTTCGCGCGCTATGCTCGGCGCCGCACCTGTCCATATCCTGAAGTCGTTTCAGCTGTGAGCCGGCTTGCGTCTGCTGGAATGACGCTGAGCCGGAGAATGACAAAGTCCTGGAACCCTGTGCGCGGCCTTGTCCCTTTTGCACCTCGCAGTATAATCACCCCGGAAACGCTCAGCATTATCATGGCAGATGTCTGCGTCACAGAAACGAAGTGCAAGCGTTTTGACGGCCTTATCCCGACCGCAACAAGGTTAATTCAGGAGAAAAATGCATGCGACCAATGCGACGGACTTCTATGAAGGTAATCATGGCCCTTTCCTTACTCGGCGCTTTCCTGAGTGCGTGCGATACGCTGCCGACAGAGCCGCCGGCAAGCCCGGCGGCCACAGCCACGACGACGACGATGGACACGCCTGACCCCACCACACCTACCCCCACGCCCCTCCCTACACCCACCCCCACCCCGGCCCCCAACGTCCTGACCATCTGTCAGGCCCAGGAGCCTACGACGCTCTACTGGTACGGCGGTGGATACCAAGCTAACCGCAGCGTGCAACAGGCCCTCTACGATGGTCCCATCGACAATCGCACCTATGCGTACCAGCCCGTTATTCTCGAACGTCTCCCCGATTTCCAGAATGGAGATGCCCAGCTCAAGACCGTGATCGTGCAAGCCGGCGACGAAGTAGTCGATGACGCCAATACCCCCGTCCTCATCGAGGAGGGGATGTTCGTGCGCCCGGCCGGCTGCTATGCCCCCGAATGTGCCATCGAGTTCACTGGCGAGCCGGTCGAGATGGACCAAATGATCGTCTCCTTCACCCTGCTCGAGGGCGTCACGTGGTCCGATGGAGAACCCGTGACCGCCGCAGATTCGGTCTACGGGTTCGAATTGGACAGCAACCCGCAGACCCCGACCTCCAAGTACACGGTGAACCGCACCGTCTCGTATGAAGCTGTAAACGACCGCACGGTGGAATGGACCGGGCTGCCCGGCTACTTCGATAGCCTCTATTTCACCAACTTCTGGATGCCCATGCCGGTCCACCTCTGGAAAGAGACGTTGAACTATACTCCCGGAGACCTGTTGGAGGCCGAGGAGTCCCATCGCAAACCCCTGGGATGGGGCGCTTACAGTGTCAAAGAGTGGGTTGCCGGGGATCACATTACCCTGGAGAAGAATGCCGCCTATTTCCGCGCCGGCGAAGGGCTGCCCGCGTTCAACGTGGTCATCTTCCGCTTCGTGCCCGATGCCAACAACGCGCTGGCCCAGCTGCTGTCCGGCGAGTGCGACATCATTACAGGCCAAACTGAACTGAGCGACATGGCGCCGTTGATGATGCGACTGGAGGAGCAGGGACTGGTATCTCCCGTGTTTGCACCCGAAGCCCGCTGGGAGCATATCAGCTTCGGTATCGATCCCGCGCGTGATTACAACCGGCCTGATTTCTTCCAAGATGTACGCGTCCGGCAGGCCATCGCGTTCTGCATGAACCGCCAGGAAGTCATCAACCTTCAACTGTTCGGCAGCGTCCCCGTGATGGACTCCTATCTACCGGCAGAGCATCCCTTATATGCCGGCAGCCGTCTCAAGAGCTATAGCTACAGTCCCACGCGGGGGCAAGCTTTGCTCCAAGAAACAGGATGGATCGACGAAGATGGCGACGGGATTCGGGAGGCCCACGGCGTCGATGGTATCCGCGAAAACACACCGCTGGCATTCACGTGGCAGGCGCCGGACTCCATGCCGGTTCACTACCTCGATAGCTTCCAGCTAGACCTGGGGGACTGCGGTATCTCCGTGGAATTGGTGGAGCTGCCGGTAACGGAGTATTTTGCAGCCAGTCAAGACGGTCCGCTTTTCGGGCGCAGATTCGATCTAGGATCCTTTGCCTGGTCCACCAGCGTCGAACCGCCGCCGTGCGCCCTATATCTCAGCAGCGAGATTCCTTCCGATGACAACGAGTGGTTCGGCCAAAACATCACCGGCTTCTCCAACGAGGCTTACGATGCCGCGTGCACGCGCGCCTTGCAGGCCCTGCCGGGTTCTCAGGACTATATCGACGCGCACAAAGAGGCGCAGCGCATTTTCTCCGAGGAACTCCCCGCACTGCCGCTCTTTCAGCGTATCACGATCGCCGCCGCCCGTCCCGAGATTACCGGAATGATCCTCGATCCCACCGAGACGTCGGCCACGTGGAATATCGAAGCCTTCAGCCTGGTCGAACCTTGACCTGGCGCCCCACAATAAAACGGACCGCGTGACGGAAAGGCCTTTCCGTCACGCGGTCTATTTGTGATCATCTCTGGCCTCCCAGCGAGCAGTTCCACGAGAGGCTCGCGACGTCATTCCCCGGACCGGCGCAGCGCTCGCACCAGCTGCCCCAGCCCCAATGCACCGATTAGGGC
Organism: Anaerolineae bacterium; assembly: GCA_016926915.1. Taxonomy (GTDB): domain Bacteria; phylum Chloroflexota; class Anaerolineae; order B4-G1; family SLSP01; genus JAFGNR01. The sequence continues at coordinate 6,661 of JAFGNR010000230.1, forward strand.
GAAAAATAACGTCCCCCCTAAAGAGAATGCCGTCCGCAGGCGCAACGCTGCCGCCGCCGCTGCCGTTCCCACACCGGCGACCCACAACAGCCGGCGCAAATGCCGCCGTTCCAGGGTTTGCCGTCCAGAAACATCAGCCACAGACGCTAGATAGCACGCAAAGCCATGGAGATTCCACGCGGCCAGTGTGGCAACGCCCCCTAGCACGAGCCATACCGGCGGCGCCTGAACCCACACGCCAACACCGATGGCCAGAGCATTCACGATGACAACCAGGGCGATGCCCCACGC
>JAFGNR010000231.1 GCA_016926915.1 Anaerolineae bacterium
GCCTGCACGTCCCGGCGAAATAACACCAGGGTCAACGCCAGGATGGGCAGGAAGGCGAGCCCGCCCAGGTGGAGCCCCACCAAGGCGGCAGCGCCTGCGAATGCCCAGATCAAGGCTTCAGGACGGCGGCGCACGAACGTGACCAGAAGTGCAGCGATGAACCCGAGGGTGATGAGCGGAAGGTTCTGTACCCAGATTTTTCGCCCGTACAGAATTGCCCAGGGCGATACCGCGAACAGGAATGCTGCGATTTGCCCCGCCCGGCGCGAGAGGAAGGCCGCGCCCACCGCGTAACAGGCCCATATGGCGGCACTGTTTAGGATACAGACAAATACTACGGCTGCCAGCGGGTCGTTCCACAGACGCAAAGGGATGGCTATGAGGTACAGGAAGAGGGGTAAATTCGCTACACCGACGGAAGCGCCTACCCCTTCGATGGGCAGGTCTCCCTGGTAAGCGATAGCCAGGGCGCGACGCGCGACTGTTGCCTCATCGAGTTTGAATTCGCTCAGCGTTGGGAAGAGCAATCTTGGCACAAAGCCGATGAGTAGGATCGCCCATAACAGTATGCGCTCGCGCCGGCGATTCTTTGGCGTCCGGTGCTGGGTTATTTGGCTCTCGATCATAGTCTTGTTTGTGGCTGGACCTTACTCCCGCCGTTAACGTGTTGCATCCTTATACCTGATCCTTACAACGTGTCAATTGTTTCACCAATCGCCGGCAGGGTCTTATCATTTTCCATCCAGCTGCGCAGCGGCTCACGGATAGACACGGATGAACACAGAGTTTATCCCTCCGTGTATCTCCGGGGCGGCTCTATGCAGCTCTGGGTAAGCAGCTTCGCGCGCTATGCTCGGCGCCGCACCTGTCCATATCCTGAAGTCGTATCAGCTGTAAGCCGGCTTGCATCTGCTGGCATGACGCTGAGCCAGAGAATGATAAAGCCCTGCATCGCTAGTTTGTCATCTGTTATGATCACTCTATAATAGGCATTGGGGGTGAAAACGCGGTTTCATGGCGTTCCCATTTCGAACCCTATCAGATTTCTCAACTCGCGATAAGGAGGCACCCGATGCAATCATCGATGCAGGATGTGGTGGGCTTGATTCTCGGCGGTGGGGCGGGCTCCCGACTCTACCCTTTGACCAAGTTACGGGCCAAGCCGGCAGTTCCTTTGGCCGGTCACTATCGTCTTATTGACATTCCTATCAGCAATTGTATCCACTCTGGGATCAACCGCATGTACGTACTCACCCAGTTCAACTCCGTCTCCCTACACCGCCATATTGCCCGGACGTATGTGTTTGACAATTTCTCGAACGGCTGGGTGCGCATATTGGCTGCAGAGCAAACGCCGTCGAGTTCGTCCTGGTATCAGGGGACGGCGGATGCACTGCGCAAACAACTCTTTCAGCTTCAGGTGCCTCGTGCGAGCGACATGGTGATTCTCTCCGGGGATCACCTCTACCGCATGGACTATTCCAAGTTTGTCAAATTCCATTGGGATCACGATGCTGAAGTCACCATCGCGGTCAAGCCTGTCACGGCAGAAGACGCCACGCGGTTTGGGATTCTGAAAGCGGACGAGGATTCGCGCATTCACAAGTTCGTGGAGAAGCCGCCCCTCAATAAACTGGAGGGCCTGGAAAGTTTACCGGGAGAGCGGCCCTATCTGGGATCGATGGGAATTTACGTCTATCGTGGCAAGACGTTGATCGAAACACTGCGGAAAGAGACGGGTTCTGATTTCGGCAAGCATATCATCCCTGCTGCTATCGAACAAGGGTTGAAGGTGGTTGCTTATCCCTTTGATGGGTACTGGGAAGACATCGGGACCACCCGCTCGTTCTACGAAGCCAACCTGGCTTTGACGTCACCCAACCCGCCGTTTGATCTATTCGACGCAGAATGGCCCATTTATACCCGTGCACGCTATTTGCCCGGCAGCCGGATCATCGATTCGGACATGCAGCAGGTGTTTCTTGCTTCTGGCACCATCTTGAATCAGGCGACCATCCGTCGTTGTGTCATTGGCCTGCGGAGCATGGTCAATCCAGGTGCACATCTGCACCGGGTGGTCATGATGGGCGCCGACTATTACGAGACCGAGGCTGACAAAGCCGAGAACCGCCGGCTGGGATTGCCGGATATGGGGGTGGGAGAAGGCAGCGTAATCGAAGGGGCGATTCTGGACAAGAACGTTCGAATTGGCCGGAATGTCGTGATTCGTAACCATGCCGGTGAACCTGACGTGGAAACCAAGAGTTACGTCATTCGCGATGGCATCGTTGTCGTCCCCAAAGGAACCACTATCCCGGACGGAACGATCGTATAATAAAGCCGGCAGTCTTGCGCTGTGCAAGCCCTCGCGATGCTCGCGGGGGCTTCGTGATGTGTGTTGCGTAGTGCGCTTGCGCATGGCCAACAACCGCTTGTACCGGCGTCCGTGCACAAGCGGTTTCTTGCCAGCAAGTAAGACTATGTTACAATTTCTAATCGATATCACGAGATCGCTTTCTTGGAGGCATCATTTATGACTGAACAAGATTTCCGATGGCATACGTTGAGTGTTGAACAAGCTGTTTCGACGCTTGAGACGAATGTAGTGGAAGGACTGACATCCCAAGAAGCTGCCGCCCGCCAAAAGCGTTATGGCTTCAACGAGCTTCAGGAGCGGCCCCCGACGCCCTTATGGAAACGTGTCCTGGCCCAACTCAGCGACTTCATTGTGATGATCCTCATCATTTCTGCGGTGATTTCGGGGTTGATGGGGGATATTATTGAGGCTATCGTGATCATGGCCATTGTCATTCTCAATACGGCGATTGGCGTGATCCAGGAGAGCCGGGCCGAGGAAGCGCTCGCCGCACTGAAAAAGATGGCTGCTCCTGACGCGCACGTGATTCGCGATGGGCACCGCATCACCATTCGATCGCGCGAGTTGGTTCCCGGAGATATTGTGCTATTGGAGGCCGGTAACATCGTTCCGGCGGACGTGCGCCTTCTGGAAAGCGTCAACCTGAAGGTCGAAGAGGCATCGTTGACCGGTGAGTCGTTGCCGGTGAACAAGCAAGCCAACCTGGTTTTGGATGAGACCGCCGGTCTGGGCGACCGCCGGAACTGCGCCTATATGAGCACCATGGTCAGCTACGGGCGCGGCGCCGGTGTGGTCATCGGCACCGGCATGAAGACTGAGATCGGCAAGATTGCCGAGATGATTCAGGCTGTCGAGGAAGAGCAGACGCCGCTGCAACGCAAGCTAGATCAGTTGGGAAAGACGTTGGGCGTCGGCAGTCTGGTTGTCTGCGGTCTGGTTTTCGCCGTGGGGCTGGTACGGGCCTTGTTGGCCGGTAATCCCCTCACGTTTGGCCTCGTCCAGGAGTTCTTCATGTTGGCGGTCAGTCTCGCCATCGCGGCAGTGCCCGAGGGACTGGCCGCCGTGGTGACAATTTGTCTCGCTTTGGGCATGCAAGAGATGGTCAAGCGCCACGCGTTGATCCGCCGGCTCCCGGCAGTAGAGACCTTGGGATCCGCCACGGTGATTTGCTCGGACAAGACCGGGACGCTTACCCAGAATCAGATGACGGTGACGCGCATTTCGGTGATGGACGCAGAATATGACGTCACAGGGCGTGGGTATAGTCCCTCCGGTGAGTTCGTCGTCGCGGGTGATTCCGTGAGTCTTGAGAAACAGCCGGTTCTCCGGCAGGCATTGTTGATTGGATTGCTGTGCAACGATGCCTTGCTCGAAGAAAATACGGATGACGGTGCTGCTACTCACCGGATGGTGGGGGATCCTACCGAAGGCGCGATGATTGTTGCTGCTGCCAAGGCGGGGTATTGGGGTAAAGTGTTTGCCGAGAAATTCCCCCGCGTTTCTGAACTGCCCTTTGATTCCGAGCGCAAGCGGATGACGACCATTCATGATTTGAGCGGCGCCCGCGCCGATGCTGAGAAATTCGGTCTGAACGGGCACACGCTGGTGGCCTTTGTTAAAGGGGCGCCGGATATCGTGCTCGATCATTGTACCCATGCACAATCGGCCCAAGGGCCGGCGCCCATCACGGATGCGTTCCGCGAGCGCATTCTCAACGCAAATGCCAGCATGGCATCCCAGGCTTTGCGGGTTTTGGGCGTGGCCTATCGCCCTCTGGAAGCGGTTCCCGACGAGCCGACTCCTGAGGGGTTGGAGAATGATCTGGTCTTCGTTGGGCTGGTTGGGATGATCGATCCGGCCCGGCCCGAGGTCGTTCCGGCCATTCGGAAAGCACGTGGCGCCGGCTTGCGCACAATCATGGTCACCGGCGACTACGCAGCTACTGCGGCCGCTATTGCTACGGAAATCGGGGTGCTGCGTCCTGGCGGGCGGGTGGTTTCGGGGCGTGAGTTGGAAGAGATGAGCGATGCTGAGCTGCAGGCCGTCATCGCCGATGTGGACGTTTTCGCGCGCGTGGCGCCGAATCACAAGGTCCGTATCGTCGAGGCCTTGCGCGCGCAAGGGCACGTTGCGGCTATGACAGGAGATGGCGTTAATGACGCGCCTGCTCTGAAGCGCGCCGATATTGGCGTCGCTATGGGCATCACGGGCACCGATGTCTCCAAGCAAACGGCCGATATGGTGCTTACCGACGATAACTATGTCTCTATCGTGAGCGCTATTGAACAGGGGCGCGTGATCTATTCCAATATCCGCAAGTTCGTCTATTTCTTGCTTTCCTGCAACCTGGCGGAGATTTCCATCATCTTCCTGGCCACGCTCTTTGGTTGGGATTCACCGCTCACGGTCATTCAGTTGCTCTGGTTGAACCTCCTGAGCGACGGCGCGCCAGCGTTGGCCCTGGGTCTGGAAAAGGGAGATCCCGACCTTATGGATCGTCCCCCGCGTCCTCCCCAGGAGCCGGTCATCAACCGCGAGATGATCTCCGGTGTTATCGTGCAAACGGTAGCGATCACGGCGACGGCGTTGTTTGCTTATTGGCGGGGCATGATGTACTTTGCACCGAAGATGGGGTTCACGACGCACGCGGATGCGACGCACGTGGCGCAGACTATGGCGTTTGTAACGCTGGTATTGTCGGAGTTGGCGCGCGCCTATACCGCCCGCTCTGAACGTTATCCGCTGTTCAAGTTGGGGGTTTTCTCGAACCGTTTCATGCAGATGGCTATCGGCTTTTCGGTTGTGTTGCTGTTGGTGGTGGTCTATGTGCCGTTCCTTCAGCCGATCTTCAATACGATTCCGCTGGACTTGAGCGAGTGGCTCGAGATGCTGCCCTTGATTTTCTTGCCGTCGATCGCGGCCGAAGTGCAAAAATCCATCGCTCGCTTGCAATCGCGCTAAATTCGTATATAGTAAGAGTAACATGGAAATCGCGGCTGAAGACGACGTACCCTTATGTACGAGTTCGGTAAGTAGTAACCCTCCTTGTTTAAGTGTGGGGGCAACGCTGGTATGCGTTGCCCCTTTTTTTCGTGCCCCTGGAGTAAAACAGTATTGACCTTGCTGAGGAAGGAGACATGGGAAATTTGCGACGTTTGGTGTTAGATGTGTTGAAACCCCTGGAACCGAGTATCGTCGAGCTGTCACAAGTGTTGGCAGATCTCGATGGGGTTGACGGTGTCAACATCTCAATTTACGAGATCGACCGGCGTGTAGAGAATGCAAAGATCACCATCGAAGGGCACAACGTGCGGTACCCTGATGTTGTGCGGTTGATCGAGCAGAATGGCGGCGCTGTTCATTCAATTGATGAGGTGGCGGCCGGCAAAGTCCTGATCGAGGATGTTGTCACGGCCCAAGACTGACGATGGCGAATTTTGAAGATACACCGCAATTGAACATCGTTCAGCAGCGCTTGAACGATGTTCGTGAATACAGCCGGATTGCCGGGACCGGTGAGATTGCGCGGCGCTATTTTGCGATGAATGCTTTCGATGGTGTGTTGACCATTATCGGCGTCCTCATGGGAAACTTCGTGGCCGGGGTGCGTGATGCAGCCATTGTGATCAACACGGGGCTGGCTACCTCTATCGCCATGGGGATTTCGGGACTATGGGGCGCCTACCTCACGGAATCCGCGGAGCGGGAACGCGATCTGGCAGAACTTGAGCGCAGCACCCTGACCGATCTCAAGGACACCAAGATCGGGCGCGCCAGTCGCTGGGCGGTGGTTACCGTCGCCCTCGTCGATGGTCTGGCGCCGTTCCTGGCAGCCGTTCTAGTCCTGCTTCCCCTGTTCTTTGGCAACTGGTTCCGCAGCGTTGAGTTGAGCTACTTGCTTTCACTCGCGTTATCTCTGGGGACGCTTTTTGGGTTGGGCGTGTTCCTGGGGCGCATTTCAGGGCGCAACATTCTGGTCTACGGTGCGCGAACACTGGTCGCGGGTCTGGTTTCGATTGGCTTGCGTTTCCTGTTGGGGACGGCGCCCGGGTAATCAGGGTCTCAATCTATGGCAGCGACGCGTAGGGAGCGTGTTATGGGACGCTCTCTGCTCTTGGGTCCCGGGTGTAGAGCAGCGCGTTGCCTCTTTTGCCTACCGGCGTAATCAGCATCAAGTGACGCAGACAATAGGCCATTTTTCGCGCAAACCGTCGTGATCGGTGGGTGGCCTGCGCCAGTTCTTCAGTCGTGAATCTCTCGGGCAATGTCGCCGGAATCAGCGGCGCGATGTCCAGACGGGACGAGAACCGCTGAATCTCGATGATGCGCAACAGCCTGCGTTCTTCGATCACCCAGCCCTTGCGGCGCCAACCTTGCTTTGGGCTCCACCGGCGCCACTCTTCTTCTTCCGTCAGCGCGACGTCCAGCGAGAAATTGGGGTGATCGATGAGATTGGGAAAACTGACCAACTCCTCGAAGAGATCCAGTAAGGCGCCGCGCTTTGGGGATTTACGCCGGGGATATTTGCCGGCCTTCTCCAGGGGGCGTTTGACCACCCATTTCTCCTGTGCGATCGGATAGACCAACACCATCGGGTGGTTGGGGACCAACGCGAGTAATTTGCGCTTGATGGAAGCGAAGCTGGCGGTTTGTACCTCGATAAGGAGTGATCCTTGTACCAGGTCGATGATGAACCCCGCGAC
>JAFGNR010000232.1 GCA_016926915.1 Anaerolineae bacterium
GACCCTTAGTTAAGGGTAATTGACGGTTAGGTGAAAGCAGTGTATAGTGGCGCCAACAATCTCAAGCGCCCTCGTTTCTTAGCCAACGCCACCGCAGCGCCTGCGCAGCCGGCCCGGAAAGTTGGGTGTGAAATGACTTTGTCTGATGGATGCCAATAAACACCCCACCGCGCAGACTGAGCGTAAAGCTCATCTCGAAGCGCTGCTCCGGCAGCTGAGCGAGGCGGAACGCGCTTTGCAGGCGCTCCGCTCCGTTGCGGGGGCGCCCGTCAGCCCCTCGGCGCACGAGACGCCCCCTGGCGCGCGTCAAGCCGAGACCGGGCGCCAATGGGGGCAAGAGGTCAGGGAAACCGCAACGTCTGCCATCGCAGCGCTACAGGCAGCACAGGAAACATTACGCCAACAGAGCAAAGACCTGATCACGGATCACAACGACCTGGAAACCGTCCAGCAACAGTGTCAGGAGCTCTTCGAATCGGCCTTTCACGGATATTTGGTGACCGACCTCAATGGCGTCATTCAACAGGCGAATCAGGCAGCAAATACCTTGCTGGGAGCAAGCGTTGCAACACTGGGCGGGCATCCCCTGACGCACTACGTGATCGCAGATGATCAGGACGATTTCCACCGCCGGCTAGAGCAAGCAAGGATGAAATCGCCCCATGACAGCGTGCAATGGGAAACGCACATGACCCGGCGCATCTCGGATATTGAAGACGTCACCTTTCGAGCAGCCATCACGCTCTCCCCCATCCATGATAGAACAGGCGCACAGATCGGCCTACGTTGGTTGCTGCGCGACATCTCCTCCAGTACACGCGTAGAAGAACGCGAACAGTTTCTTTTCGAGGCGCGAGCAGCCGCCAGCGAGGCGCAAGTGGCCAACCGGTTGTTGCGCACGCTGCTGGATACGATGCCGGTAGGCATCATCGTGTGCGATGCCGGGGGCGCGGTGTTGATGACCAACGCCCCAGGTCAGGAGATCCTGGGAAGCAATGTCGCCGGAGATATGCGGGATCCGCGCCGTTCCTACACGCCGTACCGCCCCGATGGTGCATTTTTCCCCCAGGAGGAAATGCCGTTGGTGCGCGCCATGACCCGAGGGGAGACGACCGAGAGCAGCGAAATCCTCATCCGCCGTGAGGACGGCAGTACCCGCGCCCTCCTGGCAAAGGCGGCGCCGGTGCGAGACAGTGCGGGCCAGATCGTCAGCGGGGTAGCGGTCTTCCAGGATATCACTTCGCGCAGGCAAGCCGAGGAAGAGATTCGGCGTCTGGTCGAAAGCGTCGAACGTGAACGGACGCTGTTGGAAACGATCATGGAAAACACTCACGCACACCTGGCCTATCTGGATACCGATTTCAATTTCGTCATGGTCAATTCAGCCTACGCCGAGGGAGCAGGATACAGCAAAGACGCCCTGGTGGGTCAGAATCACTTTGCACTTTTCCCCAATGCCGAGAACCAGGCCATCTTCGAGCGCGTGCGGGAGACGGGAGCACTGGCGAAGTTCCAGGCCAGACCCTTCAGGTTCGAAAATCGACCGCAACGAGGCGACACCTATTGGGATTGGACCCTGGCGCCGGTCAAGGAAAACAGCGTCCTCCAAGGGCTGGTTCTCTCATTGGTCGACGTCACCGAGATGGTTCACGCCCAGCAGGTCTTGCGGGATTATGCCGAGAAATTGGAACAACAAGTCGAGCGGCGCACGAATGCACTGCGCACCAGCCACGCGCGCTTCCAGGCGATTTTCCAAGACAGCGCAATCGGTATCGCGCTCATCGACGATCAAGGATGTATCGTCACCAGCAATCCGGCGCTCCAGGAGATATTAGGCTATCCAGAAGACGAACTCGCGGGCATACCTCTGGCCCGGCTAACCCAATCCGAGCGCGACACGAACGATATGGACCTCTACTGCGAACTGATAGCGGGGAAACGGGATCACTATCAATGGGAAGGCCAGTACACGCGCAAAGATGGGGCCGAAATTTACGCCAACACCACGGTTTCCCTGGCAAGCCGGCAAGATCAGGAAGCGCGCTTCGCAGTTGTGATGGTCGAAGATATCACGGAGCGCAAACAGGCCCAGATCGCCCTGATGCAGTCGGAAAAACTGGCCCTCACCGGCAGGCTTGCAGCGACCCTGGCCCACGAGATCAACAATCCGCTCCAATCGGTCATCGGATTCATGAGCTTGGCCTGGGAACTATTAGAAGAAGACGCCGACCCGGAGATGACGAACCAATACCTCCAGATTGCTATCGAGGAAGTCAAACGGGCGGCGAGCATCGTGACCCAGATGCGAGATCTCAACCGGAAAACCGCTCCTAGCGAACGCCAACCCGAAGACGTCAATGCCCTGGTGGAGCGCACACTCACATTATGCCAGCGCAAGCTGGAGAAACAAGAAGTCGCCCTTACCTGGCAGCCTTCCGGGGAACTGCCCACCGTGCCCATGTCGCGGGATCGCATCCAACAGGTGTTCCTGAACCTGATGTTCAATGCGCTGGACGCTATGCCGGATGGCGGGACGCTCCATATCTCCACGGCGCCCACATCAGCGCCGCAAGGCGTATGGATCCGGTTCACGGATACGGGCACAGGCATCCCCGCCGGCGAGATCCCACATCTGTTCGAGCCTTTTCACACCACCAAGGAGACGGGGGTAGGGTTGGGACTCTATGTAAGCCAGACCATCATTGGAGAACATAAAGGGGAGATCACCGTCGAGAGTGTAGAAGGCAAAGGTGCGACGTTCACCGTGTGGCTGCCGGTATAAGTCAAACCAGGGCCAATTGCTGTCGTGAGAAGAGAAACTATGAAAGAGATCTTACGCGCATTGATTGTGGATGATGAAAAGCGAATTCGGCTCTTCCTTGCTGAGACCTTGCAACGGGAAAGTCACATCGTGACCACAGCAACCAGCGGTCACGAAGCGCTGGAATACTTGCAAGATACCCCCTTCGATCTAGCAATCCTGGATCTGATGCTGGGAGGACGTATCGATGGGCAGCGGGTATTGGAAGCCATACGCTGGCGGTGGCCGGCTAAGGTATGTTACCTACCTGCCGGATAAGACGTCTTCAAGCACCCGTAATCTCGTTTTCGACTTCTATCACACCCGGTGCGTTCATGGCTGCACTGCGCGCCCGCATACGGGCATAATAGGTGGGCGCCGAACCGGTCAGCGTCACATGCCCCTCCTCGACCTTGACCGTGATATCTTCCGCATCCACATACTGGTTTCGTTTGAGAGCGCTCTCGATGTCTGCGGCGATGGCCTTATCGGTGAAACCATCCCCAGGTACAACAACGAGATGATTCGTGATGCTGATGACCCCCCTGAGATCTGAAAGCAAATTCTCTGCCTTCCATTTCTTCCAGTAGGCATCTACCGTGCCTTCCAGGGTCAACACGCCATTGCTAACGGAGACATCGATATCCAGGCTATAGATATCGGGATTCCAGAGCAACGTGCTGTTTGCGTTCTTCTCGATCTCTTCATCTGAAGGCCCCGCAAAGGAGGGGCGCCCTCCGCTTTCGGCCCTCAGCCGTCAGCAGGTTTAGCGTTACAGGCTTTAGCGTTGTTACGGCGCAGATCGAGCAACGCAGCCTCGGTCAATTCCCGGTTCACCAATCCCCGTTTTATGTAACGGCGCACGGTGCGTGGTGAAAGACCTGAGCGCCGGGAAGCCACGGTGATCGTGATGTGCGTCTCTGTTTCATACCTGGTCATTGCCCGTGAACCTCCTTCCTTCATTCCGCCATGCGCTCAAGCTCTTCAAATAATGATCGTTGCTGAGGTGTCAGGCCAGTTGGCAACCGCACCGCTACCTCTACATAGAGAGCGCCTCGAACGTCCGGGTTGTTGAGTTGAGGCATCCCCCTATCCCGCAGTCGAAACCGTTGCCCGTTCTGCGTTTCCGGCGGAATCTTGAGTCTCACGGCGCCGTCCAGAGTGGGCACCATGACAGCCCCCCCCGAGAACCGCAGTATACAAATCCACCGGGATCGTCGTATAAAGGTCATCTCCCCGGCGGTCAAAACGGGAATCGGGTCTAACCTTGACACGAAGACAAAGGTCTCCCGCCTGACCACCGGCGCTCCCCGGCTCGCCTTCCCCGCCCATGCGAATCCGGGTACCTTGCCACGCACCGGCAGGGATTTTCACCTGCAGGCGACGTCCATCTCTCTCGAACATGCGCGTCGTACCGTGATAGGCCTCCCGGAGTGTGATCTCGACATCCTGCTCATAATCACGCCCGCGTCTGGGGGGCGCCTGGGGCGCCAGGGGGTTGCGCGCCTGTCCCCCGCATGCCTCCGAAAATCTGACTAAAAAAGTCAGAGAAAGCACCGCCGTCGCCAAAAAGATCCTGGAGATCCTCCGGCGTGCTATACTGGACGTAGACGCGTTCCCCGCCAGGCCCGGCCTGCCAACGCCCCCAGTCGAAATCGCCAGGTTGCCCGGCTTGCTGGTAATGTTGCCATTCTGCCCCTAACTGATCATATTTCTGGCGCTTTTCAGGATCAGAAAGAACCTCGTAGGCCTCATTGAGCTCTTTGAACCGCTCCTCAGCTTCGGGGTCATCTGGGTTGACGTCGGGGTGAACCTGGCGCGCCAATCTCCGAAACGCCTTACGAATCTTTTTCGGATCGGCATCATGGCTCACACCCAACGTCTCGAAATAATCTTTGTATTCCATGATGACATCGTTTCGCCTGGGGCAAGCTGAGCGGTAGAAAGAGGTAAGCCCAGGCCCCAACGCAACCCCAACTCTTCGAACCGGTCACAACAACAATGCTAACCTTAACCGTCAGGTATTGGCGCACTTTTGAGGCAAGCTAGGAGGGATGATTTTGTACAAGTTGGAAGAAGAAAGGGGGGAAATGTAACATGAGAGAATTGGAGAACAAGCGCATTGCAGTGTTAGCCGAAGCGCTGTTTGAGGATCTGGAATTGTGGTACCCGTTGATCCGTATGCAAGAGGCCGGCGCTGACGTCACCGTCGTTGGCACCGGCAGCGCGGAACGCTACCACGGAAAGCATGGCCTCACGGTCAAGGTGGACGTCGCAGCCTACGACGTAACGGCCACAGATTTCGATGCGGTCATCGTACCTGGTGGATACGCCCCGGACAAGCTGCGTCGTTACCCAGCCGTGCTAGCGCTGGTCCGCGACGTTTTCGAGAATGATGGCGTCGTCGCCATGATCTGCCATGCGGGCTGGGTGGCCATATCCGCGGGCATCGTCGAGAACAAGGACGTAACGTCGGTTTCCGCCATCAAAGATGACCTGATCAACGCCGGAGCCCAGTGGGCAGACCAGAGCGTGATCAAAGACGGCGGCCTGGTCAGTTCGCGAGGGCCAGATGATCTGCCGGTCTTCTGCGCCACGATCATCGCCACGCTGGCGGGGCATGCGGACTGAGTTCCCTACCGGGCAGACACCCGGCCCCACAAACGTGGGAGGCGCCATGCAACCCAAGTTAGTCGGACATATCATCACTATGGCAGAGATACGCCGGCACGTATGGGTCAGTTGACAAGGAGTCACACTATGACCGGAGATAAGATTCAACACGCTGATTGGAAAAGTGAAAAGCACGTGCCGGTTATCGAATGTGCCGACGCCGTCGCAAGCGGGGCGCTCTTTGAAGTGACCGTATCTTGCATACTGCAACATCCATGGGCTGTGGGAAAATAGCAAGGCCATCGCGGTTATATAAAGGAGGACACCATGCCAGAATTCATCAACCCCTTTTCAGGCACCATACCAGAACGTAAGTTATCGCTGCAAGAGTTGTTACGGGCAATACGCCTGAATATCGCGGCCGAACACGAAGCGATTCATCTCTATATGGCCCATGCCGAGGCTACAGACCACCCGTTGGCGAAAAAAGTCCTTATCGACATTGCCAACGAAGAACGAGAACATATAGGCGAGTTCATGCAGCTCCTCCAAATCCTGACGGGTGATGAAGCCGAATGGCTCGAGAACGGTCAACGGGAAGTCAGCGAGATGGCCGTGCAGATAGGGTCCCCTACGGATGAACAAGTGACCCCATCGGAAGAGACCCCGTCCCCCAATCCGCCGGTCATCGGCTCGCTCAAGACGTAGCGTCAATACCACAACAACCTGATCACCGGACGATTTTACAACGTAGGAGGATAGCGATGGCAAACCCATATCTGGCGCGTGAGGATGCGCCATTTCGAGACGAAATTTGGACGATTTTAGACAATGCAATGGTCACTGCAGCCAAACAACAATTGGCAGGACGACGCTTGCTCCCCCTTGAAGGCCCGTATGGCCTGGGGCTCAAGAGTATTCCTCTGCAGGATAGAGAGGCGGACGGGCTGATCACCAGCTCGACTCTGCCCGTGGCCCTTATCCGCGAGCCGTTCAAGATGGGGATGCGGGACCTTGCCAGCTACGAAGCGGGCGGGCCATTGCTCGATACCCGGCCCGTCGAGACTGCGGCGCGCGCCTGCGCCCGGCGAGAAGATCAAGTAATTTTCTATGGTGGGGCAGGCGTCCCAGGGCTCATGACCGTTGAAGGAACACAGGAGCTCCAGCTGCTAGATTGGGATGAAGTGGGTACGGCAGCTGGCGCCGTGATGCAAGCCGTCACGCTCCTGGATAAAGCGGGCTTCCATGGACCCTATTCGCTGGCCCTGGCCCCCGAACGCTACAACCTTCTCTTCCGCCGCTATCCCCAGGGGCAGCAAAGCGAGCTGGGTCACATCCAAACGATGGTGACGGATGGCATCTGCAAGGCCCCGATCCTGCAAACCGGGGGAATTCTGCTGGCATCCGGCAAGGACTACACCTCATTGGTGTTGGGACAAGACATGGCTCTGGGATTCATCGGGCCTGCAGGGGACAAGATCGAGTTCGCGATCTTCGAAAGCCTGGCGGTTCGCATCCGCTATCCCCAGGCCATGTGCAAGCTAAGACAATAAACAGACCGCGACTATGTATAAGGAGGTATGCCCATGCGTTACGGTGTAAAGACGAAAATGGACTCGGCTGCTGCAATCGAGAAAGCGATCGCGTATTTCGGAGAGGAAGGATTGGGTCTCGAGGTTGTCGAGAAGAGTGATTGCTGTGCGAAGTTCGAAGGAGGCGGCGGCTTTGTCAACGTCTTCTTGGACAATAAGGAAGGCAAGACAGAGGTCACGTTGGAAACTAGGGAGTGGGATTACCACGTGAAAAAGTTCATGCAGGAAATCGGGTAGCCCTTGGGTCCCCAAGCCCTGCGAGAAAGGAGTCACATGATCGGCGTTTTGAGTGCACAGTTGACGGAAATCGTCCTGGAGACGTTACCCGTCGAATTTTCCATTCTCGATGCCCAGGATAAGGTCTTGGCCTGGAACAAACACGAGACCCGTATCTTCAAACGCCCCAAGGGCGTTATCGGGCGCGACGTGCGCCAATGCCATCCCCAGAAAAGCCTCGACAAAGTCGAGCGCATTATCGAGGAGATGAAATCCGGGGAACGCGACAAAGCCCGGTTCTGGATCGAGATGATGTTGGAATCCGAAGAAACACCGCAGAAGATTCTCATCGAATACTATGCGCTGCGAGACGATGAAGGCGGCTACCTCGGTTGCCTCGAAGTCACGCAGAACATCACCGATCATCAAAATCTAGCCGGCGAGAAACGTCTATTAGGTGAAAAATAAGATAGGCGACCGGCGTCTACTCCCTGGGGCTTCTCCCGGCGAGGGTGGCCAAAACATCGACGATACGGCGCGCAGGCGGCACATCCCCAGGTCCGGAGGGCTAGCCCTCCCGTTGGCGGCGACGATCTCCATCGGTTGCTTCGGTCTGGTCGTGGAGATGTCCATTGTTCCCTTGTCTTGATCGCTGCCCGTCCTTATGGCTCGTTATCTTGATCCATCCACCGCTTGAATTTGGCCACCCGTGCTTCAGGCCACGGGCCATCGCAGGGCATCAACCCAGCGGACAGCCGGGCGTAAATACTTTGCGCCCGGTCCCGGACATCATCATACTTCGACAAATCGAACCCGCTGATCTCCTTCATCTCGTCAATGTCTGGGTCACGGAACAGGGGCGCGATATCTTTGGCAAAACGCAACGTCTACTGTTGGCCTGACTCGCCGGTGTCGGGATCCGGTACTTCGCCGGTCAGCGCCCTCAGATCCACTGCCGCATCTTGTAGTGTGCTTGCCACCTCAACATACAGGGGACGATTTTGAACCAGCGTTTGCATAGGCGAGCGCTCCGAATCGGGACGCCCGGCAGCTAAGACCCCTGTAAGCCGCTCCTCCTCAAAGTAGTAGTAAGCAAACTCACCCGCAGCCAGCGTCCCCCGCAGCACCGTGCGATCCCAATTCGCAAGATTGCCCCACACCTCAAAGCTCAAATCAAACAAATCCGAGAAGAAGTAAGGCAATGCACGGTAAGACGCCTCATCTCCCGCCATGTTGCGTCCGGCTCGCATCCCCTGGCGTCTTGCTACATCCCAATGCTCCACGCGTAATCGCTTCCTAAAGGTGGCATCGGACCAGGCAGCGATATCACCTGCGGCATAGATGTGGGGGGCGCTGGTCCGCAACCTCTCATCCACCAAGATAGCCTCATCTTCCTCGCGCACATCAAGACCGGCCTCACGGGCCAGGGCGGTATTGAGCGCAATTCCGACACCCATGACCACCAGATCTACGTTCAGGGTCTCGCCAGTGTCGAGCAAGGCGCGCGCGACACGTTCGTTGCCTTGCAGCTCCTTGCAAACGACGCCCGGCAAGACACACACGCCATGTTCTGAAAACTGCATTGCAAGGCCTTCACTCAGTTCCGGGGGCACGACCCGCTCCAACAATCGCGACTCCGGAAAGATTTCGGTAACCGCCACCCCCATTTGAGCTAACGAAGCCGCCACCTCCGCCCCGATAAAACTCCCCCCGAGAACCAAGGCGCGTTTTGCGCCTGTGGCTGCGCGCCGGATGGCACGGGCATCCTCAATCGTTCTGAGCGTGAAAACGCCCTCGAGATCGCCGCCGGGAAGCGGCAAGCGCAAAGCCCGCCCCCCCGTTGCCAGCAACAGCGTTTCATATCGCAAGCTGCGACCGTCATCCAAGGTCAACGTGCGAGCGGTCGTGTCCAGCGCAACGACTGCCACCCCCTGGATGAGAGCGATCTGGCGCTCCGCGTAATATTCCGCAGCTTGCAGATAGACACGTTCCAATCCAGCTGCATCCTGTAAATACGCCTTGGACAAGGGCGGGCGTTGGTAAGGTCGATGCAGTTCCTGCGTCACCAGGGCGAGCGCACCATTGTCATCGACTGCGCGGATGCCCTCACACGCCCTTCCGCCGGCAATCCCGCCACCGATAACAATATATCTATACGTTTTCATTGGATACTCCTTTTGATACCAGGGATGAGCACTCCCCAACTACAGAACAACACTCCCCACTTTTTTGGGGACGACGGTGAATCTTTGAGACTAAGCCCGGGAGGTGCGTTCCAGTGGTTTGCGTCGCCCCCGGAAAAGAAAACCGATGAGCAAACCGAGGACGAACCCACCCACGTGAGCCCAATATGCCACGCCAGAGGTCTGGGCTGTAGGCACCCCCAGGGAAGCAACGCCATTGAAGAGCTGCGTAATGAACCAGACCCCGATAAACACCAGGGCGACCATCTGGGTAATCATGAGTCGAAAGAAGAAAAAATAGAGAACCCGGACGCGCGATTGAGGATACAGCACCGCGTAGGCGCCCAGCACTGCGGCCACGGCGCCGCTTGCTCCCAGACTGGGGGTTTCGGCGCCTGTGTTGAACACCACGTGGACCAATGAGGCGGCAATTCCTCCAGCCAAATAGAACACCAGATAGCCGAATTTCCCAAGCGTCGTCTCGATATTGTCGCCAAAAACCCACAAAAAGAGCATATTGCTGAAGATGTGGGCCCACCCGCCATGCATAAACATGGAGGTCAAAAACGCGATCAGGTTCTGCCCTTGGGCAATCTGAGCAGGAACCACACCGTAGGTTGTGAAAAACGCTTCTAACTGTCCGGAAGAGAACAGCGCCAGCTCATAGAAAAACACCGCTACATTGACAGCGATCAACACCCCCGTCATCCACGGGACCCCACCCTCACGTACATCATCATCCCCAATGGGAAACATCGTCGTTTACACTCCTCTACGCGCGCTGGTAGATGCGCTTATGCCTCGCGATTTCATGCTTATCCCTTGACCGAACCTGCCAAAATTCCACGCACGAAGTACTGCTGCATGGAGAAGAAGACGATCAGGGGCAAAATCATCGAAATGAACGCTGCAGCGGGCAACAAGTGCCAGTCGGCCCCCAGAGAGTTCACCAGGTTGGCCACCCGAACGGTCAACGGCGCCACACTGGGCGTTCCGCCCAGATAAATCAACGCGACCAGCAGATCATTCCAGACCCACAGGAATTGAAAAATCGCCAGCGAAGCCAGCGACGGCACCGAAAGGGGCAACGCCAGACGCCAGAACGCGGTCCAGAACGAAGCGCCATCCAGCCAGGCTGATTCAAAGAGATCCTTGGGTAAAGCTCCCAAAAAGTTGCGTAGCAGATAGACCGCAAAAGGCAGCCCATATCCGGTGTGCGCAGCCCAGATGGCCAAAAATGTCCCTGTGATGCCGATCTTGTTGAAGGCCGCATAGATAGGAACAAAAGTCATCTGCAGAGGAACAACCAAGAGACCCACCACAATCGAAAACAGGACCTGGCGACCGGGGAACTCCATCCAAGAAAAGGCATAGGCGGCAAAAGCTGCGATCAGAATTGGCAAGATGGTCGCCGGAATCGAGATCAACAAGCTATTGCGAAACGAGCGGGCCAAATCCTGCGTGGCAAGAACGGTAGCGTAATTCTCGAGCGTCCATTGGGTGAAGTTGAAGGGGGTAGCGAACATAGTCCACCAGCCCGAAGTTTTCATCGCTTGGGATGTGCGGAAGGAATTAATCAAGACGCCCAAGGAGGGCGTCATCCAAATCAACGCAATAGTAATCACCACGATATGCAGTGGAAATTTGGAAAGAGTTTTTCGAAGCTTCTTCATCGCATCGCCTCCTGTTCCTGAAAACGACGAATATTGAACAACATCACCGGAACAATCGCCAACAACAAGATCACCGCAATCGCACTCGCCCGGCCATTTTGGCGGTTGATATAGAGCTCCTTGTACATTTGATTGGCAATCACGTTGGTCTCATAGCGCCCGGCTGTCATCACGTATACCAGGTCAAAGACTTTGAGCACGTTGATGATCATCGTGGTGGTGACCACGGCAATCGTCGAGGCGATATAGGGCACCGTGATGCGCCAGAACAGTTGCCATTCATTAGCCCCATCAATGCGCGCCGCTTCGCTGATCTCCTCGGGGACATCCTTGACAGCAGCCGACAGGATCGTCATGGCGAAACCGGTCCACATCCAGATGCCGGTTCCCACCAATGCAAACGTTGCCACATCCGAGTTCACAAGCCAGCCAACCGGTTCCGCATTGGGAAAAAGCCCAGTCAGAATCGCGTTCAACAGCCCAATATCGGGATCGAAGTCATACACGAACTTCCAAATGACTCCGGCGCCCACGAAGGAAATGGCCTGGGGGAGGAAAATCAGCGCTTTGGCCGCCGGTTCGTATTTGACGCGATCTGCCAGGACAGCAATCACTAGCCCTCCGGCAACCGTGAAAAATGTGAACAAGACGAGCCAGATTGCGTTGTTCCTAAACGCAATCCACATCTCTCCGGTCGTAAATGCATAAACGTAGTTTTGCAGGCCAACGAACTGCTCTGAATCCGGCCCGTACAGACTGAGCCGAAATGTATCCAGGCTGGGATACACGAGGAAAAATGCCAGCAGCAGCAAGGTAGGTCCTGCATACAACCATGGTAGAAAACGAACCCTTCTCATCGTAGTTCCTTCCTTTTCAGCAACGATAGCGTGTCAAGAGTAAGGAAGACGAGGCGCCCGGTGTCGCCAGCAGGCAACCTCGTCTTCCACTAATCACCAAAGGCTACTCACCATACGCCTCGGCGGCTGCAGTCTCGATATTCTGAAGAATCTGGTCTAGATTTTCGGGGTTCTCGACGTAGTTCAGTATGCCGCCGGAGAAGGCGTCGTTCACAGCCGCCGGCATAAGATCCGATGCGTCGAAGCGCACCACATCCGCCGACGTCAAGAGTCCGGCCGCCTGGCCGATGAGCGGGTTCGGATAGACATCAGAACTCACGTTCTTGTTCGGTGAGATAAAACCACCCCGTTCCGCCCAGATCTGCTGTGCTTCTGCTGAAGCCAACCACTCGACAAGCGAGCGGGCTGATGGGGTATCGTTAAACATACCGAAAAGATCGCCAGCACTCAACACCGGAGTTCCATATTCAGGATCGATCTCCGGGAAGCCAAAATAGTCATAGTCTTCCTGAGCCACAAGATCGGGGAATTGATCGGTGATGAACCCTTCGATGAAGGTAGCCTGCCGGTGCATATAGCAGCCGGGCGGATCCTGGAACATTGGATAGGGCGACTCGCCAAAGTTCGTCGCCAGCACACCTGTCGTGCCGCCATCGAGGTAATCCTCATTGGTGACAATCGTCCCCCAGGTCTCCCAGGCGTTGCGCACGGCATCATCGGTCCAAGGAATCTCATGTCTGCGCCACTGGTCGTAGGTTTCGGCGCCAGCGGTTCGCAACACAATGTCCTCGATCCAATCCGTGCCCGGCCAACCACTGGCCGCGCCGCTTTCCAGCCCGATACACCAAGGGGTGCCTCCATCGGCCACAATCTGATCGGAAAGCGCCAGAAGTTCATCCCAGCTTTCCGGAATCGCATACCCAGCGGCGTCGAACGCCTTAGGGTTGTACCAGATTAGGCTCTTGACGGCGACCTTGGTGAAAAGGCCATAAAGACCGCCTTCAAAGGAAGCCAACTCCAACCAAGAGTCATCGTACTGTTCTTCCAACGTCGCTTGATCCAGAAAGGTGTTCAAGTCCACCAGATGGCCATCAGCCGCGAACTGCTGTAGCACAGCAGGTCCGGGCAGACCGGCTACGTCGGGCGGATTTCCACCTTCCACACGGGTGTTCAATACCGCGTTCAGGTCGCGGGTACCTTCGTACTCGACCGTGGCGCCGGTACGTTCCTCCCAAGGGGCAATCATAGCCATGAAACTCTCTTGCTCATCGCCGCCCCACGTCGCAATCACACTGACGGTCTCGCCCTCGAATTCGCGCGCCTCAGGTTCTTCGGTGGCCGGCGCTTCTTCCGTTGGCGTTGCCGTACCACACGCCGTCGCAAATAGGGTGATGAGCATCAAAACCGACACCAGCACTCCAATTACTTTCCTGCGCATCTCCTCTGCTCCTTTCAATGTCACTTCCAGACGCTTGGAGGATTTGACTCCCTCTTCAAGTGTCCTGAAACTTCAGAAAATTACCGCATACTACACTTATCAAGCTAAAGCAAAACCTCTCTCCTCGACCGACGGGGAGGGTTAGATCAGGATCGGTTTGGGTTAGAAACAGTTGGGGTTGCGTTGCTATCGCACAGTCAGGGGGGAGCGCCCCTGAAGTCCCTCCCGGGGAAGCCAGCAACGTAACTCCAACTCTCATAACCCAACACATCCTCAATAACCACCCATCGCAGCGGCTACACACTTCAAAACGCGATAGGGTAGAGTTGATATTGAAGCGCCGAAGGAGTGTTGATCTTGCCTGTACTTAACGTTGAGATTGCTGATATCTTGGAAAAGGTCGCCGATCTTCTGGAGATCGAAGACGCCAACCCGTTTCGCGTGCGCGCTTACCGCAATGCAGCACGCACCATCAAGGAGTTGCCGCGAAGTGTGCGTTCCATGCTCGATGCTGGCGAGGACCTTACCCAGCTTTCAGGTATTGGTGAGGATCTCGCCGGGAAAATCGAGGAAATTGTCGAAACCGGAGGGCTGAAACAGCTTGAAAAGCTCAAGCAGCGTACTCCGGCAGAGCTGGTGGACTTACTCGACGTCTCCGGATTGGGGCCAAAGCGAGTAGCGCGCCTGCACACAGAACTAGGAATCGACACCCTGGAAGACCTGGAAGCCGCAGCCGCCCAAGACAGAATTGTAGAGCTGCACGGTTTTGGTGAGAAAACACAAGAAAGAATCTTAAACGATGTACAAGAACAGGGAAAAGAGAAACGCACCCGGCTCGATATCGCAGAGCAAGCTGCCAAGCCGCTGAGTGGACTATCTTAAAGGAAGCTCCGACGTGCAACAGGTAGAGGTCGCGGGAAGTTACCGGCGTCGCAAAGAGACAGTCGGCGATCTGGATATCCTCGTGATCAGCGAATCCGCATCCCGAGCTGTGGAGCACTTCGTGAATTACGAGGATGTGGAGGAAATCAGCGCTCAAGGAGAAACACGGTCTACCATCATTCTGAGATCTGGGATCCAAGTAGATATGCGTGTGGTCGCCCGGGAAAGCTATGGAGCCGCATTGCTCTATTTCACCGGTTCGAAAGCCCATAATATCCAGCGACGGGATATGGCGTTGGAACGGGGATGGAAGGTCAACGAATATGGCGTTTTTGAGGATCAGGAGCGCATCGCGGGAGAGAACGAAGAAGGTATCTATGCGCTTTTCGACCTACCCTATATCACACCAGAACTGCGTGAAAATCGCGGTGAAATCGAAGCCGGACAGGCCGGGAATCTCCCCACTTTGATCACGTTAGAGCAGATTCGCGGCGACTTGCAGACGCATACCACGGCCAGCGACGGCAGGAACTCCTTGGAAGAGATGGCGCAGGCTGCGCAAGAACGAGGATATGATTACCTGGCAATCACTGACCATTCTTCGCACAGGGGGGTGACTCAAGGCCTAGACGCAGAGGGGCTTGCCCGCCGCATCGACGAAATTGCGGAGCTGGATGAAACCTTCCCCTCGATTCACCTACTTGCCGGTGCAGAAGTAGAGGTACTTGAAGACGGAACCCTTGATCTGCCAGACGAGGTGCTGGCGCGGCTAGATGTATGCCTTTGTGCAGTCCACACGTATTTCGACCTCCCCCGTGACATGCAGACAGAACGCATCATCCGCGCGTTAGACAACCCGCACATTCACATTCTGGCACATCCCACCGGTCGTCAAATCAACAAGCGCCGCCCCTACGATCTGGATATGGAATGCTTGATTCAGGCAGCCATCGATCGCGGGTGCTATCTGGAAATCAATGCCAACCCGGAGCGGCTCGACCTTCACGCCCGGCACGCACGTATGGCCAAAGAAATGGGGCTGAAACTTGCCATTTCTACCGATGCGCACAGTGTAAACATGTTATCTGTAATGCGTTTTGGTATCGATCAGGCCCGTCGCGGCTGGCTGACCGCCGATGACGTCATCAACACGCGTCCCTGGCGCGAAGTGCATACCTTATTGAAGCGATAGAGAGCCTCACCATGTACGGCATGCGGATATTCGACAACACCACGGGGGTCGGAGGCTACCCGCTGCAAGCATCCAGATCCGTGATCCCTTTCCTCACGGACAAGATGAGGAAGATGCAAGCAACAGCGCAGCGGGCGGTGCGGCATGAGCAGAGGAGACATAAACCATGACCGTTGATTTCGTACCCACAGGCACTGTAGACGTACCGGATATTGCCTATGAGGAACGGATTGAACTACCTGCGACGCGCACGGGCCTCATCGTGGTTGATATGCAAAACGACTTCGTCAAGCCTGAAGGCGGTCTCAGCGTACCGGCCGCGACTGAAGTCGTACAGAACATTCAACGTTTACTGGCAATGGCCCGCCTGCATCGCGTCCGCATCATCTACACACAGGATACACAGCTCCCTGATGACCCAGAGTTCGACATCTGGCCCAAGCATTGTGTCATGGGCACGTGGAGCTGGGAGATCATCGAGGCGCTCTCTCCCCATCCCGAGGACTTGATCTGTCGCAAGAACCGCTACGATGCTTTCTACGGTAGCTGGCTCAACCATTTCCTAAGTCAGGTCTGGGACATCGAGCATCTGGTACTCGTCGGCGCCGTACCGAATATCTGTGTCTTGCACACCGCCGCTTCGGCCGGCTTGCGGTGGTATCGCGTTGTCGTACCGGCTGATGGCATTGCAGCGCTGACAACTTTCGGGCAAGCGTTGACCTTACATCAGGTCTCAAGTCTCTATAACGGAGACGTCGTCCGGAGCGTAGACCACCTGCACTTCGAAGTCGCCGGTTGAGCCAATCGGAGTATGCCCCCCCAAACATAATACGCGCGGTAGCCGGAAATAAGCGCAAGCCTATACCCATATCCGTTTATCGATCATAAGGAGGTCACTGATCCCATGAAAGCCATGAGCATTAACCAGTTTGGTGGTCCAGAAGTTTTCGGGCAGATTGAGGTGGGGCAGCCATATATGGCAGCCGATGAGGTCCTCGTCAAAGTCAAAGCGACATCCGTGAACCCTATTGACTGCAAACTTCGACATGCCGGGGCACAATCCGGCATTGAGCTGCCCGCGATCCTCGGGCACGACGTTTCCGGCATTGTCGAGAATGTCGGAGCTGCAGTACACGATTTCACAATTGGTGAAGAAGTCTTCTATTCACCAATGCTCCGCAGCGGCAAAACCGGCAGCTACGCGACCTATCACGTCGCGCGCGCCGCCATCGTGGCGAGAAAACCGGTCAATCTCTCACACGAGCAAGCTGCGAGTATTCCACTTGCAGGATTGACCGCATGGGATGCGCTGATTACCAAGGCGCGTGTGAGAGCCGGTGAAAGCGTGTTGATTCACGGGGCCGGGGGCGTCGGATCCCTAGCCATCCAACTCGCCAAGATCTCGGGCGCCTACGTGATCGCCGTATGCAGCGACTATATGACAGAGATGGCGCGGGCGTTGGGCGCCGATGCCACAGTGAATTACAAATCGGATGACTTTACGGATACCGTGAATGCCCAGACCGATGGCTATGGCGTCGATATCGTTGTGGATACCGTGGGCAGTGACACACTTACTCGTAGCATCGCCGTTACCAAGCCTTTTGGACGCCTTGCCGGTATCGTGAACACAGATGCTGGCTTTCGAGAAGCATTCGCCAAGAACATTACCATCTATCCCACAGTCATGCAACGCACGCGGTATAAGTTGGATGCCCTAAGGGTGCTCCTCGAACGCGGCGTGCTCCATCCTGTGATCGATTCGGTAATGGCGTTGATCCAAGTTGCTGAAGCGCACCGCCGGTTGGAACGGGGCGGCGTTAAAGGCAAGCTCGTGTTGCGAGTTACAGAGTAGTAGAGAAGGATGAAGTATGACCTCTCAAAAACGAGTCCTCATCTTGACAACAGACGCGGGTTTAGGGCATCAGAGCGCCGCCGAGGCCATCGCGAAAGCCTTGAAACACCTCTATGACGACGACGCCGCTGTCAAAATTGCTAACGTCATGGCAAAGGAGCGCATCCCGGGCCTCATCCGTCTGGGAAACGACGAGTACGACCAGCTGGTCACCGAACATGCCGACCTCTACGCATTGGGGTTTGAACTCAGCGACGCTACGGTACCCGCATCCCTGATGCAGGCGGGGATGGCGCTATTTCTATCCGGAGCGATTCGAGATCTCGTGCGACAACATGATCCCGACGTCATCGTTGCAACGCACCCGTCCTGTCAGAGCCCGTTGAGCACCGTCTTCCGGCTAGAGAACCGCCACATTCCTTCCCTAACGGTCGTAACGGACTTGGTTACGATTCACCAACTATGGTTCGACAAGGCCATCGACCTCTGCATCGTACCAACGAAGGCTGCACACGACCTTGCACTAGAAAATGGCCTATCAGAAGATCAGATTGCCGTTATCGGGATCCCCGTCGATCCGGTCATCGCAACGATCTCCAAGGAGCCGGCGGAGTTACGCGCGGAACTGGGCTGGCGCCCGGACATGCAAACGTTACTCGTAGTGGGAGGAAAGCGGGTTAAGCATCTACGGGAGATTCTACACGCCCTGAACCATGCCAATCTCTCGCTTCAACTGGTAGTCGTCGCTGGAGGAGATGAAGCCTTCTACCGGCGCCTTCAGGACATTGAGTGGCATAGTACCGTGCACACCTACAACTTCGTCGATAATCTGCCGGTGATGATGAAAGCCTCGGATGCGATTATGTGCAAAGCAGGTGGGTTGATCGTCACAGAATCGTTGGCCTGTGGGCTTCCCCTGCTGTTGGTTGACGTTCTTCCAGGACAAGAACAAGGCAATGCCGAGTATGTGATCGAAGGCGGGGCCGCCGCCATGGCGAAGACGCCTCTCGCGGCCTTGGAAACCGTCTACCATTGGTTCGAACTGGATCACGAACATTTGGCCGCCAAGGCACGCCGCGCGCGAGAACTAGGGCGCCCCCACGCCGCCCACAAAATTGCAGAGCGGATATGGAGATTAGGTTAAGAGAAGCCCAACGCAAAGCCATCTTTGCCAACTTCTTCCCATCTCAGCCAGACTTTGACCATCGGCTAAAGCCCTCCCTATCTTCTATACTGAATGTAGAAGAAGTCATGGTAAGCACACCGGCACAAACCGGTGGCGAAAGGAGCCCAGAGTATGAAAGACAAAACGCAAGAACTATATGCAGAGAAGGCCAAGGCACAAATCCAAGAACTCGAAGCCCGAATCGAGTTATTGAAAGCAAAAGCAGAAACCGCCAAGGCCGATGCCAAGATCGAGTATCAGGAGCGAATCGCGGAGCTCCGGGACAAACGCGAAGAAATCAGTTCCAAATTACAGGAGTTGCGCGAGGCTAGTGCGAATGCCTGGCAGGAACTCAAGAGCGGCATTGAGCAGGCTCTGGACGATCTGTCGCGCGCCATCAACGACGCGTTTTCACAATTCCAGATCGAGTTCCCTGGGAACGAATAACCCGGCGCATCTCGAACGAAAGGAGATATAGCATGCAATTCAAGGAGAATGCCAACGTATACACAGTGGATGACAACAAAGTCGGTGAAGTGGAACGCGTCGTTTTAGACCCGCAGACCAAGGAAATCACACACCTGGTAGTCCGCAAAGGGTTTTTGCTCACAGAAGACAAAGTGGTCCCAATCGACCTGGTAGATCAGGGCACCGAGGATCGAGTCATCCTCAAAAAGATAGGAGATCTGGAATCCCTACCGGATTTCGAGGAGTCTCAATACGTGCAAGCAACCCCGCTCTATTCGAGGTCCCCCTACAAAGGGGGCTACGCTCGGCCCTATATCTGGTATCCGTCTCCCGGCCTGACATGGTGGGCAGGCATCACTCCCTATCCCCTTTATCCGGTCCCGGGTTTTGTCAAAGAGACGTGGCAGAATATTCCAGAAGGCGCCGTGGGGCTGAAAGAAGGCGCGGATGTGATCGCCGCAGACGACGAAAAAGTCGGGAATGTGGAGCGCGTATTCGCCAATCCCCAGCAAGAGCGGGCGACCCATCTTCTCATCTCCAAAGGTCTACTGCTGAAGAAGAAAAAACTAATTCCCACCACGTGGATCACGCGGGTCAGCGAGGATGCAGTTCACCTGGTCGTCCATTCCGATTTCCTCGATAGATTACCGGAGTATGAAGGCGCGCCCCTGTAGCGGCGCCCGTCATCAAGGCCACAAGTACCGGCATAGGAGGCCCCATGTCAATCGCGAAAGTTGTTGAGGTTTTAGCACAATCAGAAGAGAGTTGGGAAGCTGCAGCGCAAGCCGCGGTCGCACATGCTGCCAAAACGGTGCGCAATATCGAGCACATCTATATCGAGAACTTCCAGGCAGTAGTGGAAGATGAAAGGATCACCCAGTACCGGGTGAATGCCAAAATTACTTTCGTCGTCGAAGACTGACCCAGTTCTCGGCAGAGCAGGGTAAAGCGCAACGCTTCACGTCAAGATCATCAGTATCTCGATAAGAGGCTTGCGCCAAGCCCTGCTCTGTTCACGTGAGAATCGCCGCTTTGCCCAATGTCTACCCTTTTGACCGAAGGCCAAAAAGCGCCAGTTTCAGGAACACCCTGCGTGTGAAAGGTAAAGGCCCCGATGAACAAACCTGCTACTCGAGACAATCACCCAACCAACGCGAAAGAAAACCATGAACATCAGCATGCCCAAATGGTAGCCGATTTTCGCCGGCGCTTTTGGATTTCTATCACACTCACGGCGCCGATACTGCTGCTCTCCCCCTTGATCCGGGAATTTCTGGGGCTGGCGGACGCGTTGGCCTTCCCAGGAGACCGGTTAGCCCTCTTTATTCTCTCTACGGTCATTTTCTTTTATGGCGGTTGGCCCTTTCTCAAGGGCTTCTATGACGAGATCTCTTCCAAACAACCGGGGATGACGACGCTCATTGCCGTCGCCATCACCGTCGCCTATGGTTACAGTAGCCTCGTGGTATTGGGCCTTGGCGGCAAAGTCTTCTTCTGGGAACTGGCAACGCTTATCGATGTAATGCTGTTGGGGCACTGGATCGAGATGCGCTCCGTCATGGGGGCTTCACGCGCATTACAAAAGTTAGCCGCATTGTTGCCTTCAGAAGCCCATCTCCTGCGCTCCGATGGGACGCTAGAAGATGTACCTGTGACTACCCTGGAAGCTGGGGATAAGGTCGTCATCAAGCCGGGCGAGAAAGTTCCAGCAGATGGAGAGATTGTCAAAGGCGCCAGCGCGATCGATGAATCCATGCTCACTGGCGAGTCTACCCCGGTTCCCAAAGAGATCGGAGAGGAGGTCATCGGTGGATCGGTCAATGGGGAAGGCAGCCTCACCGTCGCCGTACAGAAAACAGGCGAGGACTCCTATCTCTCCCAGGCGGTCGCCCTGGTACGTGAAGCACAGCAGAGCAAATCCCGCACGCAGAATCTGGCAGATCGCGCCGCCCTGTGGTTGACCATCATCGCCCTCTCGGGAGGAGCCATCACGTTAGTCTTATGGCTGCTGGTGGGACAGCGTGATTTTGTCTTCGCTCTGGAGCGCAGCGTCACCGTGATGGTGATCACGTGTCCACACGCGCTTGGATTGGCCATCCCGCTCGTAGTAGCCGTTTCGACCGCTATATCTGCCCGGCGGGGTCTACTTATTCGCAACCGTACCGCTTTCGAGCGCGCACGTAACATCGATGCTCTGCTATTCGACAAAACCGGCACGCTGACCAAAGGAGAATTCGGCGTCACCGACACCCTGGTGTTCGATAACGCTCTGGATCCAGGAGTAGTGTTGGAAATGGCTGCGGCTGTCGAATCGCACTCGGAGCACCCCCTCGCGCAAGGCATCATGTCAGCCACAGAAGAGATCCCTGACGTCGCAGACTTTCAATCTATTCCCGGTAAGGGCGCACAGGGCAATGTCCGTGGTCAGGAGGTCAAAGTTGTGAGTCCCGGTTATCTGCGGGAGCACAACCTTGGGGAGGAGGCAATGAATGATAAGCGCGTAAACTCACTGAGTGCAGAAGGTAAAACCGTGGTCTTTGTGCTGGTTGAGGATCAGCTCAAAGGCGCTATCGCCCTTGCCGACATCATCCGGCCAGAATCTGCGAAAGCCGTTGAACGTCTCAAAGCCCTGGGAGTACGTTGCATGATGCTAACCGGCGACAGCCAACAAGTGGCCGATTGGGTAGCGAATGCATTGGGACTCGATGAGGTCTTCGCCGAAATTCTGCCACACGAAAAAGCGGACAAGGTCAAGGAAATTCAATCCCGGGGGCTGGTCGTTGCGATGACAGGGGACGGCGTTAACGATGCCCCGGCCCTGGCGCAAGCTGACGTGGGCTTGGCGATCGGCGCGGGCACCGACGTCGCTGTCGAGACTGCCGATATCGTCCTGGTGCGCAGCAATCCACTGGATGCAGTGGAAATCTTCGCTCTTTCACGCGCTACGTACCGGAAGATGATCCAGAACCTCGCCTGGGCCACGGGATACAACCTCGTCGCCATCCCCTTGGCAGCTGGCGCGCTCTACGGCGCCGGCATCGTGCTCAGCCCGGCGATGGGTGCGCTTTTGATGTCGCTCAGTACCGTGATTGTCGCCATCAATGCGCGGTTCCTCGATGTGGAGTGAGACACTGCACTTCACGCCCCCCTAGAGCATCTCGACTGCGACCGAGGTAGCGTTTTCGACCTCAGGTAGAATACGGCGCCATGCCAGGATATTCGAGAGCGCCGACAACAAATGCCCATTGGATAACACAGCGATGAGCTCCGGGCCAATCTGCACCAACCGTTCCACCATGTGCTTGGGCCAGGGAACCTGGATGCCAATAGCCGTAGCCGACCACGTTTTGCCGCCATCCAGCGTTCGTTCGATACGCCCCTTTTCATCAACTGAGTCTGCCGGGCCAAAAATGATGTGGTTGATGTCTTGGGGATCCATCCAGGCCGCGCGACAATAACAATCGTAAAGCTGCTCCCACACCGCGCCGCCATCCATAGAGAAATAAAGTCCCCCTCCCGTTGAGGCTAACACCCTATCGGGGGACGACGAACGGACAAGTACGGAATGGACATCGGGATGAATGAATCCCTCCGGTCGCGCGGCCCTTGGATCAGGAAGGCTGCCGATGACAGGCTGCCAGGTGGCGCCCTGGTCATCAGAGCGCAACAAGCCGCCCTGCTCAACGGCGGCATAGACGCGATCCCCATGTGCAGCAAACCCCCGCACACATCCCGCTTCCGGCGAGTAGGGCAGATACCAGCTGTGCTCATCCCGTAGCTCGGCGACTTCCGGGCAGATGCGCCAGGTTTGAGCCTCGTCAGTGGTTACAAAAATAGCTGCCGGCTCGGTGCCAAGAAACGCCCGTCCCCCTATGTCAGGATGATACGCGAGCCACCGCGCATGTTGAATCGTCACTCCTTCACCCGCTGGACGCCAGCTCCGGCCGAGATCACCGGAGTGGAACAGGCCCTTGGTTGTACCCACGAGAATTTTACCATCTCGCACGCTGAGCGCCGTAACATGATGCGCCGCCAGAGCTTGTCCAGCAATGTACCAATGTTCAGCCTCTCTCCTGGCAGTCAACACGCCTTCTGTCGTTGCAATAAAAAACACCTCATTCATCTAGAACCTCCTCTAAAGCTGACCCTCCGCTTTCAGCCCGCAGCCGTCAGCAAGTTTGGCGTTGCCGGTCTCGGCGCCGAGCCGTTCTGGCACGGAGCACGGGTCGCGCCTTGCACCAAGTGAAATGCGCGCATTCCTCAGTCCCAAGATCGCGTTACCTCAAGTCGCACATTCCAGTTTCGTGATCGTGGGTGTGGCAGCCCACATGAAACACCTTCAAACTTACTCCCTTGATTCTGGGCTTTCCTCGCTGCCCTGCTCGTACCAAGGACATTCGGCGTCAGCATCGAGAGCGCGAACGCAAATACACGCCTCATTTTCGGGATGACGGCAGATAATTGTGCGAGTCACGAAACCGCGACTGATCGACGTATACTCCTCACACTCTGCATGCGGACAAATCTCATAAACGACGATTCTTCTACTCACAATCACACCTCCTGACTCGGAACACTTCTGACCCGCATCACGCCATACACACCCTTTGACCTCGGCATTCTTCATTTCTCAGGCAAAATATCGATGGGGACGCCCAAAAACGCTTCGGCAGCCTCCGAGATTGTTTCCGAAAGGGTCGGATGGGGGTGAACCGTCCACGCCAGATCCTGCGCAACGGCGCCCATCTCAATAGCCAGCGCCCCTTCAGCGATCAGGTTTTCCGCTCCTGGTCCCACGATACCGACGCCGAGAACCCGGGCGGTCTCGGCATCGAACACAATTTTGGTCAATCCACGATGCGTTCCGAATGTGCGGGCTCGCGAAGATGCGGACCAGGGGAAACGCCCGACCCGGATATCAAGACCCTGGGATCGAGCGTCTTCTTCAGTCAGACCACACCACGCGATTTCCGGATCGGTATAGATGACGGCTGGAATACACCGGGCGTCGAACGCCGCTGGTTTTCCGGCAATAACCTCGGCCGCAATCTTACCCTCGTACATGGCCTTATGCGCCAAGAGAGCACCGCCAACCACATCGCCGGCGGCAAAAATATGGGGATCATCCGTGCGTTGTTGTTCGTCCACCTGCACGAAGCCCTTGTCATCTACCCTGATGTTGGTGTTCTCCAACCCTATTTCGTTGGAATTAGGTTCAGTGCCCACAGCAACCAGCATCCGGTCGAACGTCTGCGCTTGCTTCTCTATCTGGCCCTCAAATGTCACCCGGATACCATCCTCTTGTTCCTCCCAGGCAGCCAATGCTGTCTCCAGATGGATGGCTTTCAGAAGTTTCTTCAACTGCGTCGCCAGCGGTTTCACCAGCTCCGGATCCGCGGCATTGGGAAGCAGACGATCCAGCATCTCAACAAGCGTCACTTGACTACCGAGCAAGGCATAGCGCGAGGCAATCTCCACCCCATTGTACCCACCGCCAACCACCAGCAGCGTTTCAGGCACAGCGGACACCGGCAGCTGCACGGCCATACCCGGACTCATCACACGACGTCCTTCTTCAAAAACCAACCCTGGCAGTGCAGAAGGATGTCCCCCCGTAGCCAGAATAGCGTGTTCGAACGCGACGTGAGCGACCTCGGCGCCCTGCAACCGCAGCTGCGTCGAAGATTCAAAAACAGCGCGCGCCTGGACCACCTGTACATCGCGCTGTTTCGCCAGATAAGCAAGCCCGCGCGCCAGAGAGGATATAATCCCCTCAATCCAACTTCGCATACCCTCCAGATCAACCTGCGGCTCTTGATAGTGGATGCCGCTCTCTTCAGCATCACGGGCAATCGCGATTAATGACGTAGCGCGATGCAAGGCCTTGGAGGGAATACATCCCCGCAGTAGACAGACCCCGCCCAGCTGCGCTTCCGCATTGATCAAAGTGACCTCCAGGCCGAGATCTGCCGCTCGGAAGGCAGCGGCATAACCGGCTGGTCCCCCACCGATGACAGCAACCTGAGTTTTCAACGTTTGTTCACCCATGACCATATCTTAGCCTCCCTATCAGGCTCTTTCCACATCAGGCAATATTCAGCAGTAATCTTTCCGGATCCTCTAACATCTCCACCAACGTTCTCATGAAACGCCCGGCATCCGCACCATCCAACACGCGATGGTCAAAGGTAAGAATCAAGGGAAGCATGAACCGAGGTGCAATATCTAGATTCGGCCCGGTCTGATCGGGCACCTTTGGTGACGGGCGTACAACCGGTTGCCACCGGGCGCGCGCCATTCCGAGAATCGCCACCTCGGGAAAGTTGATGATGGGAGCAAAACTGGCGCCCCCCAGAACACCGACGTTGGTGATGGTGAACGTCCCGCCTTGCATCTCCTCCAATGTGGCCTCACCGGCCCGCGTGCGGGTTACGAGATCTTGAAGTTCGATAGCCAGCTCGCGAATACTTTTCCGCTCCACATCGCGGATCACAGGTACAATCAAGCCCCTATCCGTATCCACCGCCACACCGACGTGATAGTAGCGCTTAAGCACAATTTCCCCGGAGCCCGGATCGAAACTGGCATTGAAGCGAGGATATGCCTTGAGAGCTGTAACCAGCGCCTTCATCACAAAGATGGTCAAGGTCAAGCTTCCCCCTGCCTCCGCAATCTCAGCCTTGTGCTGGTTGCGCAGACGTTCCAGGTCGGTGATGTCTACCCGGTCCTGATGTGTGACGTGGGGAATCTGCGACCAGGAAAGTGTCATTTGCCTGGCAATTTCGCGGCGTACGGAGCGTACCGGCACACGCTCAACTTCCCCCCAAAGGGTGAAGTCAGGCAGCTCCGGCGCAGAGATCTCAAGAGGTCGCGCCGCCCGTTCTTTCCAGCCCTTTTGCGGTTTGCCTTTCTTGGGCTCAGTCTCCTGTTCCGCAAAGGCGCGTACATCCTCTGAGGTTACACGACCGGATGGGCCACTGGCGGGCGCCTCTCGCAAGTCCACCCCCAGCTCTCGAGCCAGACGGCGAGTTGCCGGCGATGCAGGAACCGGGCGTCCTTTCGGTGGTTCCGGGGCCTTTTCTTGCGCTTGTGGTTCTTGTTGAGGCTCCGGCGGTTCCGCTTCTGGGGCCTCTTGCACCTTGGTCGCCGCGCCCTCTTCCTCGTCATCGAACGTAATCAGCGTATCTCCAACGCTGACCCAATCACCGGACTCAACATTGATCGCCGTGACAGTCCCGCCATAGGGGGATGGAATGTCCACCACCGCTTTGTCGGTCTCGACTACGAGAATGTCGGCGTCCTCTGCGACCTCATCGCCCACGGAGACCAAGATCTCGCGAATCTCAGCTTCATGGATCCCTTCTCCCAGATCCGGGAGTTTGAATTCTCTAGACATCTTCCTCTCCTTGCATTTTCGCGTATAAACGCTCCGTATCCTCGCGACGACAAAGCTCAGTGCCCGGCGTCATTACTGCAGCAGAACCGGCAGCCACGCCAAAGTAAGCCGCCTCCTGGAGGGACATCCCCCGGGCCAATGCCAACGTAATTCCGCCCACCATACTGTCACCGGCGCCAATCTTGCTTTGGATGTTCACGGTAGGCGCACGAATGCGGCGCATCTCATCCGAGGTAGCGAACAGCGCCCCGGCAGCGCCCAGGGAAACCACGACGACTTCGACCTTGCCGTGCTTCACCAGATCATGTACGACCGCCTCTTGCTGCCGCTCAGACTCGATTTCCTCACCGGCAAGATGTTTCAGTTCGCGCATGTTGGGCTTGAGCAGAAAGACGCCCGCCTCGACAGCCTGCCGCAGTGGTTCGCCATAGCTATCCAAGATGAAACGGCTCCCCAGCTCACGACAGAGACGGGCCAGGCGTGCATAGCTGTCTTGGGGCGCGCCTGGGGTGAGGCTGCCACTGGCGACGAGATAAGCGGGCACCGGATCCAGATTGCGAAGCGTATCGAAAACACGTTCCAACTCGCTTTCTGCCAGTTCCGGACCGGGAACACTGAAACGATATTGCTGGCCGGAGGTCTTATCCAGCACCACGAAACTCTGCCGGGTGTTATCCGCTATCGGAATCGGGCATTGCGCTACCGACTCTTGCGCCAATAGATCATCGAGAAGCGCGCCAAACGGCCCGCCCCGAGTATAGACGGCTCGCGCCTGGCCTCCCAGCCGGTAGATGGCGCGGGCAACGTTGATCCCCCCACCTCCCGGCTCGTGCCGGGGCGTCTCGCAGCGCAGTTTTTTCTCAGGGACAACGTGATCGATTTGGGTGCTGGTATCCAGCGCCGGGTTGAACGTGACGGTCGCAATCGCTGCATGCATCTTTCTTTTTACCTTAGGACACAACATCCAGTGTCTCTCGCGCGACGCGCAGAATGCGTTGGGCATCCGGAAGATAGGCTTGCTCGTAAGCAAAAAGTGGGATGATAACATCATACCCAGTCACACGCCGAATCGGCGCCTCCAGATACCAGAATGACTTCTCAATCAGTCGCGCCATCACCTCGGCTGCCGGGCCGAAACTACGCGGCGCTTCATTGACAATCACGACCCGCCCGGTTTTGCGCACAGAATTTACACAGGTTTCTTCATCCAGGGGTGAAATGCTTAGCAGATCGATCACGTCCGCCTGAATACCATCTTCTTCGGCTAGCCGGTCGGCCGCGGTCAGAGTAGGCTGCATCATTGCACCGTAAGAGATCAACGTCAAATCGTTCCCCTCGCGGACCACCTGCGCGCTGCCTATGGGCAACGCCTCCTCCTCATCTGGCACTTCCTCACGAAAAGCACGGTAGATGGATTTCGGTTCGAAGAACACGACGGGATCCGGATCGCGCATCGCGCTAACCAACAAAGCGCGGGCATTGCGTGGACTTGAAGGGATGACCATCTTGAGACCTGGGGTATGGGCGTAGTAGCTCTCGCGGCTTTCCGAGTGATGCTCCAGGGCGCGGACGCCCCCACCATAAGGTGTACGCAACACCAAGGGAACATGGTAAGCCCCTCGAGAACGCCAGCGCATGCGCGCGGCATGAGACTCTAGTTGGTGGAAGGCCAGATATGAAAAGCCGGAGAACTGAATCTCACACACAGGTTTGAGGCCATGAATAGCCATCCCAACGGCGGTCCCAATTATCGCGGACTCTGCCAATGGGGTATCGATCACACGCAATTCGCCGTACTTCTCC
This sequence comes from Anaerolineae bacterium, assembly GCA_016926915.1. GTDB lineage: Bacteria > Chloroflexota > Anaerolineae > B4-G1 > SLSP01 > JAFGNR01. The sequence goes on from JAFGNR010000232.1 coordinate 28,134, forward strand.
AACAGACCCTCGGTAACCCGGAAGACGCCGCCATCAACGGCTACGTCCTCTCCCAGCACCAGAATGGCGTCGTCCTTTTCCATCTCCTGGTGCAGAGCCAGATTGAGGGCTTGCACCATTGTCATCTTTGCCATGGCTTATCTCCTTACGCTTTCTCCCAATGGGCTGCGAATGCCTGTCGTTGTTCCTCAAGATAGGCAGGACGCTCGGCATACAGGTGATCGAACATCGTAATAGCCTCATCCTTGAGGGTTTCCATCCGCTCTTCTGCTTTATCCACCGCTTCGGCGATCTCATCCTTGATTTCGTCCTCCAAAGCGGTGATCGCATTATCGGTGAGCATCCCCTTGTCCTTTAGATAGCGTTGGAAACGTGAGATAGGCTCGCGTTTCTCCCAGACGGCAACCTCCTCTTCATCACGATAACGGGTCGGATCATCGGCTGTGGTGTGCACCGAGAGCCGGTAAGTCACGTTTTCGATGAGCGTGGGCCCCTCACCGGCGCGCGCGCGTTCCACAGCCTCGATCGCCGCCACGTAGACAGCCAGAATATCGTTACCGTCGGTCTGGATGCCGGGAACCCCGTAAGCCAACGCTTTCTGTGCTAACGTCTTTGCCTGAGTCTGGTGAGAACGCGGAATGGAAATAGCGTACTGGTTGTTCTGGCAGACGAAGATCGTAGGCGTCTTAAAAACACCGGCATTGTTCACGGCTTCGTGAAAGTCCCCTTCCGAGGTGGCGCCGTCACCAAAGAACACCATTGCCACATCATCTTGTCCATGAACCTTGATGGCGTAACCGAGTCCCACGGCATGTAAGATTTGGGTCCCGACAGGAATAGCAACCGGAAGATTGCGAATGCCTTCGGGTATTTCGCCGCCACGGAAATACCCCCCATAATAGAGCAAAAAACTCTCCATGCTCTGGCCCCGCCACAACTGGGCCGCCGATTCGCGGAATGCAGGCGCCATCCAATCGGAATCGCGCAGGGCTGCCACGGATCCTAACTGGGATGCCTCTTGCCCCTGAATGGGCGCGAACGTGCCGATACGACCTTGGCGTTGAAGTTTGAGCATGCGCTCATCAAACCGCCGCCCTAGGAGCATATACCGGTGAAGACGAAGCAGAAACTCCTCGGAGAGATCCGGCTCTAGATCATGATCTAGATTCCCGTCCTCATCCAGGATTGAAATATGCTCCACCTGATATGGTAAGTCTATGGTTGTTCTTGGCATGGTCATCCCCCTTATAGCTGATAATGTGAACCTAACAGTCGCCATCCATCACGCATCATCCCCTCTGATAGCGGCATCCGAGGTGTCAAATCGCATCCAGACCGTTCAAAGACCCGGTGAATAATTCGTTGACCGAGCGACCATAATGAATGCGGTTGATCACGCGAGATAAAACACCGGAAATATCGCGCACCGAGAAAAAATCCAGGGATCGGAAACGCTCCGTTTGAGGAATGGAATTGGTCACGACAACGGCCTTCAAGTTATAGTGAGCATGCAGCTCGGTGAGACGCTCGTAAGCCTGTTCCGTACACAAGTTGTGTGAGACTCCCAGGTAGACCTCTGCGATATTCAACATCTCGACCAACCGTTTGATGACAATGTGCGCTGTGCCCCCGCTACTGATCATGTCATCCAAGACGATAGCGATACGCTTTTCTCGAAAATCTCCGATGACCTCGGAAAGCACCGCCTCCTCTGGATGCAGACGATACTTGGATGCCACAGCGCTCTCCAGACCCAGAGCACGACCGAAATAGGTCACAAACTTGGAAGCGCCAACGTCGGGCGCAACGACAATAACATCGTCCCTCTTTGCAAAATCCCAGTAGGTCTCTGCAAAGAGGATCAGAGCTTCCAACTTTTCGACCGGGGTGCCGCTGTAGAAACCTGATATTTGGCGTTGGTGAGGGTGCCACGTAATCAGATGATCCATGCCCGATCGAATGCTCAAATCCGCCATCAGCTTCGCCGTTGTGGGTTCACGCATAAAGCGGGTAGGCTTGTCCTGGCGCGCGTAGGCCAGATAGGGAAGCACTCCGGTCACGTGGTGAGCCCCGTGTTCGCGAAGCGCCCGTGCAGCGATCAGAAATGCCAGGTAGTTCTCGTCGACACTGCGACCTGACACAGGATCATATAGCCCCTGGAACAGAAAGACGTCGCAGTCATTCACGGGAAGAGCGAGCCGGACACAGGTTTCAGAATCGGAGAACTGGAAATCCACATCTTCCAGGTACGGCAGTGCCGGACCGCCTCCGGACTCTTCCACTAGTGCCTGATAACGCGCTACAACCCGCGAGGCTAGCGCGGCGCCGGACCGGCAAGCGGCAATAAGCAGCCGCCCCCGAGGCACCGTAATATCTTCCTCGTGGTGTTGAGCAAACCACGCGCTTGTGTAAAATCGTTTATCCGCCCTCTCGAACTGCGGCAACGTCTCATCTTCTCTTCTGACCCAAACACGAAGCCACATGGGGGATCAACCCAGGGCTTTCAGCAACGCATGGGTCTCTCGTTGCCGAACAGAGGCGCGATCTCGGAAAGTTTTCATGCCATTTCGTATTTTTCCGAGTGGATCTGACCGGACGGAATCCCCAGTGTGTGCAAGGCAGCTTCCACATTGTCAATCATGGGCAGTGGTCCGCAGATGAAATAGTCGTAATCCTGCCGCGTATCAGGAAGGCGCCGTGCCAAGACCCGGTCTGTGATAAAGCCCGTCTCGCCTTGCCAGCCATCCGGTGGGCTTTCCAAGACGTGGATGACGTCCAGGTTCAACCGCTCCGCCAGATCTTCCAACCGGTCACGATAAACCACGGTGTCCCAGCTCCAATTCCCATAGAAAAACCACAGAGGTCGTCGTTCTTGACAGTCGGCCAACGTTTCTAAGATGCTCATGACCGGCGCCGCGCCGCTGCCCCCGGCGATGAACACATATCCCGGCGCCGGATGGTGATCGGGTGTAAAAGTACCATAAGGGCCATCGACGTAGACACGTTTACCTGCCGGAATCTCTTTGACTTTGCCGGTCCAATCCCCCAATTCTTTGATCATGAAGCGTAGGCGCCCGGGATCCTCGGCGCTAGAAGCAAAGGAGAAGGGGTGATAGCTGATTGCAAAGGGAGATTTCCAGATCACCAACCAGGCAAACTGGCCCGCCTTGAAGGTCAATCCGGCGTGCCCGACTGGCTCGACAACCAAGGTCCAGGTATCACCTCTATCCCTGAGAACTTCGGTAACCTCATAGGGATGCTTGAGCATCCACCAAGGCCGGATCAGGCGGGTATAGAGCAACATCACACTCCAGACGCCCGCGAGCACCCACCACAGCACCCGTTGCGCGGGTACCGAGGTATAGTAATCGACCTCGAAGATGTGGTAGAGAGCCAGTCCAACAATTGCGACCGAGAAGAAGGTATGCATCCAATGCCAGAACTCGTATCGAATTTCGAGAGACTTACGCCATACAGACATGATTGTCAAAGCGATCAACAGTAGAATGGACACAACACCGGCGCGAGCACGCCAGGGGGCCGTAGCCAGATTGAGCAATTGCAGAGTGTAGGGATTATTGATGAACAGAAAAAGCGGATGAGCCAAGGTCAACCCAAATGCAGCAATGGAAAAGCCATGATGAAGTGCATAAAGACGATCCATATCGAACACTTCGGACAAAAACGGTAGCCGCGCGGTAGGCACAAACTGCACGCCCATCAACGCCAGGCCCACAAATCCCAGCATGACCGACAGCTCGCGGAGAAATTCACGCTCTATGCGACGGGCGCCGGTACCCGCGCCTATCAGGATGATCGCCAGAGGCGCAAGGAGCATGAGGGCATAGATGGCTACCCAGAAGTAGCGCCATAGCTTCAGAGAACGCGTGCGATTCTGTGCTTTATCGTATGTCATGGCAAGACCTCCTACTGACTAGCGTTGGACGGTGTGGGCCGGATAAGTCCATCCATATCAATGGAAACGACCTGGCTCAAATCCCACAAGCTATCGTACAAAATCTGCAGGATGTACCCGGGATTGTGCGCGAATGCTCCCGGATCCTTCTGGATGTAATGATAGTTGTAGACTGTGCGAACCAGACGTGGCGTCCAACTCGCATAGCGATTTCCAAAGCTGATCTCGTCGGCGTCAACCTCTCCGTCGCCATCTATATCGACCATGAAGTAAGGGAAGGCATCCGGGGCGTAGACAAGGGGCGTTTCTATAACCGTTGCGGCATACGTCTGGATGGCGGCATAGAGCTGCCGGTGCAAGGTTTCGATTTCATAGTAGATGCCCTCGTTTGCGTCTCCATCGCCGTCGAAGTCCAGTTCACCGGTACGGATATCCCACAGATCCCCGTAATCAACCACGTTCACATGGCACGGGCTGCACTCATCTGGCGTGAGTGCCAGGCTATGCGCGTCGTGACATTCATAGCACGCGCGCAGCGTATCCGTGTGCTCGAAGAAACCGGCATAGCTCCGATCCTCATATTGGTACGCACCCTGGACATCGGCGCCCATTTTCGTTGCGGCGCCGACGGCATAATGGACGTTGATGAAGCCCAAGGCCTCGGATACCTCATCCTCCGGCAAACCGGCAATGGCTTCCCGCACGCTTAAGGTAGACTGACGTCCCTGGTGACACTGCATGCAGACAGCTTCGGGTCCTAGTTCCGCGACTTCTGCGCCTGAGGGAAACGTGACGCGTGTCATCTCATGAGCTGCAGTGTTATGGCAGGCATAACAGTAGATTGCCGAACCGGTTCTAGCTTCACGATCCACGACACGGGCTGCCGTTCCATCCTCGCCTAAGAAATCCAAATAGCCATAGGTGCTATGACACTTAGCACAGGAGGTGGGAATCACAGGAGGTTCATCCTCATCCCAATGCACAAAGGATTCAGACATCCGGTCGGCATGCCCAGAAGTTGCCCATTTGCGACTGAGTACCTCCACCGGTTCCGAACGCACGTTGAGGTAGACAAAGATCGATAGACTCGCAATAATCAACACGCCTAACAACAACAAGAGGTTTTTTCGGTTCATAGCTTCGCTTCTCCTTGAGTGAAGTTTTGATCAACCGGCAGCTTGTACATCCGAAACACACCCTGGGGTTGCAGCGCAGGCAGGCAGGGCTTCTCCGCGCTCCCACTGAATCGTGACATGATCGATACCGAACTGTTTTCCAAAGTGCGGGTCACATCCTTTACCAATGCATCATCACCCGCCGGGTCAGGCTTGAGCATGTGGACCGTCAACGCGGTTTCCGTCGTGCTCAAGGCCCACACATGTAGATCATGGATCGCTTGAACACCCGGCGTCTCCTCGAGCCGGAGACGCACAGCATTCAGATCGATGTCCGCTGGCACACCGCCTAGTGCCAGATGCAACGCATCACGAAACAACCGCCGTACTGGATGCGTATGTCCTTCCCCGGCGCGTTGGACGTCAGCGTCTTCAGCCATTTGATGGCCGGCTCGCCAGCTCTTGCCGATGCATGAGGCGCGCCTGTATGAGAAGCCCGACGGCCAAAAGCCCGACAAAGACCACCAAGTTCCAGGGCTGAGATAAAGGAAGACTTCGCACAAGCAACGAGGCGCCGCTAAGCGACGAGAGCACAATCAATGACCAGTCAAACAGGGAGACAGTAACCAGCAGGCCGATGATCCCTCCCACAAGAGCCAGAACCCAGGTGAGTAAAGGAACATTGATTCCGACGATATCCAGAAAACTCAGCACAATGTAGCCGCCGCCTAGAAATCCGGCAATACCTACCGCTACTTCCTGCAGGAAGATGGCGAGAACTGCCCCTACAACACCGGCAGCCAGCGCCACCACCAGGGTGAGCCACCCTGGCCATCCGACAACCCAGCGGGTGATGACTTCTATTGCCGACACGAACCCCACGCTACCCACAAAGAGCCAGAAGAGCTGGCGTCCAGAAACAAGTAACAGGATACTAATGACGATTTTCAATGCGGTCACAGCACCCTCCGCAATCCTCATCGCGGCCAGATGCGGCGACCGAGAATCAGAGAAAGCACCAGCAAAACCAGGAAAACGAAGAAAATGATCCTGGCAATCTCCGCAGCCACGCCGGCAATTCCGCCAAAGCCGAGAACGGCGGCGACGAGCGCAACAACCAAAAAGATGATAATCCACCGAAGCATCAAACAACCTCCTTTGAACATAGCCATCTGCTTTCAGCCCTCAGCGGTCAGCAAGTCTGGCATTGAATAGCTGAGCGCCAAGCCATTCTTGCGTGTGGCGTAGGTAATGCCTGGCGCTAGGTGA
>JAFGNR010000233.1 GCA_016926915.1 Anaerolineae bacterium
AAGGAAATCATGCTTTTCCTTCAGGGGCATGGGGTCAGCACCGGGCTGGCGATCAAGATTTACAAGCAATATGGCGATGCAGCTATCAGCGTGGTGCAGGATGATCCCTACCGCCTCGCCAAGGATATTTTCGGAATGGGCTTCAAGACGGCCGACAAGATTGCTCAACAGATGGGGATTGCACCGGATGATCCGGCGCGCCTCCAGGCCGGCCTGCGCTATGCGCTGGGAAACTTGAGCGATGAAGGGCACTGCTACGCCACCCGCGAGCAGCTGCTCGCTATGGCAGTCGCATTACTAGGCGTGTCGCGGGAAGCCTGCGACCGTGAGATCGATGCGCTCATTGCCCTGGAAGATTTGATCGTCGATGAGGAGGCTGTCTATTTGCCGCCGTTTTTCTACGCGGAGGTAGGCGTTGCCAACAAGGTGCGGGGGCTGATCCACGGAAGTCGGGACCGGTTATTCGTGTTTCAAAGCCTCGATTGGCCCGCAGCGTTTAGCTGGCTGGATGGAGGCAATGCCTTCACACTGGCCTCCCAACAGCGCGAGGCGGTTCAAATGGCGCTATCGGAGAAGGTCAGTGTGCTTACCGGCGGGCCGGGGACCGGCAAGACGACCATCACCCGGGCCATCATCCAGCTCCTGGCCGCGAAAGGGAAGTCGGTGTTGTTGGCGGCGCCGACGGGCCGCGCTGCCAAGCGGCTGAGCGAGGCGACCGGCTTGCCGGCAAAGACGATCCACCGGCTCCTGGAATTCAAACCTGTCGCAGGAAACCGGTTTCTGCGCGACCAAGAGAATCCCCTGGATGCGGATATGGTGATCATCGATGAAGCTTCGATGATCGACGTGCTCCTCATGAATCATCTTCTCAAAGCGGTCGAGGTCGGTACGCACCTGCTGTTGGTGGGGGATGTCGACCAGTTGCCCTCTGTGGGGCCGGGAAACGTGCTCCGAGATCTGATTGCGAGCGAGGTAGCTCCGGTGACGCGCCTCGACACAATCTTCCGTCAAGCTGCAGATAGTTTCATCATCGTGAACGCCCACCGGATCAACCGTGGCGAGATGCCCACAATCTCCCAACAGGCGACGGACTTCTTTCTGTTCCAGCAACCGGATGCGGAGAAGGCTGCGGATCTTCTCATCGACATTGTGGCCCGGCGCATCCCGGCGAAATTTGGCCACGATCCTGATCGGGACATCCAGGTGTTAAGTCCGATGCACCGGGGAGCTGTGGGCGTTGGCGCCTTGAACCGGCGTCTTCAGGAATGTCTCAATCCTCCATCGGAAGGTAAAGCCGAGATTCGGCACGGCTCAAGGGTCTTCCGGGTGGGCGATCGGGTCATGCAGATCCGCAATGATTATGAGCGCCAGGTCTTCAACGGAGACATGGGCCGTATCAGCGGCATCGAGCTTGATGACTACACTCTTGTCGTGGATTTCGACGGCGCCTTGATTCCGTACGAGTTTTCGCAGCTGGATGAGCTCATCCATGCCTACGCGGTCAGCATTCACAAATCACAAGGCTCGGAATTCCCCGTCGTCGTGGCGCCGTTGCTGACGCAACACTACATGATGCTCCAACGGAACTTGCTCTATACTGCCGTGACCCGGGCCCGCACGCTCGTGGTTCTGGTGGGCAGCCGCCGGGCAATTGCCATTGCCGTGCAGAATGACAAGATTGTGCAGCGCAACACGCGGCTGGCGGAACGACTGACCGCGCCCATGAAACAGACCGGCGGCTTCACGTACGCTCTGGAAATGTAACCGCATTCCATTGAAGCGTTAGTGTTGTAGGGGAGGGACCTTGAGTCAAGAGATTCGGGAATTGAGAGCGCGTTTGGAGACTGCGACCGATCTACAGGCAAAGGTCGATCTTCTTAACGAACTGGCGCTGCGCAGCCGGAATGTGGAGCAGTCTTCCGACCTGGTACATCACGCGCTTGAACTGGCAACCCGAGATGCGCAGAAGCCCTACGTTAAAGGACAGGCTCAAAGTTTGTGTATCACGGGGAATCTTTACCTGCGGCAAGGGGAGTACCGGCAAGCCCTGATGCAACTCCACGAAGCGAAATCTCTATTCGACGAGCTTCGCGATGCCAAAGGGCGTCTTGTCTGTCTCAATGCCATCGGTTTGACTTACCAGCGGTTGGGGGCCTATCCTCAAGCGATGGAGACCTATTTCCAGGTGATTCGGGAAGCCAAGCGCGTGGATGACGCGATGCTGGGCGCGGAAGCGTTCAAGAACTTGGGCGACGTCTACGTGGAACTTGAAGAGTGGAAAAGAGCGCTTTCCTGTTTCACTGAAGCCGAGCGTATGGCTCGCGCACTGGAAGAGCGCTCACTGGTCGCGGAAAACCTGGTGAAGTGTTGCAACGTCCGGCGTGTTCTGGGGGAACATGAGCGCGCCCTTGAAGATGGTATCCAGGGTGTAGCGCTGTATCGGGAATTGGGGATGCGGCGTGGCGAAGTGGAAGCCCTGAACTGTATTGGCGAAGTCTACCTCGGTCAGGAGGCCTTCACTACTGCGCTCGATTGTTTTCACGAGGCGCTGCATATTGCGGAACACTTAGGATTGCAATTCGAGCTTGGGAAATTGTTGTGCAGCCTGGGCGCGGCGTGTCAGCGTATGGGGTTGCTGCAGGAAGCGCAACGGTACCTGGAGCAGGCGTTGGCGACGGTGGAGGCGGTAGGGGCGAGACGTGAAGAGTATGCCTGCCACCATGCCCTGGCCCGGCTATACCAGCAGCGCAATGACTATCAACGCGCCTTGTATCACTTCGAACGCTACCACGATCTCAAGGAAGCCATCGTCGATGAAGCAACCGAGCGCAACATCAAGCAACTGGAGATTGCGTGGGACCTCCAGGCTGCCAGACGCGAGGCTGAGGCGGTACGGGTGCAGAATCTCGTGTTGCAGCGCGAGATCGCGGAGCGTCAACAGGTCGAGGCGGCGTTGGTGGCTTCCGAGTCTGAGCTCCAGACGTTCTTCCAGGCTGTTGCAGACGTCGTGATAGTCCTGGAGCGCAACGGGGCGGTCCGGCGTATCTGGTCTCAGGATGCACACCTGCCCACGAAATCCCCGGAAGACACATCCCCTGTGTTACTGGGGGATGTGCTCCCTGAATCGGCGGTTGAACGTTGTTTGGAGGCCGTGCAAGTCTGTCTCACTACCGGGCAGATTGTGACTGTGGAATATACGCTGGACAAGGAATCCACCATTTTTTATGAAGCCCGGATCTCCCCTCTGGATTCGGAAAGCGTCCTTTTCGTAGCGCGAGACATCACCGCTCGTGTGCTCGCCGAGGCGGAGATCCGCGAGAGCGAGGAACGGTTCCGCGTCGTATTCAAACGTGCCCGTGATGCACTGGTGTTGGCGCGCGCTGACGAACAAATCATCGACGTGAACGATGCAGCGTGTATGTTGTTTGGCTACTCTCGAGAGGCGTTGCTCGGCATGAAGACGTCGGAGTTGGGTGAGTTGCGTAGGCATTCTCTCTGGTCGCCGTATCAGGCGCCCGACATGGAGCAAGATGAGTTCTTTGAGGCCGACGTGGTGCGGCAGGATGGCGAGGGCCGGCGCGTCGAGATTGCCGTGACGCCCTTTGTGGTGCGCGGCGATTCCTTGTTCTTATCGGTTATTCGCGATGTCACGGAGCGGCGCGCGGAGGGTGCAGAACTTGAGCGATACGTAACCCGTCTAGAAATTCTGAGGGAGATTGACAAGTCTATTCTGGCAGCGCACTCGTGTGAGACCGTCGCTGAAACCCTACTGGGGCGCCTGCGGAGGCTCATCGACTTTCATCGTGCAACGGTGGTGGAGTTCACCGACGGCGCGGCGCATGTGTTGGCGGTCTTTTCCGACCCCGGCGTTGGGCGTGCCTTGGGGTTGCGGCCAGCCCTTTTCGGTTTGGAGAATGTGAACATCGATATTGATGCGCGGGTCGCGGATCTGAGAACGGTTCCGGCGCCCACACCCGCTCAACGAGCCTGGTTGCTGGAAGGCATGCGCAGCTACGTCACGGCGCCGTTGATCGATCAGGATACGCTGATCGGCGCTCTATTGTTGGAAAGCCGGCAGCCTGATGCCTTTTCCCCAGACGGAATGAACATCGCTCGCGAGGCGGCGGCGACTCTGGCCGCGGCGATTCGACAAGCGCAGCGCTACCGCGACGTGGAGCGGCGCTCAGAGGCTCTGATCCTGACGACACGTCAGGCGCAAGAGGCGCGATCTGCGGCCGAGGCTGCCAGTGAGGCCAAGAGCGCCTTTCTTGCCGGTATGAGCCACGAGCTGCGGACGCCGCTCAACGTCATTCTGGGATTCGCGCAGCTCTTGGGGCGCAGCAAGGGATTGACGCCGGAACAGCAAGCGTATCTTGATATTCTTGGGCGCAGCGGCGAACATTTACTTGGGTTGATGGATGGCCTCCTGGACATCTCCAAGATCGAGGCCGGGCGTGTGACAGTGGACGCTACCGACTTTGATCTATATGTGTTTCTGGATGATGTGGTGAATATGTTCCGCCTGTGTGCCGGGGCTAAAGGATTGACCTTGCACTGTGAGCGTGCTTACGATGTGCCGCGCTTCATCCATGCTGATCAAGGGAAGCTGCGGCAAGTTCTGCTCAACTTGCTCGGCAATGCCGTGCAATACACCAGCACTGGTATGGTCGTGTTACGGGTAGCTTTAGATCTTGGGCGTGCTGTTGAGGATGAGCAGCGCGTTCATTTGCGTTTCGAGGTTGAGGACACCGGGCCAGGGATTTCCTCTGCGGCGCAGCCACACCTGTTCGAACCGTTCTTCCGTGGTGATGAACGGCGCCTTCACGCTGGAACGGGATTGGGGCTTCCCATCAGCCGGGGACTTGTGGAAATGATGGGGGGCGCGCTTTCCGTGCGTAGTAAACTGGGGCATGGAAGCACCTTCTCTTTCGATATTCGCGTCACATTGGCAGAGCCGGAGTCTTTGAAATATCTGTTGGAACGGCGCGTCGAGTGTCGCGTGATGGGACTCGCTCCGGGCCAGCCTCGTTACCGCCTATTGATCGCCGATGATCACGATTTGACGCGAGAGCTATTGCGTAGGATACTGGAACCGTTGGGCTTTGAGATTCGCGAGGCTGCGAATGGTCAGCAAGTGTTGGATACCTGGCATATCTGGAATCCGCATCTGATCTGGATGGATATTCGCATGCCGATCATGGGGGGCAGGGAGGCGCTGCGGGCGATCAAAGCCTCTCCGACCGGGGCTCAGACGGTGATCATTGCTTTGACCGCCATAGCGCTCGCAGAAGATCGCGCTGCCATTATGTCTGAAGGCGCCGGCGGTTTTCTCCATAAGCCTTTTCGCGAAAGGGAAGTGTTCGAGATTTTAGAGAAGCAGCTGGGTGTATGTTTCGAATATGAACAGCTAGAGAAACCTCCAGCTGTGTTTCAGGAGCTGGGGCCGGACAGTGCACCTGTGAAACCGGCATTGTTGGCGGGGTTGCCGCCGGCGTGGCTTGGCTCATTGCAAAAGGCCACGATTGAGGCTGATCTTAACCTCATTTATGAGCAAATCGCAGCAGTGCGGGACGCTAACCCGGAAATAGCGGACACTTTATCCCGGTTGACCGGTGATTTCGCACAGGCAACTATTTTGTGGTTGATAGAGAACGCTATGACGATTCAGAAAAAGGATGCGATGTATGAAACAGGAAGCGAGTATTCTCCTGGTCGATGATACAGCAGACAACCTGAGATTCCTGGCTCAGATGCTTTCTAAGCAGGGATATCGCGTGCGTGCTGTGTTGAGCGGCCTACGTGCCTTGCAATCTGTCCGTTCCACGCCGCCGGATCTCATTCTCCTCGATGTCATGATGCCGGAGATGAGCGGGTACGAAGTATGCGAGCTTCTCAGGGCCGATCCAGAGACCGCCGATATACCGATCATTTTTATCAGTGCGCTTGATGCTACCGAGGATAAGCTTCGAGCTTTCAAAGCCGGGGGCGTCGATTACGTCACCAAACCGTTTCAGGTGCCGGAGGTGGTGGCGCGTGTCAAAACACATCTGATGTTGCGTTCGCTTAGAGAGCAATTGTCGGATGTAAATACCGAGTTGACCCACCAACTCAACCAGGTACAGCGCTTGAATGCGGAGTTGGCTGCGCGTAACAAGGCCCTGGATGCTTTCTCCCACACGGTCGCGCACGATCTACGAAATCCGCTGGGATTGATTCTAGGCTATGCGGATATTCTGGAGCGCTACGTCGACGCGCTCGAACGTCCGGGGGTGCAAGCCGTACATGGCATTCAGCAGGTAGCCTCGAAGATGGATGCTATCATCAAGTCGCTGCTGGTTCTTGCCGGCGTCAGGAAACAGGCCAAAGTCACCCTGTTGCCGGTGAACATGGAACATGTGGTGCAAGAGGCTTTGACAAGGTTGGAAGATCTGGCGGTGCAGTCGGATGCAAAGCTTACCTTGCCCGAATCCTGGCCTAGAGCCTTGGGCTATGCTCCCTGGATCGAGGAGATCTGGATCAACTATCTTAGCAATGCGATCAAGTATGGCGGCGAGCCTCCTGAGGTAGAGTTGGGCTTCACGGAGTTGGAAGGGGACAGGGTAAAGTTTTGGGTGAAGGACAATGGCTTTGGTCTCACTCTTCAAGAACAGGCGCAACTCTTCGTACCGTTCGAGCGATTGGAACGGATACGCGTAGAAGGCCACGGGTTGGGGTTGTCCATTGTCCGCGGTATCATGGACCGGTTGGAGGGAGAAGCCGGCGTCGAGAGCGCCGTGGGCGTGGGAAGTACGTTTTTCTTCACCCTTCTGAAGGCCGATGAGCAGGGTTGGATTCCGGAGCCTCTGGATACGCTCACGGACTTCTAGTTGTGTAGAGATTGCGTTTTTGAAAGCACCGGTGGGGAGGTAGGGATGCGTATTGCCGTGATCAACGACGTTTCATCGGCCGACCGGAATGCGGATATTCTTGCTGCACTCGCGGGACGAGGGCACACCGTTATCAACGCAGGCATGCAGCGCGGCGCCGCGCAGCCGGGATTGCACTATGTGCAGACAGGATTCGCGGCGGGTCTTCTACTCAATCTCAACCGGGTCGACCTGGTTGTCGGCGGGTGTGCGTCGGGTCAGGGGTTCATGGCCGCGGCGATGCAGTATCCCGGCGTCTTCTGCGGTTTGATTCGCGATCCAGTGGATGCCTGGCTTTTCGCGCAAGTCAACGCGGGCAACTGCATCTCGCTGCCGGCGAAGGTGGGGTATGGATTCGGCGGCGACGTCAATCTGCGTTTTGTCTTTGATCGCTTGTTTAGCGCGCCCTGGGGCGGCGGTTATCCTCCACAGCGGAGCGAACCGCAGCAGGTACTGCGCCAGCTGCTGAACCGGACGTCAGAAATCGCGCACCGGCGCTTTGCCGATAGCGTGGCTGCGTTACCCGATGATGTGGTGCTGCCGGTGTTGTCCTTCCCCGGCATGAGTGCATTGCTCGATTTCCCCGCCGTTGAAGATGCGGCCCTGCGTGACGTGCTCCAGGCGCGTCGCGGCGCAGCTTGAGGGCGCGGGGTGTCTCTCTTGGGCTAGATGGCTTGCCTGATAACGGCGGATAGCTGCCGCGCAATATCCTCCGGTGAGCCTTGTAGAAACCGGCGTTTGCGTTCGCGGGAGGTCGCTTCTTCCAATCCTGAGACAATCGTCGGGGAGCCTGGCGCGCCGATCAAATCGGGGTCTGCGTCGATATCGTTTCTTCCCCATACCGTGACCTGCTCAGGGTCAAAGGCCCACTCCTTGATGCGATAATCCATGAAGCGCGGCTCATTGCACGCAGTCGCGACAGACAAAACGGCGGGCAAGGTCGTTTCCAGGATTTCGTGACCGCCCTTGATCTCGCGGCGTCCCCGTACCACACGGCGCTCCAGATCGACCTGGGCATCGTGCACCATGGTGATCTGACCGATGTCTAGCCACTCCGCCAACCCCGCCGGCACCTGACCCGTCGCGCCATCCGAGGACTCTTCCCCACAGATGATCAGATCCGCGCCGCCGAGTTTCTCGATTCCTTTCGCCAGTGTATAGGTGGTGGCTAATGTGTCCGCGCCGCCAAAAGCCCGATCGCTCAGCAGCGTTACGTGATCGGCGCCCATGGCCAGGGCCACGCGCAGTATCGGATCGAAGAAAGGTGGTCCCATAGAGAGAATGTCGAGGCGTGCGCCGTGGCGGTCCTTGAGCCGCAACGCTATCTCCATAGCGTTCATGTCCGGCGGGTTGATTTCGGAACGGGCGTGAGATCGGTCCAGGCGCCAGGTTTCGGGATCGACGCTGACTTCCTCAGGCTTGGGAACGATTTTGACACAGACGATAATTCGAAGCATGGGCACCTCTCTGTTACGGGTTGCCGGTTGCTAGTCTGGGGTCTTGCAACTCTCTGATCAACGCCGGCACGATCTCGCGCACATCTCCCACAATGCAATAGTCGGCGTAGTCGAATATCGGCGCTTCCGGATCATTGTTGATGGCGATGATGGTCTCTGCGTCCTGAATTCCCACCACGAAGTGGAAGGCGCCGCTGACGCCGCACGTGATGGCTATCTTGGGCCGGCAGACAACGCCCGTCTGCCCGATCTGCCGCGCGCGCTCCACGTAGCCGTCGTCGACCGGGGGGCGCGTCGCCCCAACTTCGCCGTCGAGGAGACCGGCCAACTCCCGCAATGTGTCGAAATCCCCATCGACGCCCCGCCCGCCGGCGATAAGCACAGGGGCCTGGGTCAAATCCAACGCTTCCCCGACGCTCCGCTCTACGACGTGGGTCCGGAAGGGCGTCGTCTTCAGGTCGACGTCCAGGAAAATGATCTCGCCGGTCCGTTCTGGATCCGGTTCCGGCGGTACGAAGACTCCCGGTCTTACCGTGGCCATCTGCGGGCGACGCTGGGGCATCTCGATCAGGGCCAGGATGCCGCCGCCGAAGCCCGACACCTCGCTGACCAGCACCCCGGTTTCAGGATTGACGCGTAAGTCGGTACAATCCGCATTCAGTCCCGTGCGCAAGCGAACGGCGAGGCGACCCGCAAGATCGCGCCCGTTGGGCGTGACGCCGACCAGGAACATGCTGGGGCGCCTTCCGGTGATTGCCTGGAACGCCGCTTCTGTGGCGGCTTCGCTGGTGAAGTCTGCCAGCCGGGGATGGTCGACCACGTAGACCCGGTCTGCACCACACGCAAGGGCAGCGTGCGCCAGGGACGAGATATTTTGCCCCAGCAACAGCCCTTCCAGGGACCAGCCGAGCGTATCCGCCATTTCGCGCCCCCTGGCAAGCAGCTCCAGGCATACTCCTTCCAGGGTGTCTCCATCCCGTTCCAGGTATACCCAGATAGTCTTGGTTTCTTCCGCGACGCCGTAAAGCGATTGCACCATAACGTTGCGCCTCCGTGAGTTTTGCGGGTATGACCCGTAGTGATCACGCTGCTTTAGTCAAGCTTTTCCTCGGTCTCCAGGATGACGATATTGCGTTGTTTGAGGGCCTCGATGTAAGGGGTATAGAGCGGTCCGGGGAGGCAATCCTCCGGCGGCACGATGCCCGTTTGTGAGATCAGGCCCCGGCCCACGAACAGAGCTGCG
Organism: Anaerolineae bacterium; assembly: GCA_016926915.1. Lineage (GTDB taxonomy): Bacteria > Chloroflexota > Anaerolineae > B4-G1 > SLSP01 > JAFGNR01. The sequence goes on from JAFGNR010000233.1 coordinate 9,606, forward strand.
ATGGAGGCGGCAAAGCCGGTGACTCTCGCCATGGAGGAGATGTCGTTTTCGGCGTCGGCCCTGTCCCACAGGTAGTAGTTGAAACGGGTAGGATGTCCGTCTTTGATGCCGTCGACCGAGACCCACATCACGCAGACGTCGGTGTCTTCCGGAAGAGGCTTCAGACGGGGGCGGATGGCTGCCAGCAGCACCTCTCGCGGCGCGACCTGGTAGTCGCGCACCTGCACCGGTTCCAGTTCGAGGAGCCCGCACTCCTTCAACGTCCGGACGCCCTGCCAATGTCCGGGCCACCGGACCGTTTTCTCGGCAAACTCCTGCAACTGTGGGCGCGTGTAGATGAAGCTGGGCATGCCGGGTGTGATTGCGCATTCCAGCACCTCATCGACTCCGAACTGGTTGAAGCGAAAGGACTCCAACTCGGTGGCGGCATCCACCTCCACGATCTTCCCGTGTTTGATGACATTTAGCTTCACTACATACTCGCGCAGTACGTGATCGAAGGCCCAGGTGATCATATAACGAAGCGGATGTCGCGCGGCCGAGGCCTTGGACGGGATGCCGCCCACCCGCGCAATGACCGATTGGGCCTCATCCAATTTGCGGATGCCCTCGCCGGCGGCGACGTTGCTGATGCCCGGTGCAAAACCGACCCCATCGAGGAATGTGACGCCGTTTTCCCTGGCGCGAATGTGCAGCCATTCGCCATAGTCATGCAACCCCATGCCTTTCGGGAGTTGTAGACCTTCGGTCTCATACAGATCGGGCCTGCGATGATATTCCTCGAGCATATCGACGATGTTCAGGCCCGCTTCAATTGCCGTGTGCGCTACCCGGTAGCTGGTCCGGCGATCGGGGAGCGCAATGATCCCTACATCGTAAGTCTGCATCACCAGGGTCGTTGTAGCCGTATCCGCGATGTCCAGGCTGTGCATCTGCACTTTGTCGCTGCCGATCCAGTCGCGGGTCTGTTTCAGGGATTTCAAGCGCCGCCCGACGATTCCCACGGTCTCGACGTCAGCCTCTTTGACCAGATCCCAGGCGACCGCCGCGCCGATTTTGCCACTTCCGCCGAAAACGAGCACTTTCATGTCACCCTCCCTTCTCCATCCTCAACCCTCTATCCTTCCCTCGTCGTTACAGCGCCAGGGCCACGATCTCCGCGATGTCTTTTACAAGCAGGTCTGTGATTTTCTGCGCCTTCAGGCTGTCTTCCAGGCAGGCAATACAGAACGGGCACGCGGTTGCCAACAAGCCGCTGCCGGTTTCCAGGGCTTCGGCGACGCGCAGGTCTGAAAACCGTTCGCCAGCTTCTGTCTCCAACCACATGCGTCCGCCCCCACCGCCGCAGCAGAGCGTGTCAACGCCCGCGTCGTTCATCTCTACCACGGTCAGACCGGGAATGGCGTCGAGCACGGCGCGCGGCGCCTTGGTCTCGGCATTGTGGCGCGCCAGGTAACAGGGATCGTGGAACGTAACCGTGCGTTCCACCCGGTGCGTCAGCGTGAGCCGTCCGCTATCCAGCAGCGCTGCCAGGTACTGCGTGTAATGTTGCGGGTGGAACGCGTCGCTCACAACAGGATAGTGGTTGTGGAATGCGTCGTAATCGTGGGGCGAGATGGTCACCAGATGGGCAACGCCTTGCTCGCGGAAAGTTGTCGCGCTTGCGCGTGCAATGTCTTCGAAGTAGGCGCGGTGTCCTATATCCAGGACATCCGATCCGGACTCCGGCTCGGCTTCTCCCAGGATGCCAAACGCGACGCCCGAGGCGCGCAGCGCTTTCACCAGTGCTTTCGCGACCTGCTGGGCGCGCCGGTCATAGGCCGGCGTACTGCCGATGTAGAGTAGAATCTCGTGCTGTTCCGGATCGAAATGCGGGACTTCGAGGTCCTTGGCCCATTGCGCGCGTTGGGAGGGCGGCTGTTCCCATGGATTGTCGTTCCAGAATTCGGACCAGAGCAGCGAGGACAGCCCTTCAGGTGTTTTGCGGTTTTCCCAGGCGATCGATCGTAGGGCCTGAAAGATGCTGGCGATGGACACGCCGCGCGGACAGTAGGCTTCGCACTTGGCACAGGTGGTGCAGAGCCACAGGGCCGCGGTGGTTTCCAGACCCAGCTGCACCCGGCGGATGAACTCGCGCACCGATACGGTTTCCTCTTTCACCAGGCCCCAGGGACAGGTCGCTGTGCAGACGCCGCACTGGTAACAGAGCGCCGCTTCCCCTCCGGTCAGCTCGATCAGCCGTTCCCAGAGCGCATCATCGATGACGATAGGGTCTTCTTGTGGATCCATGCTTCCTCCGCTGCTTGAACGTCCAAGGTTGTGCGCGTCACGCGTGAC
>JAFGNR010000234.1 GCA_016926915.1 Anaerolineae bacterium
GCTGAAAGCGGATGGCTATTTCAGAGGAGGCAAGGGTGTCCGAGCATGAAAGGCTTGTGCAGCTAGGGTTGGCTTCCGGTGCGTTGGCCGGTCAGGCAGCCGTGGTCACGGGCGCCGGGCGCGGTATCGGCTACGAAGCGGCGCGTGCACTGGCGGCTCTGGGCGCGCAGATCGTCATTGCGGAGTTGTCCGAGTCGGGACGTGCTGCCGCTGCCAGCATTCAAGCTGCAGGCGGCGTTGCCTTATGGATTCAGACTGATGTCTCCGATGCCGCGAGTGTGGCTGCGCTCGCTTGCCAGACCCGAGAGGCAGTTGGCCCGGTGGATATTCTGATCAACAATGCCATCGTCGCGCCTGTAATCCCGTTGCTGGAGCTGGAAACGGCCCGCTGGGATCAGGTCATCGCGGTCAATCTGCGCGGCGCCTTTCTCACGTGCCGGGCCTTTCTGCCCGATATGATTGCCCGGCAAGGCGGCGTCATCGTCAACATGGTCTCCACAGATGCGATGCCGGGAATGGCGGCCTATATTGCCTCCAAGCAGGGGCTTGTAGGATTGAGCCAATCGCTGGCGCTGGAAGTGGGCGACCAGGGAGTGCGTGTGATTGCTTTCGCACCGGGAATGGTGGATACGCCTGGTATCCGCGACGTGTCGGTGAGGTTGGCGCCGCGTCTCGGAATGACGCCGGAAGCATTTCTCAGCGCCACTCTACACCCCGCCTACGAGCACCGGCTGATGCCGGCTGCTGACGCCGGGTTGGCGACGGCCTACCTGGTCGCCAAATTGACCGCTGACTACCATGGCGAGGTGGTCAACGGCTACGAGGTATTAGAGCGCGCCGGATATTTGTCCGCACCCGGCGTTGCTTTGCCCACGCCGGTCGCCGAACCGCGTGGAGCGCCTGCCGCTGTGAGCCTACCGCAGGTGCTAGCCCTGATCCAGCGCCTACAGGCCATTCTCGATGAAACCGGGGCGGAATTTGATAAGTTACCCGTCTTTGCCCGTCCGTTGGCCAAACGCGGCTTCAAGAGCAAGTCTGGGCGCAGTCTCCAAGTCTGGGCGCAGACGTTGACCGCTCTGCACGACCGGGTAAAAGCGGGAGACAGCGCCCGGTTGCAGGCAGAGCTGCCAGGGCTGCAGGAGGCGTTGGAACGGCTCGCGGTTTACTACCATGAAGTGCCTCAGGAGACGGCGCGCTTCACCCGCGATGCCGAAGTCCTGCAAGAAATCGGGCGCATCGCGGCGGAGCGTGAGGGTGTGATCCATGATCTCGTTAATACAGTGGCGACTCTCGGGGGGGACGCATGAACAACTCTTTGCCTAATTCCAATTCCCCGAACGCGCTCCGAACCCGTGTGTCGCAAGGGCTTATCCCGCGTTGGGCGCCTGTGTTGCTGTTGCTGGCCCGTCCGGCGCTGGCGCTGCTTGCTCAGAATCTTGCCCTCTTGTTGTTTCGTTGCCTCGGCGTAACGATGCCGGCAGTAGCGGTTCGGCATTGGTGGACGGTATACGGCTCGCTCATCGACCTTGGCTGTCTAGGACTGCTGTTCTGGCTGCTCCGTAGAGAGGGTCTCTACCTGCGTGATCTCATCGGATTCGACAAGCACAAGCTTAAAACCGATATCCTGCTCGGAATTGGTATTTTCGTCGTCGTTTTCCCCCTATCGGTTGGCGGCGGTGGTGTAGTAGGTAACTTGATTGCCTACGGCGCGCTCCAACCCACATATCCCGAGGCTGGTTTTATCCGCACCTTGCCCCTGGCTGCGGTGTTGTACAGTCGTTTTTTCTGGTGGGTACTCTGGTCGTTTACTGAAGAGCTGACGTTCCAGGGTTACAGTTTGCCGCGCTTGCAGGTTGTCACGGGAAGTACCTGGCTTGCCGTTGCGTTGGTGAGTTTTGGGTGGGCCATCCAACACAGCTTCCTGCCCTGGATTGACCCGCGCCATGCACTTTATATGTTCATTGCATTTCTGCCGTTGACCGTCGCCATGCAGGCCCTCTACCTGCGGGTCCGCCGGCTTCCGCCCCTCATTGTGGGTCACTGGTTGATGGATTTAACCTCGGTGTTGTTTTTGCTTCAGGTCGCGTGAGGCATGACAAATCGTTCTGTCATCAACCGGGCTGAAAGCTGATCGTTATTACGGAGGAAGAGAATTCTCTAATATGAAACATACATCCTGGATCAAGCGACATCCCATTGCGGCCTATCTCATTCTGACCCTTGTTTGGTCATGGGGCATCTGGTCCCTCCTCTTTTTGGTAATCGAGCCAGGTGGGTTGGTGCACAACCCGCCCCCTATTTCCTTTTTGTTCGTCGTTGTGGGGGGCTTGGGACCCTCGCTCAGCGGTCTGTTTCTGACGCGCTTTATCTACGGCCCTGAAGGAATGCAGGCCCTGGTGGCCCGGCTACGCCATGGGCGGGTCGGGCGCTGGTGGTTGGCGCTGTTCATCATCCCTGCCATTACGGCGTTGACGCCGCTGCTGCGTTGGCTTGCCGGCTATCCTGTGGACGGGCGCGCGATGTTGGCCCTGATCGGTCCCGGTCTGGGGCTGGGTCTCACGGCCGGTTTGATGGAAGAGATCGGTTGGCGCGGCTTTCTACTGCCACATTTGCTCAGGCGTCATACGCCTCTCATAGCTACCCTACTGACGGGTCTCATCTGGGGCGGGCTGTGGCACGGCTACGCCGACTACTTTGGCCTGGGAGATAAAGGGCTGGCCTTCTGGCCCTTGATGCTGATGTTGGGGCCGGCGCTGCTCACAGCCTGGTCGCTGATCTTGACCTGGGTCTACGAAGGCACACAGGGCAGTCTCCTCCTTTCGATTCTGATGCATGCCAGCATCTCCTCCAGCGCCTTGATCTTCGAACAGCGCTACGCCACCCTGGAGGAACAGCTCACCTGGACCGCTATCAGCGTGGGGCTGGCGCTGCTCATCGCATTCGCGATCTGGTTCGGCGCCCGCCAACGCGTTAGCGCCCAGCAACACCCGTGACACCTCTTCACGCATTCGCCATTCGCTCATTCACCCATTCACATTCTAAAAGGAGCTAACATGACAGAGAAACCGGTATCCCCTCATCGCTTTCTACTGACGACAGCCTGGGCAGTCATGCTCTGCGTGAGCATGCTACCCAACGCCCTTTTCCATGAACTCACCGGCGCCGTGCCTTCCTGGTTGTCCTGGGTCAAAATGGGCTTGCTGGTCGTCATGACTGTGGTCGCGCTGGCGTGGAAATCGCTGCGCCCCCTGCGCAACTTCGCGTTGATTCTGCTGGCGCTCTTCGTGGCCGAAGAGCTGGTCTCCCGGCTGACCGGCTCCAACCTGTGGCAGGGATGGTTCAGCGCAGCGAC
>JAFGNR010000235.1 GCA_016926915.1 Anaerolineae bacterium
GTGTACGCACCTGGGAAGACGCGTCCGCCAAGAAACGCTCGCCCCCTTGATCGTTCGAATCCACAAGGGACGCCGAATTCCGAACGTCGCGATATTCGAACATAAACGCCGGATGATGCCTGATCAACCCAACTGTAATGGTACTGAAAGCAGAAAAGATGGCCGTAGCCGGATGCCGTCCAGTTGTCAAACAACTTCATTGTATAAGGCGGGGTGATCTTTGTCAAGTTGACAAACGGCAGTTTAGGTAGTTGACATTCACCCACCGTGTGGTAAGATGCCGCCAACAAGCGAATAGATAGCGCTCTTATCCAGAGAGGTGGAGGGAACGGCCCTGTGAAACCTCGGCAACCACACAATCGTGATGGTGCCAACTCCGGCAGATCCAGCGGGTTCTGCAGACAGCGTCTGCAGACATGGTCTGAGAGATGAGAGAAGCAGTTGATTTTCACGACTGCCTCCTCGATTGACCACCCGTCGAGGAGGCTTTGTTTTGTGACTCCTCCGGCCTTTCCTGGTAAGACGCCTATCCTTGATCCTGCACAAACCAGGAGGCCGTCGATGACGCAACAGTACGCCACACAGACCGTCCATGGCGGCGAGGCGCGACGCAAGCCGTACGCCTCGGCGACCACGCCAGTCGTTCAGACGTCGACCTACACCTTTGCAGATTCCGCCGAGATTCAGCAGTTCATGGAATCCAAGGCGAACGGCGAGCGCGGCACGCGCGAGGAATATGGACGGTACGGGAATCCCACCCAGCGCGCGGCGGAACGCAAATTGGCGCTGCTGGAGGGCGGCGAGCGCGCCCTGCTCTTCGCCAGCGGCATGAATGCTCTCACGACGACAATGCTCACGCTGCTCTCTCACGGCGATCACGTCGTCATGGCGCAAGAAACCTACAAACGCACGCGTGAATTTGCCGCGTCCTACCTCCGGCGCTGGGGCATCGAGGTGACCTGCGCCCCGATCGGCGACCTCGCCAGCTGGGCGCAGGCTCTGCGCCCCACCACACGCCTGCTCTTCTGCGAGACGCCGACCAACCCCACCCTCCGCGTCATGGACCTGGCGCGGCTGGCGGCATTGGGCCGGGCAAGCAACGTCCTGACCCTGGTCGACAGCACCTTCGCCACCCCGTTGAACCTGCGCCCGTTGGCCCTGGGTATCGATCTGGTGGTCCACAGCGCGACAAAGTATCTGGGCGGGCACAACGATCTGCTTGCCGGCGTGGTGGTCGGACGAGGCGCGCTGCTAGCGCCTATCGAGGACGCACGCGGCGTACTGGGCGGCGTCAGCAACCCGAACGACGCCTACCTGCTTATCCGGGGCCTTAAAACCCTGGCCCTACGGGTGCGACAGCAGAACGAGAGCGCCCTGCGCCTGGCCCGGTTCCTTGCAGGCCGGCCCGAGATAACCTGCGTGCACTACCCCGGTTTGCCCTCCCATCCTGACCACGCGCTCGCACAGGCGCAGATGTCGGGGTTCGGCGGCGTGGTGAGCTTCGAAATCACGGGGGACATGGATACCACGGCGCGCTTTGTCGATGCCTTGCGCATTCCCTACATCGGCCCCACGCTGGGCGGCGTCGAAAGCATGGTGCAACAACCGGCCGCCCTCCTCTCTCTCGATCCAGGAGAACGACGCGCGGCCGGCATTCCCGACACGCTGGTGCGCTACGCCGTGGGCATCGAGGATCCGGACGATCTGATCGCAGATGTGGCGCAGGCGTTGGAACGAATGAGGAGTGGAGAATGGAGAATGGGGAATGGGAAATAGCAAGATGATCGTGCATAAGTTTGGGGGGACGTCGGTGGGGAGCGCGGAACGCATCGCCGCGGTCGCGGATATTCTTCTAGGGGCGGCAACCGCCGGAACGCCGGTGGCGGTGGTTTCTGCAATGAGCGGCGTCACCCATCAGCTGATCACGGGCGCGCGGGCCGCAGCCGCCGGTGAAGATGTCGTGCATCGCAACATCAAGGCGGCCTTGCTCCGGCGCCACCTCGACGCAGCCGAGGCTCTGTTGGACGACAACCGGGAACGGGGAGACGTCGCCGGCTTTATCGAGGATCAGCTGCACCACCTGGAACGCCTCTACCGTAGTATCGCGACGCTGCGCGAGCTGACCCCACGCGGCAGCGACGCTGTCGCTGCCGCCGGGGAGCAGCTCTCGGCAGCACTGCTGGCAGCGCACCTGCGGCTGCGAGGCGTCAGGGCCCAGGCGCTCAGCGCCACGGAACTCATCGTCACCGACGCGCACTTCGGCGGCGCGACCCCCCACATGCTGCGCACGCGCGAACGATTGCAGGCGCGCCTGCTCCCCCTGATTCAACAAGGTATCCTACCCGTGGTCACCGGGTACATCGGCGCAACCGCAGATGGCATCACCACGACCCTGGGGCGCGGCGGCAGCGATTATTCCGCCGCCATCGTGGGGGCCGGATTGGACGCAGACGAGGTGTGGATCTGGAGCGACGTCGACGGCATTCTCACCGCCGACCCCAATATCACGCCGCGCGCCCGCACATTGACCGAGCTCTCCTATGCCGAAGCCGCCGAGTTGGCCTACTTCGGGGCCGACGTGCTCCACCCGCGCACAATCCAACCGGTAATCGCACAGGGGATTCCGTTGCGCATCCTGAATAGCTTCAACCCCTCCCATCCCGGCACGTTGATCCTACAGACGCCGCCGGCGGAGCGCCAACGACTCCCCGCCATCATTTCGACGCGGGGATTGACCCAGGTCGCTATCGGCAGCCAGGACGACGCCTGGACGCTGGAACTGGCCGCCCGCGCCCTGCACCGGCTGAGCGCAGCGGGCGTGGATGTCCTGATGTTCTCGCAGTCGTTTTCGGAGCACTCGCTCAACCTCGTGGTACGCGAACAGGATCAGGCGCACTGCCTGCACGTGCTTCACGAAACTTTTGGAGCGCGCTTGCGAGATGGCGCGCAGGCGCCCCGCAACGCCAGGCAAGGCGCCTGCACACTTGGCGTCAAGGAGCGCGTCGCCACCATCTCGATGGTCGGCGCGCCGGGTTGGCAAGGCAGCGGGACCACGTCCAACGGCAATGGCGTCGCCCACACCTTTGCGGCGCTGGGAGCGCTCGGAACCCGTATCATCGCCGTAGCGCAGGCAGGCACCGAGACCAGCGTCTCGTTCTGTATTCCCGAAGACGCGCTGAATGAGACAGTGCGCGTTCTGCACCGTGAATTGGGATTGGAGGAAGGGTAGAAACGCCCCCCTGGTTCCCCTGGACCGGGAAACCAAGGGGGCGACTTGTACCGGATCAAGCGAATGTCAACGCTGTTATTCGACCCACAACGGCACGAAATCGAATTGATCGACGTCTACGAGCCCCTGATCGGTCAGTTTCAGCTTGGGAATGACCTCCAGGGCGAGGAATCCCAGGTGCATGAAGGGATCGTGCAGCGGCGAACCCAGGGCCCGCGTCGCCTCGAGCAGTGCATCCATTTGCCGGCTGACCACGTCCACAGGTTGATCAGACATCAGCCCGGCGATGGGCAGCGGCACGCGGCCCACGACGCGATCGCCGATCACAGCCACCAGACCGCCGCCCAGCTCCTTGACGGCGCGAACGGCGCGGCGCATCGATACCTCGTCCGCACCGGCGACGGTGAGATTATGGCAATCGTGGCCCACGCTGCCAGCAATAGCGCCGCGCTGCAAACCAAGCCCCTGCACAAACCCCAGGCCGACGTTGCCCGTGCCCCGGTGGCGCTCGATGACGGCCAGTTTCAGCAGGTCGCGTTCGAGATCGACAGCGGCCTCGCCAGCGACGATCCGGGCCTCCATGATCCGCTCTTCGGTATAGAGTTGATCGGGAATCACGCCGATGGCGCGCAGATGAGTCCCACCGGCGGGAATGCGGAACGACAACGCTTCCATATCCACGTGAATGCTACCCCGCACGGCGTGTTCATCAACCTGCGGCGCCGGCCAATCGCCCACGATCTGTCCCTCTTCAGCGACCAGACGTCCGGCCGCGAACACCTTCACGGCCCGGAAATCCGCCAGCGAAGGGATCGCCACCAGGTCGGCGCGACGTCCCGGCCCAATAGCGCCCCGGTCGTGCAACCCAAAAGCTTCGGCGCCGTTCAACGTCGCCATGCGGACCGCCATGATGGGATCAAGGCCGGCGGCAATCGCCTGCCGCACGTTATTGTCAATACTCCCTTCCTTGACCAAATCGCCGGGATGCCGGTCGTCGGTGGAAAAGGCAAAACGACGAGCGTTGTCCGGCGTGATGGCGGGCAGCAGAGCGTGCAGGTTCTTGGCCGCCGTGGCCTCGCGCACCAGCACATGCATGCCCAGGCGCACCTTTTCGGCGGCCTCCGCCGCCGTCATGCTCTCGTGATCCGTGGAAACGCCGGCAGCGATGTAGGCCTGGAGCCAGGGGCCGCCCACGCCGGGGGCGTGACCGTCGATGTGCTCATCCTGGAAAGCCAGAAGTTTCTCGAGCGCGCCGGGCAAACCCAGAACGGCGCCGGGTACATTCATGAACTCGGCCAGCCCCAGCACCCGGGGCAGCCCGCGCATCGCCTTGAGATCGTCCGCCTCCAGCTGGGCGCCTGCCGTGCCCATGTGGGTCGCCGGGACGCACGACGGCAGATTGACGAAAATCGTGAGCGGCAGCCCTTCCGACGCCTCGACCATGTAGCAAATACCGGCGGCGCCCGCAACGTTGGCAATCTCGTGGGGATCAGAGATGACCGTGGTGACGCCATGGGCGACCACGGCGCGCGCAAACTCGGCAGGGATGCACATCGAGGATTCGACGTGCACGTGGGTATCGATCAAACCCGGTACAACAACTTGATCGTGGAGATCGATTTCGACATTGCCGGCGTAGCCCAATCCAACGGCAGCAATACGTTCCCCGACGATGGCAATATCCACCCGTTCGACCTCGCCGGTAAAGACGTTGAGCACTTGCCCGTTACGCAGCACCAAATCGGCGGGCGCATCTCCCCGCGCGACGGCCAACAGCTGCAAAAACGATTCGCGATCCATAGACACCTCCATGATATCCAGACACGCGACGACTCGGGTGAAATGCACCCCGGTATCCTGAAATAGACTAGACAATTATCGATATTATACAACAAAGGAGGTTCTACGAAAAGAAACAGCGCAATCGACACGGTCGCAAATAGCAGGAAATCAGTATAATAGCAAAGTTGGCACACATGCCATAGCGCCCCAGCGACCCAACCGGCCCTGCGGGTTCGAAAACTTTTAGGAGGAACTTGATGAGTACAACTTTCATGAAGTCGCCCAAATTCTTCTTCACCTCTGAGTCGGTGACCGAAGGACATCCGGATAAACTCTGTGATCAGATTTCGGATGCGGTGTTGGACGCCATTTACGCCGACGATCCCCAGGCGCGGGTGGCTTGCGAAGTCTCCGTAACCACCGGGTTGATCCTGGTGGCCGGCGAGATCACCACCAAGACGTACGTTGACATCGGCGCCCTGGCGCGCAACGTCGTCCTCGACATCGGCTACAATCGCGCCAAGTATGGTTTCGACGGCGAAACCTGCGGCGTCGTCGTCAGCATCAAAGAGCAGTCTGCCGACATCGCCCTGGGCGTCGACAAGGCCCTTGAGGCCAAGACCGGTGAAATGTCGGAAGAGGAAATCGAGGCCATCGGCGCCGGCGATCAGGGCATGATGATCGGGTTTGCCTGTGACGAGACGCCCGAACTGATGCCGCTGACCATCTCGCTGGCTCACAACATCTGCCGCCGTCTGGCGACGGTGCGCAAATCGGGCGAGCTCCCCTATCTACGCCCCGACGGCAAGAGCCAGGTGACGGTGGAATATGCATACGGGAAGCCCCAGCGCGTCGATACCGTGGTCGTCAGTACGCAACACGATCCCCACGTCACCCAGGAGCAGATTCGGGCCGACGTGATCGAGCACGTTGTCAAGGCTGTGGTGCCGGCGGAACTGCTCGATGAGGAGACCAAATTCTTCATCAACCCCACCGGACGCTTCGTCACCGGCGGCCCCATGGGGGATGCCGGGCTCACGGGACGCAAGATCATCGTCGATACCTACGGCGGCGTGGCTCGCCATGGCGGCGGCGCTTTCTCCGGCAAAGATCCGACGAAGGTAGATCGCTCGGCGACCTACATGATGCGCTACATCGCCAAGAACCTGGTCGCCGCCGGCATCGCCGACCGCATCGAGTTGCAAGTCTCCTACGCCATTGGCGTAGCGCGCCCGCTCTCGCTGGCCGTAGAGACCTTCGGCACCGGCAAGATTCCCGACGAGGAAATTGTGGCGCTGGTCAAGAAGCACTTCGATCTGCGCCCGGCGGCCATCATCCGCGACCTCGACCTGCGACGTCCCATCTACCGGCAGACCGCCGCCTATGGGCACTTCGGTCGCACAGATATCGACGTTCCCTGGGAACGCACAGACAAGGCCGAAGTCCTGCGCCAGGACTCCGGCCTGTAAACCTTATCTCGCAGCACAGGTGCAACGCACTTTCTGTTAGTGCGTTGCACCTGCGGCGTGTCTAGGCTTCCGCCTGCTCCAACCGACGGCGCCGCGCGCGCAGCAACACCGGGTGCACCATCAAACTCAGCAAGTAGGTAACCCCACCGACGAGAATGATCGCGGCTCCTGAGGTCAAGTTCCAGCTGTACGAAAACCACAATCCCAGTGTGGTGAAGACCATTCCCAGGAAAGACGAAAGCACCATCATCCGCTTCAGGTCTTTCACGAACAACCCGCTGATGGCGGCAGGAATAGTCAACATCGCAATCACCATGATCAACCCCACCACGCGCATCAACATGACCACGGTCATAGCAATCATGGCCAACAACAGCAAGTAGATCACGTCGACCGGGACATTCTCCACCGTGGCGAACGTCTCATCGAAAGAGATAGCGAGCAATTCCTTGTAGAACAGCGCCACCAGGACGACAATGATCACGTCCAACGCCAGGATGATCAACAATTCGCTCGACTCTACCGCCAGGATACTGCCAAACAGGTAACTCATGAGATCTACCTTGTAGCCTTGCGTGAGATCTACGAAAATGATGCCCACCGCCATGCCGATGGCCCACAGCACCCCAATGATGGTGTCGGCGCGCTGCCGCGTCCGGCGCTGCACCAGGCCCATCACCAGCGCCGCCGCCAGGCTGAACAGAATGGCGCCCACTAGCGGGAAGTAGCCGGGCCGCTGATCCAACGCCGCAGCTGCGTTTACGAACAGCAGCGGCAGCAGATTGTATTTGAAGAAGAAACCCAGGCCGATGCCGCCATAGGCGGCGTGGGCAATGCCGCCGCTGATGAAAACGATCCGGTTGACCACCACGTAGGCGCCGATGATACCGCACGCCACGCTAACCAGGACGCCGGCCAACAGGGCATGGCGCATAAAGGCAAACTGCAACGCTTCGAGAATCGCGGCGATCATCCTACAGCCCCCCCATGGTCATGATCATGAACGACCTCGTCGCCAAAGGGATGTGGGGCAAACACCCGGTGCGGCGCCCCATGAGCGATCAGATCGATAGGGCACTGGTAGGCCAATTCCAGCATCTCCGGCGTCAGATACCGGTCCTCGTGGTAGAACAGATGGCGGTTGAGACAGCCTACCGTCTTGACGTAGGATGAGACGGCGCTCATGTCGTGAGAAATCAGCACGATGGTCACATGATCATTGAGGCGCTGCAACAACTCGTAGATACTGGTGCTGATCTTGGGATCGACGCTGGCGGTCGGTTCATCGAGAAGTAGAATATCCGGTTCCGTTGCCAGCGCCCGGGCGATGTAGACCCGTTGTCGCTGCCCGCCGGAGAGCTCGCCGATAGGTCGCGTACGCAGCTCCCACATCTCCACCTGCCGCAAAGCCTGCTCGGCCACCGCGTCATCCCTGGAGGAATAGCGTCTGAACAGGCCGCGCCGTCCCAAACGCCCCATGCGCGCCACATCCCACACATTCACGGGGAAGTCATGGTCGAAGGCCACCACCTGCGGCACGTATCCGATGTGTTTCCGGCCCTCACGCACGGGTTTCCCCATGATACGCACCTCGCCGCGCGTTGGGGGCAACAACCCCAGCAGCACCTTGAGCAACGTGGTTTTTCCGCCCCCATTTGGGCCGATGAGTCCGATGAAATCCAAACGCTGCACCGTAAGATTGATGTCCTCCAGAACCGACCCTGTCTCATAGCCAGCCCAGAGATGCGACACATGAATGGCAGCTGCAGTCGGGATCACCGGCTCGGCGCCGATCAAAAAACGCTCCATGTCTCCTCCCCAACTCACTACCAGCGACGCAGCAATGGCGTCACTGCAACACAGCTGCAAACGTCGCGGCCACCAGCCCCAGATTGTCCAACCAGTCGTACGCCAACGGGCTGATCAACAGCACCTCGCCGCCAATCTCCTTGGCAATGGTTTCGGCATCCGACGTGCTAAACTCCGGTTGGGCAAAGATCACGCGAATCTCCTCTGCACGCGCCTGGTCGATCAACGCCGCCAACTCCTGCGCGCTGGGCTCCTGGCCCCCAATCTCGATGGAAATCTGCTCCAGGTCGAAATCGCGGGCGAAATAACCCCACGAGGGATGAAAGACCATGAACTTCCGGGAGGCTACCCCGGCTAGTGTCTGGCGAATATCGGCTTCCAGAGCATCGATGTCGGCCACAAATGCCTCATAATTGCTGCGGTAATCGGTTTCGTGCTTAGGGTCGAGCGCCGCCAGGGTCTCAAGCATGGTGGACGCCTGAATCTTGACCAGTTCAGGTGAGAGCCAGATGTGCGGGTCCAGCGCCCCGGTCTCGTGCTCCTCTTCGGCCTCGTGGTCTTCCCCGTCATCATGATGATGTGCTCCCATAGGTAAACGCTCGATACCGGCTGCGGTATCCACCACCTGCATGGCCTCATTGGCGCTGGCTATCTTGTCCAACCAGACGTTTTCGAACGGCACGCCAATGCTGAAATAGACGACCGCCTTGCTCAAGGCAGCCAGCTGTTCCGGTTTGGGCTCATAGGTCGCGGGACTGGCGCCCGGTTCGACCATCACACTGACCGTCACATACTCGCCGCCGATGCGTTCGACAAAGTACCGCTGCGGCACGATGCTCACCCCCACGTTGAGCGTGTCGTCGTTAGCCGGCCCGGTCTTTGGAGTACAGGCCGCTGCACCGCCGAGCAAAAGCGCTGCCAGAAGCATTCCCACCACAGCACGATTGAACCACGTTTTCATCTCGATAGCCCTCTCTTCAAGTGGAAAATATTTTCAATATGGAACACAAAAAAAGTAATCACTCAGCCGGAGGCGGGTCGCACCTGGACTGCCGATCGCGTCGCAGCTGAAACAGCGTCAAAACCAGCGCCAAGGGCCAAAAATGTAACACCATCGGCGCGCCGCAATCCGGACAGGGAAGAAAACCCACCCCCCACAAGCCGGCGATCATCAGCCAAGACTTAAGCGCTGCGTTCTTGACGCGGCGCTTGATATCCTTACGCATTCCGCTGTACCGCCTGATTTTCCTGGCAATCCGGGCATAAGCCGCGCAACTCTAGCAAGTGCTCGTTGATGGTATACCCGGTGTGCTGCCGAACGCTTTCCAGCAATTCATCCAACCCGTGACACGGGAACTCGATCACGCGATGACAACGCTCGCAAATCAAATAGTGGCGATCCGTGCGGGCGCTAGCGTAGCTATGGCATTGATGTTCGCTATGTAAACGCCGGGCCAACCCCAGCTCGGCGAGTAGATCCAATGTGCGGTATACAGTGACCAGCCCTAACGAGGGACAGAGCGTTTTGCCCAGCTGGTGAATCTCCTCTGGATTGAGGCCAGCTTCATTTTCCTGCAATACCTGCAACACGGCGAGGCGGGGCTGGGTGAGCCGGTATCCTGCCTCACGCAGCGCCTGAGCCATCCTGACTTGTTGTGTATCTACTGACATTGCCCTCCTTGTTGAAAGAACTTTTCAATAAACTATTGTCATTGTAACACACGGTCGCCCGGTTGTCAAATAGCAGAAGAATGACGCCGCATATCGGCAGCAAACTAAAGTCTTCTTTGCGATCTCGGTGTCCTCTCTGCGGTGAATTCCCACTTTTTGCAGTAGAACGCTAACCGTCTCCGCAGGCGTCTGCGGAGACGGTTAGCGCCGGCGATCATCCCCAGCTCACGGGCGACGGCCGCCTCCGGGCCGCATGCCGCCCATCCCCCCCACGTAAGTGATGACATCCGCAAGCGTGATGCCGGCGACCTGGGTTCCGGCAGTATAGGCGCCGCCGGTATAGAGGCCATCTGCGA
>JAFGNR010000236.1 GCA_016926915.1 Anaerolineae bacterium
GCCCGACCTGTACTCTTTGAAACTCCGGTTATCCTTTGACGATGATCACGACTTTGCCCTGGGTATGCCCTTTTCCATAATACGCCAGCGCCTCTGCAATCTCCTCCAGCGGGTACTGTCTATCGATGATGGGCTTGACCTTGCCGGCTTCGATAAGCTCCCGCAGGACCTGCAAGTCTTCCTGGGTCGTCGCCGCCATTCCCATGCTTCCCAATTTCTTAGGCCCGAGCATGGAAACCAAAGGCCCCAGGAACATCGCCTGGTACACTTGCGGCATGGCGCCGCCGGTTGCGACATACACACCCTGGGGACGCAACGCGCGCCTGTAATCGAAAATCCAGCGATAACCTGCAGTCGCGACAATCACATCATACTGCTGCCCATTCCGGGTAAAATCCTCCCTTGTGTAGTCAATCACGTGGTCTGCCCCAATCGAGCGCACCAGCTCGAGATTGCGGGTGCTGCAAACGCCGGTTACTTCAGCCCCATACTGTTTGGCAATCTGCACCGCGAACACGCCGATGCCGCCGGAAGCGCCGTTGATCAAGACCTTCTGCCCAGGCCGAATCTGCCCGGCATGCCGCAGGCCCTGCAGGGCGACGATAGCCGCCTGTGGTACGGCTGCAGCTTCCGCAAAGGTCAAGGTGCGCGGTTTCAGGGCCAGCGCGTTTTCCGGAACGGCCACATATTCTGCGAATCCCCCCCAACCATACAGGGCTATGTCTCCAAACACCTCATCACCGGGCCGGAATTGCGTCACGCTTTCGCCAACTGCCGCAACCCGTCCCGCGATATCGGCGCCCAACAGCGTGCCTTTGGGTTTGAGGAGACCGGACCAGAGGCGGGTCGCGAAGGGTTTCCCTCTGACAAACCCCCAGTCAGAATAATTGATGGCTGCCGCGTGCACCTCTACCAGGACGCCGTCGTCTCTTGGGGCCGGGCGGGTGATCTCTTTGACTTCGAGCACTTCAGCAGGGGGACCGTAGCGTGTCTGTAGAATTGCTTTCATCGGGATACCTCCAGGATGGAATGGACCCGTTACGGTCCACACAGTCTATGATAGAGGGGCCTGCTTGCTCAGCCGCAGGAGGGTTCGGGCGACCAGGATGTACCAGATCGCGCCGCCGAGCGTGGACAGCAGGGAGAGGGGGATGCCGATCACCGGAAGGAAGATGCTGGCGCCGGCAATCGCATTGCCCATACCCAGGTAGGCGGTCGCTTTGCCGAAGGGGCGACTCCGCACCATGAGCAGCGAGAGGATCAGGGTGGAGACCGCTCCCAGAATGGTATACATCATCCAGGCGGTCCCCGAAGAGAGCGCCAGCAACGCCTCGGCAGCCGCCAGATAATGGCTTCGCGCCGCCTCGGCGGCGGCAGTGGCGTAATGCTCGCTCAGCATGAGCAATTCGGAAAGGGGCTTCGTGGGAATGAGCAGGGCGACCGACATCAGTCCCAGCACCAGCGCGATCAACGCGTAGGAGGGATTGATCTCCTTGAGCGCGACATACAGGGCGAGCAGCGGCAGGAGGGTAAACGGCGCCGTCACGAGCATCACCAGATCGAGGGAGAAAAGCCCGCCCACCGGGTCGTCGTGTAGCGTCGTGAGAATGCTTTCCGTGGAGGTGAATCCTGCCGCGTAGGGCCAGATGAAAAAGGCGATGATCGCGAAGATCACCAGACCCACGAGCATGAGGCTGACGATGCCGCCAACTCTGTAGAGGTCTTTCCAGCGCGGGTCGGGAGCATCTACGGTCATAACGGGATATTGGGTTGGTTCAGGCATGGTGTATCTCCTTGGGAATAGCGAATGGCGAAGACGTGAATGATGAATAGCGGGTCATGCGGATGTAGCCTGCATTCCGGCGCCCGGGCCTGGCGCGTGCAGAAGCTGCTCTGTCCAGGCGGCGGCGCGTTCCAGTTCGCCCTCTTTGAGGGGGCCCTTGACGCCCAGAACGATAAAGCCTTCCGGGTCCGCTACGAGATGGGCGCCGAGGGCCTTGAGGCGTTGGGCTATTCTGGGAGCGGCATACCCAAAGGGGAGAATCCGGTTCCACACTGAGGCGGTGCGGGTGTCGAAGACGGCTGCATCGATACCTTCCAACGAGGGGACGGCCTCGAGCAGTGTCTTGATCTCCGGCGTAAACCAGCCGCCGTGGGTCGGCGAGCCGATGATCAGGAGCGCACACCCGGCGAGATCCTCGGGGCTTACCTCCTTGACGTGGCGCACCTGACCGCCGGCGACCTCGCCCATAGCCCGCGCGACCCTCTCTGTGTGCCCGTATGTCGAATCGTAGACAACCAACGTGTGCATCGCTTACCTCCGCGTTCACTCGTCACTGCCAATTGGAGACGCTGTGGTGATGCGTGCATCTCCACACATATAACGAGAGGGTGGGGCCATTTATTCGGTTTGACGTGTTGTGCGTAGCAAATCGCTGTGGACAACCCTCTTGTACGGCGTATACTTCCTCATGGGGATGTCAGAACTTCCGGTGTGAGGCGACGATATGCGAAGAGATGAGGACGCGCGAACGAGGATGGGGTTCGCTTGGGTGATGGGAGTGTTGCTGCTGGCATTGCTGTTGCGCGCCGGTTATGTGACCATGGCGCCCCAGGGCCAGCAGTTCGCGCATGTAGACGCGCAAGGCTATCATCAGTTGGCGGTCAATCTCCTGGATCAAGGGATGTTCTCCATGAATACCGAACCTCCCTTTCGCGCCGACAATGTACGCGCGCCCCTCTATCCGTTGTTCGTGGCGCTCTGGTATGCTATCGATGGCCCCACCCTGGAACTGGTGATGCTGGTGCAGGTTCTGTTGGATGTGCTCACGGTTGCGATCCTCTACCGGTTAGGGCGCTTTGTCGCCGGCGCCCGCGTGGGGTATGTCGCGGCGCTTCTCTATGCGCTCAATCCCTCCTCCTGGCGTTTCTGCAATGAACTGCTGACCGAGATCCTGTTCGGTCTTCTGCTGACCGGTGCGGTATGGATGCTGGCGCGCCATCTGGTGTTGGGGAGGGAGCGCGATGCCTGGCGCTGTGGGGTGCTGTTGGCGCTGGCGATTCTATGCAAACCTAATGTGCAGTTCTTGCCCCTAACACTCCTGGTCATCCTCGGCGATAATCTCCTTCACAAGCGTCGACGCTGGTGGCAGGGCGTTGTGATCATCCTGGTCACGACCTCGGCGTTGTTGGCGCCCTGGGTCTTGCGCAATCGTGTGGTTTTTGGCGCC
>JAFGNR010000237.1 GCA_016926915.1 Anaerolineae bacterium
GAGATGAACAAACGGTACGTCGAGGCCAGGGCCGATGTCATGGTGCGGCTCACCACTGGGTACAATACCACGAAATCTCGCATCTATAGCCCTTTCGACAAGACGGTGGAAACTACCGCTCCGCCCGACGATCCTGCAAAGACGTTCCCCAATCGCAATATCAAGTACACTATCACGTTCTACAACCCGCTGCAACAGCCGGTTGACGATATGGTGTTACAGGATACCATGTTCGGGACGTTCAGCTACGTGGGTACGATTTCTGGCCCGGCGCCGGCGTGGGACGTCGACAACGTTGTGCGTTGGGAGGGGCTTGACCTTACCGCAAATGGCGTGATCAGTATGGTCTTCGAAGCATTTGTGCCTCCGCACACACTTCCTGATACCTGCGACGTCAGCCATTACAACGCCGTAAGCGCCACCCACGCGTTGTTTTCTGTTCCCCAATACACCGGACATGATAACAATCAAATTTCGACAGGCCGGGTCATTGTCGAGCGACAGCTCAAGCTCTCGAAGAGTGTTGTGCCAACTCTGCAGGTCCCCGGCGAGGAAGTGACCTATACCATCAAGCTTCAGAACATCGGAGACAGCGACATTCCGTATCCGGTGCTCTTGACGGATACGCTTCCGGCTCCTTTTACATTCACCGCAATGGTTTCCGATACTCCAGGCGACCCGACGATTTCGGGAACATTGTTGATCTGGGATGATATTCCTGATATTCCGGCCTATACCGAATTCGAATTCTCGTTCCGCGCAGAAGTCGACGGGATTACGTACGCCACGTACAAGAACAACCTTGCCGCCTACTCGCCGGAAACGGCCATCTGTCCTATTGAGGCGGCGGGTGTAAAAATCGATTTGCCCTTCCGGTTGAACAAATTCGCTTCCACGACCGTGATTACTCAGGGGGATACCTTCAGTTACGATGCCGAAATCTTCAATATCCATCCCAACCGGACGTACTACGTCACGTCGTTTGAGGATTTCTTGCCGGAGGGGTTCACCGACGTTACGGATGGGGATGAGCACTACGCGTTCGATGTCAACCCTCCTGCTGAGCTGGCGCCGGAATTCGGTAGTTGGCCGACCGGTCCCTTTTTCGTGCGGGTCGATGGGCGGGGATTGGGTACGGAGTGGTGTGTCGACCGCGCGCTTCCGGGAAAGGATGTCTCGCAAACTCCAGGCCACGTTGTCTTTCACATCAGTCCGGAGTTCGAAGCCGGCATTGCCAATGCTTCTAGTCTGGCAAAGGTCGAGGTCATTCCCCACGTGTATCTGTTGCAGGAAGCCTATCCGAACCCGGTTGCCATTAACGAGGTTCAAATTCTGACCTTTACCTTGAAAGATAATCGCACCACTCCCGCGGGCGACATTACCGGCGTCGACCTGCATTGGCTTTCTCCTATCGTGGGTGAAGAGGAGTTCACCTTCATCGAGAGTACGCCGCCGCCGACTATGGTGGTCTACCCGGACTATTATTGGGAGAGCCTGACCATCCCTGCCGGCGGCGAAGCGGTTGTCGTTCTTAAGATTCGGGCCCCTGAACCTCTTAACGCTGATGCCAAACGGGACTATTCCAGCCGGGCGGATGTGTTGGAACTGGATGACATGGACATCTGCATTCCTCCTTCATACCGTTACAATCTGGAAGTCCGGCGCGGTCTGGAAATCCTGAAGTATCCCACGCCTGACATTGTCGGTCCTTACGGGTTGGTCGAGTACCGGCTCCGTGTCAGTAACCTCACCGGCGCGCCGGTGTCGGGTGCGGTCATTACCGATGTCCTGCCGCTGAATTGGGAATATGTAGACATGGTCAGCGGCCCTGAACCGATTAGCACCGATCCCCCGGTCTGGGAGTTGCCCACTCTGGGTCCCGAAACCAATATGGAGATCGAGTTCAACGCTCGTTCCTATGTTTGGGTAGGTCCGGCGTTCAACGAAGTTGAGGGGCGCGCGCCGATCAACATCGATTATCACAAGAGCTACACGAATAACGTCGAGGTGATGGTGGTTTCGGGCATCGGATTCTACAAAACGGTAGGCCCTGACACGATTGTCGCCGGTGAAACGACGGTGTATACCATCACGCTCTACAATGGCCTGGAGGATGACATCAAAAACATTGTCATCACCGACACGCTTCCGACAGGGATCACGTTCGATGTCATGCTCGAAGGTCCGGAACCTTTGTCGATCGGCGAGCAGCTTGTCTGGCAAATACCCCAGAATCTCAACGATGGCAGATCCTTGCAGCTGGTCTTCCGCGTGCAGTCATCGCCGCTCATGCCCAACGGTACGTATTACAATGAGGTCGAAGCCACAGCGACCAACGCGCAAACCGGCAGTCCGGAGGTGATCCCGGCCACGGGGCCGACCGCTCCCCTGATGGTGGAGGGACTAGAGCCGGTGGTGGCTGCCAAACAAGTCAATCCCACCACGGTGCGCGCGGGCGAGCGGGTCACGTATTCGATCACCCTATACAACGAATCTGATGACCGGACTTACGCACTCGTTGTGACCGATACTCTGCCCGGTGGGTTGACGTTTGTCGGGCCGGGAACGCCTCCCCCGGCGCAGGTGTTGCCTGGAACCCGGCAGCGCGTCGTCTGGTCGAGCTTCTCTATCGCCCCGCTGGAGACGCTCACCTTGACTTTCCAGGCGGACGTGGATGACTCGCTTGCGGGCGGCACATACTGCAACGACGTGGATGTGGCCATGGATGCCTTTGTGCTTGGGTATCACGACTTGGCCTGCCTGACGGTGACCGAGGTCCCGAGGGTCGATGCTCAAATCAGCAAAGATGATGGCGTCACGCGCGTTTCCGGTGGAGACACGTTGACCTATACCATTCG
This sequence comes from Anaerolineae bacterium, assembly GCA_016926915.1. GTDB lineage: Bacteria > Chloroflexota > Anaerolineae > B4-G1 > SLSP01 > JAFGNR01. The sequence continues at coordinate 2,859 of JAFGNR010000237.1, forward strand.
CTATACTAATGCTGCTTCGTCCGCTTTGCCGCTCAATAACGTGGTGTTGACCGAAACCATTGCGCCGCTAGAGTACGTGACGGTGCTCAGCACCGGGGATTGGGTGGATCTTGGCGGTGGACAGTACCGTTTCTCTCATCCCACATCCCTGACACCCGGTCAATCCGGGGAAACGACGTTTGTCGTGCGGCTGGATGCAACTGTGCCGGCGACGGCTGTATTATCCGTCGCCAATCAGGTACAAATCGGTTACGATACGGTGGAGCCGGCCATCGAGGCCAATCCTGATGACAACGTTGCCGTGGATGTTGATGCCTGGCAGGGTCCTGACCTGGTGATCACCGGAATAACCGTGGAGCCGGACGAGCCTATCGCAGGAGAACCGATGTACGTCCATGTGACCGTAAAGAACCAGGGCACTTCGCCGGCAGATCAACGTCACGATGGCAGCTACGTTCCCGGTGTGGATTGGTGGCTTTTTGTAGTAGAATTGTATATGAAGGAGGCAGCTTTTGTGCCTGCTGGCGCCCCGGTTGATGTGTTCGATCATCTCGGCGGCTACTGTCCCAATTTCGCCTGTAATCCTTCACGGGGGGAGTTCCTGGGGTGGCCTGACACACTTGGGGTGGGCGCATCGCAAGAACTGGTTTATACATTGACCGCACCGGACCCTGGGCACTACAGTTTGTACGCTCAGGCGGATGTCACCTGGGTCGGCTGGTTTGGCGGGCAACCTTATGGCCTTATCATCGAAGCTATCGAAGATAACAATATCTTCATAGGGCCGACGGTGTTGCTGGAAGACGATGAAAATTTGCTGTTTTTGCCATTGATCGTGCGGTAGCAGCTGTAGCCAAGCAAGGAGCACAGAATGAAGGTCAAACGATTCGGTTTGCTTAGTTTGTCTATCGTCGCCCTGCTGTTGGCGTTCATCCTGTGGGGATACGAGGCGACGCCCGGTGTTCGCGCCCAAGGTCCGACGACGCCTCCCCCGCCGACCACGCCGCCGCCTACGACGGAACCGCCGACGACTGCCCCGCCGACTACGCCGCCGCCCACGACGGAACCGCCGACGACCCCGCCGCCCACGACGGAACCGCCGACCACGCCGCCGCCTACGACGGAACCGCCAACGACCCCGCCGCCTACGACGGAGCCGCCGACCACGCCGCCGCCCACGACGGAGCCGCCGACAACCCCGCCGCCCACGACGGAACCGCCTACGACGGAGCTGCCGACCAGGCCGCCTACGACGGAGCCGCCGACCGAACCGCCTACGTCGCCTCCGACTACGGAGCCGCCTCCGGCGCCGCAGCCCCAGGAACCGGCTCAGCCAACGCAAGAAAACAGCGCCCGGCTTCCTACCACAGGGGTTGGATGGTCGATCGCTGCTGCGGGGGGCGGGCTGGCTTTACTTCTGTTGGGAGTCTCGGGTATCCGGCGCTGGCGAGCGCACCAAGATCAAAGTGTACGGTGATCGTCGTTTGTAATTCCGGCGGCGACCGCCGGAGATGAGGAAGATACATGGGCAACGGTGAATACCAGATACTCGTCATCGGGAGCGCTGTTCTGGACGTCAAAGTCCGCACACGCACGATGGCTATCGAATCGGGTCAGTCGAACCCCGCAGAGATACAGTGGAGCTGGGGGGGCGTTGCTCGCAATATCGCTGAAAATCTGGCCCGCCTGGGCGCCGATGTCCATCTCTTGACTGCTGTGGGAGATGACAAAGCCGGGCATGGGCTTCTCGCGCAACTGCATGAGCTGGGCATCGAAACTGAGGCTTCGCTGATTGTGCCGGAGATGCACACCGGCGCGTTCGTCGGCGTCTATCACTTCGACAAACGGCTACGCGTAGGGTTCGATGATATGCAGGTGACGTGGCAGATTACGCCGGGGCATTTGAATCGTTGGCGCCGGTTGTTTCGCGATTACGACATGGTTTGTCTGGACGCTAACCTCTCTGCCCGGGCGCTCCAAACGATCTTCCGTCTTGCCGGTGAATACGATACGCCCGTTTGTGTGGACCCGACTGCAGGGTTGTTGGCTCCGAGATTGCATCCCTTTCTGAATCAGATTGCTCTGCTGACGCCTAACCGGACGGAGGCAGAGGCGCTGGTAGGCATCCAGTTGCCCGATGATGCCGCTCTCTTGCTGGGCGCCCGGCGCCTGGCGCAGATGGGCGTCGCGTTGGCCGTTATCACACTGGGGGCCGATGGGCTTTGTTATGCTACATCAGAAGAGAGTGGTCGGCTGCCGGCATTCAAATCCGAAATGGTCGATCCGATGGGCGCCGGCGACGCTCTTACTGCCGCCGTCGCCTATGGATTGTTAGAAGACCTGGAGCCTTCTGAAGCTGTGAAATTGGGATTGGCGGCAGCTGCGCAGACGATCATCTGCAAAGAGACGGTCTGCCCCTATATCTCTCTCGAAAGCCTTTACGAGAAATTGGTTGTGTGACTCCACTTTTGACGTAATCGAAGATTCGTGAACCGGCCTGGGGTATTTTACCTCAGGCCGGTCTGTTGTTGGAGGGTCTGAGCAGGTTACCGCCGGCGTCCATTTACTAGAAAATTATTAAAAATATTGACGTAGCTGCTCAAATACGTTAAGATATATCTGAATGTCTGTGTAGGATACCGGCGCGTAGGCCGTGAAAGTGGCGGCTTTCACGACAGAATCGTACTGCCAGGCAGTTTTGATGGCGAGGAAGGGCCTGACGCCGGGTGGGTCTAGTCAATCTTTGGGAAACGCACCGGCTAACGGAAGCGGAGGAACCGACAGACCGTCCCCTGGGAGTCTCCCAGGGGACGGTCGTATTTTCGGAACAGAAGTTGGCATTCGATGCTTACCAGTTCACCTGTTTGAATTCGTCCTCGTTTACTTGATAGATCCAGATTTGAGGATCGATGAGATCTCCATTGGGCTGGTACTGCAATTGGCTCAACAAGGTGCTCACCGGATTCTGCCGTAAGGCTTCGGCAATACGTTGTGCGTCTACTGTCCCCGCAAGTCGCACCCCCTCGGCAAGAACTTGCATGGCAACGTAACCGTTGACCGAGTAGGTATCGGGGTTTCGATATTCGACTGCTTGATAAGCCTCGTACCATCGCGCGTCGCCAACGCTGCGGGGGCTGGGTGCGAAAGCGCTGACGTACATCCCCTCGGCGGCGCCATCTGATTCGTCGATAGTGGCTGCCAGGAACGCCCCATCGCTGCACAGCATGGGGACGTCGATGCCGGCGCGGATTAGGTCCGCGCGCAGGTAGGGCGCTTCGATTTCGTAGCCTGCATAGAAAATCGCATCCGGGGCCGCGTTCCGGATCTGTTCTATTTCGGTTTCGTAACGCGCCTGACCCTCGGCAACCTCGATTTCGGTGACGGCGCCGGCGCCTCGATTTTCCAGCTCTTGCACCAGCGAGGCCGCCAGGCCCTGCCCATATTCGGTGTCGTTGAAAAGGACGGCGACCCGTTGTGCTTTGAGGTAGTCGACCAGGAAACGCGCGTCGACTGCCGCCTGCACGTCATCGCTGGCGTTGACGCGGAAGAAATTGGTGTAGCCGCGTTCGGTCAGACTTTGCTCAGAGGCCGTCGGCGTGATCACGATAAGCGGCATGTCCCGATAGAGCTCCATCGCTGCGAGCGTTTGCCCGCTGTTCAGATGACCGATCACCGCTGCCACACGTTTGCCGGCGTTCAAGGCTTCCTGGATTTGGGTCACCTGTGCAAATGCCACGTCGCTATCCGATTCGTCATCCAGCGGCTCCACCACGACCCGGTAGCCATTCAGACCGCCGGTACGGTTGAGCTCCTCGGCTGCCAGTCTGACGCCGCCCAACACCGTTTGTCCACCGTTGGCTTGGAATCCGCTGAGCGGCACCGCCACGTAGATCAATACATCGCCCTTGGTGGGTTCTTGGATGTCGTTGCCGCTGCAACCGGAAACGACAAGTAGAACGATTCCTATGGCCATCCACACATAGCGTTTTACCATACGCTGTTTCTCCCTCGACACTGTAAGTTACGCATCGGCAAGCGCTTCCGAATAAAGCGCGTGGATGCGTTCGACGCGTTCCTGTACTTGCACCGCTTGCGCTTCGGTCTCGGTACATAACCGGGCGACCTGCGCATTTTGCAAAGTACTATCGTCCTTCAGATCAACCACTTCATGGACTGTGCGTGATACGTCGATCAACTGCTGCGCGACGTGCGGTTCGACCTGGCGAATCTCGGCATCCAGAATGCGTAGCGTCTGCCAGGAACGGCCCGCTTTTTCCATCGCCTCATCCAACCGTTGTACCATCTGGGGGGCGCGCTCGAACCTGCGCCGGGCCGCCAACGTCTTGATTTCCTCGGGCGCCAGTTTCTGTTTATCCTCGAGCCGGAAGTCTCGAATGTAAGTGTCGCAATACCGCGTCACCCGGTAGATTTCGGCAACCCAGTCGGCCAAACCGCCCGCCAGCGCTTCCACCTGGGTTCGGAAAGCCCCATCCTTCAGCGAGCGAATGAATACTTCTAACTGTCCCTGGATTTCGAATAGCTGTACGATGCGTCGCCGGAGCTGGGGATCGCGAATCTGGTTGGGATCCAAACGTTGTTCCAGGAGTTGCTGCCAGATCAACGCATTTGCCTGTGCGTCCGTCAGACTTGAATAGATGACCCCGGCGGTTCCCAGGACGCCCAAGATCGGCCATCCCCAAAATGGCCACCACGTGAAAGGCTGCGGCAGGAACACCACCAACAGCAGTGTCCCGGCCAACACGACCGCGGTTTCCCAACGGAAAATCGCATATTGCAACCTGGCGTGCGAGGCTGCTTTCTGCAGCTCATCACGCATACGCATCACGACAGATCCCCATGGCTGCTGCCTAGAAATAGGTTGAAATGACTTTGTAGAGTTCTTCGATGCTGGTTTCATCGGCGCGCCGGTACTGTCCGCCCCCAATGCGCGCGATGGTCTCCAGCATCTCGTCATCCAGATCGCCTTCGCTGCCAAATCCAATGGTGAACACGACGACCGGCGTTCCATTGCTGTTTGCAAAGCGCTGGCGCAGATCCTCTAGTGTGTGATCGCTGGCGTTCTCTCGCCCATCGGTCATCACCACGATGGCGTTGATTGCCTCGGGATCGTTTGCCGCGGTGAGCCGCAAATAGGCTTCCCACACGGCGTCCAGTAGCGCGGTGTTGCCGCGCGCTTGCAGTCCGGCGATGGTTTGGTTGAGCGTGTCCCGCCCCGCCGTATCCAGGCCCTGCAAGGCCAGTGTGCTTTTGACGCCGCTTCCGAATTCGATCAATCCTACACGGTCGCGATCCCCCTGGATCTGCGCTACGAAAGCCAGTAAAGCTTCCTGGGTCCGCGCCAGCTTCTCGCCCTCCATGCTGCCGCTGGTGTCGACGACCAGATACACATTGGTGGGACGCTTGGTATACCACCAGACGTTCTGAACCACCTCGATGACATGCGCCGAGGGCATCTGCAGCGTCGTCTGCGGTTGCCGCCAATCGATGGCCGTTGTGTGGGCAAACGGACTGCCTGACTCCTCGACCAGGTCGATGCTCAGATCTGCGGGGCGAAAGCCGGCGCGCAGAAGTTGTCGCTGTGCTTCAGACGACGTGATGAACTCGACGAATGCCTGGTAGGTGCGCCGTTGATTGTCCGTGACCGGCGTCTCGCCGGGGCCGCCGAGTTCCAACAGGGCCAGCGGATGATCGGCCCACAAGGTCCCTTCTGCCGGGTAAATCGCCACCAGGTTTTCGGCGTGGTTTCCCTGGTTCCAGGCAATAACCGTCTGTTCCTGGGCCACGAAAGCATCCAGGAAGGCGCGGCCTTCGACCGCCAGCCGCTCGACGATGACGTCTTCGCCTTCGCCATAGAAGCGGATCGTCGCTTCGACGGCGCGGACGTAGTCGATGGTGACTTGGTCCGTGGCAGCTTCTTCGGTCAATGCCCGGGTCAACCCGGCTCCCGCGTAGAACTCGGCCAGGGTGGCCAGCAGCCCGCTGGCATTGTTGGTGCTGGGATGGTTCCATTTGAAATCGGGATCGCGTGTTGCCTTCTGCTGAATCTGTTGCCAGCCTACGGGCTCCTGGGGCCAGCTGAGCTCGAGCGCAACGCTCTCCCACGCTGCGATCACCACCGGGCTGACAGCATAGCGCACCGGAACGCCGGTGCGCCGGTTAGCGATGGGGATCATCGCGCCGGCTTCTTCACCGGTTGTTAACCGTGTTGTCCATGCCCGTTCCAGCTGGTTGAGCCACAGGCTGCTGTCGGGTGAGATGGCCTGGAATTCCGGCGCCGCCAGGCTTTCTTCAACCATCTTGAGCGGATCTACGGCTTCGGTGTGCACCACCATTGTCTGTCCGTCGGGAGTCTGGCGATTTTCGCTGTTGAATTGCTGCGCGAGCGATTCCAGGGTAGGGGCCATACTGGGGGAAACCGCGATCACCAGGGAGGCGCTTCCCGGCTGCGTTGTAACCGTTTGTTGTCCATCTTCGTCCGGTTGGAAGAGAGTATCCGAGATGCGCCCTCCCAGGACCAGGATTGCTATACCACAGATACACATCACCACTGTTAGGATAACGCCAACCGTGATCCAGATGTTTTGGCGCCCGGCGGGTTTCTGGGGCGGCAAGTTTAAGGGATGAGAGGATTGTGTACTCATGTCACTCTGCCACGTTCAATTCGAACCAGCGCAGCAAAGCCAGGAGCACGTCGCGATCGGGATTGCGCATGGCGTCGGCCCGGGGCACGACGGATTCGACGCCCCGGTTCGCCCATTTCACGAAAAGACTCTCCCCCGTTGCATCCAGCGGGACGCGAGGATTTGCCGGGCGTAGTCCGTAGGCCAATGCTGCCTGCTGTTGGGCGTCCGCCAGGAGAAACCGTTGGAAATCCAATGCCGCGTTCTTCTCCAGGGCGCTGGTCTCCGGCCCCACCCAGATTGAAAATGGGAAGTCGAACCAGGTTACGTAACGCGGGTAGTACAGGTTCAGGGGGTCTTCCCAACGGGTGAGGATCCCTTCCATGTTCTGGAGAAGATCGCTCTCCAGCAGCTGCCCGCCATCTCCCACGCTGTATCCAAACAATGCGAAGTCTTCTGCGGTATAGGCGCTGGCGCTGCTGAAATCGGTCACCGATCCCATCAACTCGCCCAACCAGCGTTGGAACGCGGAGTCGGTCACGTCGGCGACGCCGATATCCGTGCGTTCAAAGTATTCGCCTGCCGCCGCGATCATGGCGTGCAGGCCCCCGACATTCTTGCTCGGATTGGGAACTACCAGCTTGAAGTAGCCCCAGGCTGGGTCGCCGCCCAGATCGGGCCAACCGCCCTTCGCCACTGCCGCATCGTGAATTGTTTGCCAGCTGATCTCGTCGAAGTGGGTTTGTAAGACTTCGGCCCGCGTCTGGTAGATGCCCCAGGTGAAGAGGCTCGTGGCAATAGGACGGGCGCGGTACTCGCCATCGGTAAGGAAGACATCCTGTCCCAGACGCTCCTTGTAGGAAGCATTGGCCAATTCCACCAGATAGCGGCTCTCGGGAATCCACACCGTGGGGAAGTCCGCGAGCTCGGCCCGCGCCGCTTCCGTCAATTCTTCCGGCCTGACGCCCGCTTCCAGCGCGCCGAACTCGTTGCGGTCCCAACGTCCCAGGGCGGTCAACCCATCCATGGCGATGATCTCTACGCTGACCGGGATGCCCTCCACGTTGGGCTGTGTAGCGTTGAAGGTTTCGGCAGCGTTACGAACCCATGGCTCTACCGGCAGGGATGTCAACACCCGCACGGTCAAGGCTTCGGGCCGGTCGACCGTGATGGCAACGGCGCTGTTTTCGGCCTCTTCGCCGGGCCGGTTGGCAGTGCGTAGAATGAGCGCTGTGGCCACGATCAGTAAGGCCACAACCACAATGATCACGAAAATCCAACGCGTTCGATTCATAGCATCGTCTTTCCCATCAACATGATAGTCTGCGCGTTTGCGTAGACTGAAAAGGAACAAAGCCCTGTATGAAATCGTCTGGGCTGACCACGGCGAGCAGGACAGGCGCTAGACCCGGATTTCTCCCTCTTTTTTTCCAAAGTTGATGCGCGTGCCTATCGCCAACCGCACACTCTGTCCTGGCTCTACGTCCTGAATGTTACCGTCTTTGCCGGTAATGACCCACTTCTCGTTGGCCAAGTTCTTCAATCCCCAGAGTGTGGGGTCCTTGGGGTGCTGCACCATCTCGGCAACCGGTGTAGAGAAGTCGTAGAGCCGATCATCATCCAGGTGGTGGGGGAACAACTGGGTGTTGTGGTTGAGCATGACGATCTGTTTGTCGATCCGTATTCGTGGCGGCAGGGGAATCTCATGCTGGCACTGCCAACACTTGGGGAGAGCACCGCCCGAATCACGTAGGGCCAGGACGTCGTAGAAGTTCTCCGAGCTACAGTTGGGGCAGTAGATGATGGAGTCCCGCAGTTCGACCATCGCCGCGCGCCATTCGCTTTCGCGCACACGGGCCAGCGGGTCGCGCACCCCGTCGGTAAAGGCTTTAGTGAACAAATCCCGCAGGAACTGGGGATAGATCGGCCAGAAGGCAATGACGTTGTCCTGATATCCCGGCATGGGCCGGTTCGAATCGTCGTCGGGATCGAAGATGAAGAGAGGGTTCGTCCCGTACAGCTGGTTCATGGCGGGCAGGTCCAGGCACTTGATCTGCGTCTCGCGCTTGCCCTCGAGTGGATGGTGCACCATGAAGATATAGAACAGCAGCACGGCCAGCGAGAACAGATCGGTCTGGGTGCTTGGATATGCGTCGCCGCGCACGACCTCGGGCGCCATGAAACGCGGCGTCCCCAGGACGCCTCCCTGGGCTTTGCTGTCGATGGCGACGTTGTCGTTATCACAGATCAACGCTTCTCCCGTAATGGGGTCGAAGAAGACGTTGCCAAAAGAGATGTCGCGATAGCAGAGACCGCGCGCGTGCAGCTCCAGATAGCTATCCGACAATTGCAACCCCGCCGTAGCCAGGGCCCGGAACGTCGGATCGATGCGGTGCTTCATCAAATCCACAATACCCTTGAAACGCGGCTCGCGCAGCGGCATGATGTAGCCGTAACCTTTGGCGCCCTTGGCCTCCGCCAATTCCAGGGGCCACAGGAATTTCTCATTGGGCGGCCCCATCGTGACGAGGGTTTCCAGGGCCGTGCGCTGCTCCGGGGTTGCCTGTTTGGGGAAGTACCACTTCAATGCTACCTTCCGTCCCCCTAGATCGGCGCGGTAGACTTCGCCTTGACCGCCCCCGCCTAAGAATTGCTCGACGGTGCACGGCATTTGTGACGACACTGTCTGCACGACCTGCCCAGGCTGAAAGATTTCACTCATCAATCGACTCCTTGACCTGAACTATTTACCATGTGCGGACTCGCGCGAATCGCGCGCTTACCGCAGCGCCCATAAGATGATGTTCCCATCCTCGCCGCCGGAAGCCAGCCAGCGCCCATCCGGACTGATGGCCACACGTAGGACCGGCCCCGTGTGCTCGTTCAAACTGCGCACAACGCGTCCCTGTTCAGTATCCCAGAGCCGCACATAGCCATCCCAGCTTCCCGAAGCCACGAGGCGCTCACCCGGATGGTACGCCAGGCTGAAGAAAAGCGCAACCTGGCTGCTACGCTCGTTCCAGACTTGCGGGGGGCTCCCGGACAACAAGGACCACACGCGGATGCTCTCGTCCCAACCGCAGGTTGCTAGATACTTCCCTGATGGGCTGAATGCCGCGTCGCATACCTGGGACGTGTGTCCCGTATAGTCGCGCACCGGTTTTCCGGACGTCACATCCCACAGGTGGGTTGTGCGGTCCCACCCGCCCGCCGCGGCCAGCAGCTGCCCATCCGGGCTGTACGCCAGTCCGGTTGCTGCTGCGCCGCCGTCCGGCAGCTGTTTGATCTCGCGCCGTGCGGCTACGTCCCAAATTCGCAGCGTCCCGTCCGCGCCGATCGTTGCCAGTCTGCGCCCGTCCGGCGCAAACGCCATACCGCCTACCTGCGCCGTGTGACCCAGGAGTTCGAACACCCCGCCGGTTCTCAGCCCCACAGGCCACAGGGAAACCGCGCCGCTGGTGCTCCCCAATGCCGCTGTTGTCCCGTCATGGCTGAAAGCCGCGCACGTGAACACGCCACGGGTGTCGTGGGCTGTGGCGCCGGCCTCTCCGGTGGGGATTTTCCACAGTCGCGCTGTGGCATCGAGGCTGCTGGAAAGCAGGGAACCACTATTCGGGCTAAAAGCCAATCCGGACACCCCCGCCGTGTGACCTTCGAGCGTTTGGGCGCGCGTCGCCTGGAGCGCGTCGCCTCCGGTATCGACCGGAGCGCTAAGCAACCCCAGGGCAAACGCCCATGTCTCCACGGCCCAGCGAGCGGCATCCTCCGTGAGCGCCAGGGCCGCTTGTAGTTTTGCCGCCGCGCGCGCCACCGTCACATCAATGGGTACCTGGCTGTGCTGCGTCTGCAAGTCGTTGACAACGCCCTCTTCCAGCGCGCTTACCAGCACGAAGATTTCGCGCTTGTGCTTCCCTGCCAAGTCGCGCAGCAGGGCCTCACAACGCTGCGGCGTCGCGTAGGCGTCGGGCCCGTAGCGCTCGACGATTTGTTTGAGAGTCTTTTGGATGTTGTTATTCATAAA
>JAFGNR010000042.1 GCA_016926915.1 Anaerolineae bacterium
CGCGCCTTCGATCGAAGTCGATGAGATTGTGGATTACATTCGGGATCTCACGGAGAAGGAAGACGAAGGGGCGCCCGGAACCGGAGACGCCGTCGCCGAATCATTGGGGCTGGAGCAGCAACCGCGTCCGCAGAAACCCAACGATTTGGACAAGGCGCGGGTCGGGGGCCTGCCGCGCCGCCACCTCCTGGGCACAGGTCCGGAACTTTCGCGGCGCGTCGTTATGCTAATTCGTACTAATGAGTATGCTCCCATGCCGCAATTGCCGCCTGGTGAGGAGGCGCCGCGTTACTATTGGCGGGGAGCGACTTACGACAATTACACGGGGCGCGGGTGGAACACTACCTCCTATTCTACGGTCGAATATGAACCGGGCGGGCGTTCTCACGTCTCTGAACTGCCGTTTCACCGCTCGATCCGTCAGGAAGTCGAGGTTATCGGCGCTACAGGCAATCTGGCGCACGTCGCCGGACAGCTGGTGGCAACCGATCGTGCTTACAAGGTCGCGTGGCGATCGTCGGGGGATGCGTTTGCCGCCACCCTGGTAGCCAAAACCTATCGCGCCGATTCCCTGGTGGCCATGGCTACGGAAGATCAGCTGCGCGAAGCCCGCATCAACTATCCCCCCTGGATTCTTGATCGCTATATGGACTTGCCGGAGACGGTGCCGGAACGGGTGCTGGCCCTGGCTCGTGATCTGACCGCCACTGCGCCCACGGCTTATGATCGCGCGGTCGCGATCGAGACTTACCTCCGGGAGAACTTCCCCTACACGTTGGACGTCGAACCGCCGCCCATACATCGGGACGTGGCGGATTTCTTCCTTTTCACCACGCAGGAAGGCTATTGCGATTACTACGCCACGGCGATGGTGGTTTTGGCCCGCGCCGCCGGCCTTCCGGCGCGGCTGACCGTGGGATATGCGACCGGGACGTACGATCCCCTGGAAGCCGCCTATATTGTCACCGAAGCCGACGCGCACGCCTGGGTGGAAATCTACTTCCCGGGCTACGGCTGGATCACGTTCGAGCCAACCGGCGGACGTCCACCCCTGGATCGATCCAGCGACGAGGAACCGCTCATGTGGCCTGACCAACCGCGTGAATCGCTGCGGCCTGCGCCTGTGGTTCGGGGCCCTCTGGCTCGCTACTGGTATCTGTTCATTGTCGGCGTGGCCGCTGCTGTTCTTCTGCTTTACCTGTTGGGGATGCAGTTCGACTTGTTGCTGCTGCGCTTACGTCCGCCCGCCGTGGTGGTTACCCAGCTGTACCACCGTTTGCGCCGGCAAGCCATGAAGATGGGCGCGAGGCTGGCGCCCGGCGATACGCCCCACGAGTTCTCCATGATCCTATCGCAGCGGATCGAAGTTGTTTCCCGCCGGCGGCTGCGCGAAAACTGGGTGCTGCCGGCTGCTATTGAGGAAGCGCAGCGCATCTGCGAGACCTACGTAGGCGTCTGGTACCGGGAAGACGCGCCGGGATCTAAGGAGCGCAATGCGCGGCTGCGCGATTGGCGCAGGCTGCGCTGGCGGCTGCTCCTGGTGCGCTTCTGGTCCCGTCCCCGGAGCCGTCTTGCCCGGCTCTTTGCACCGGCGCGGTTTGGGGAGGCTGAGGTTCCGGGCCGCGCGGCGCAGCCTTCGCCCATGGATCAACGCTACTAGCGTTCATAGGACGCTTTGCTTGACGGGGATCGTTAGATCCCCGTCAAGCATAAGAGAGTCATCGCGATTTCCAATCGTTCTCTTCCCAGTACGATTCCTCTGGCCTCTCCTTGTGTCGTGCTGCCCTTACGAAGCCTCTGAACCGTTCGGCTCCTCCGGGCATGGAAACGGAATTTGAGTACAATAAACTTGCTGACGGCTGAAAGCGGATTGCTATTTTCGAAGGAGGTTACGATGTCCGATCTTCCGATCTCAGAGCAGATTACCTTCCTGTATACTCGCGAGATGGCAAAATCCATGCACTTCTACGAAGAGATTCTAGGACTGCCCCTGGCATTGGATCAAGGGGGGTGCCGTATCTACCGGGTGACCGGGCGGGCCTATGTCGGGATCTGTGAACGCGACACGGCCCCGACCGCTCCCGAGGGCGTTATTTTCACGTTGGTCACGCCGGACGTTGACGCCTGGGCGCAGCGGTTGGAAGGCTATGGCGTCCCCTTCGAGAAACGACCTGCGGTTCACGAGGTCTATGGGATTTACCACTGTTTCGTCAAAGATCCCAACGGCTACCTGGTGGAAATCCAGCGTTTCTTGGATCCTGACTGGGATGGCGCCAGTGGGTGAGCTGCGTGTTAGGGGGAAATCACCGGCCATTTGCGCCCCGCGCGCCTCGCGGCGGCTTTGACGTAAACTCAGGTCGGGCGTATACTTGGGGTATCAGCGTGCACCTACGTTTATCAACGAAGGAGGGGCTATGCAGCGCGATAGGGTTTTAGGCCGGGCCGACATTTTCCGTGGATTGGCGTCTGCACATCTCGAGAAGCTTGCTGCGGTATGCCACGACCTTACTTTTCAGAAAGGCGAGATTATTGTCCAACAGAACGCTCCTAGTGATGAACTTTACATCATTGTGAAGGGGGCTGTTGACATTGTAATCGATCCCGCGCTTCTCGATGTTGATCTTACCGACGTCTCCGGACCGGTCATGATCGTCACGCTGGGACGGGGACAGACCTTTGGCGAGATCGGATTGGTGGACCTTGGGCTGCGCTCGGCGACCGCGCGTGCGGCTTCGAAGGAGACGCAGCTGTTCTCTATTCGACGCGCGGATCTTCTGCAACTCTGCGAAAGCGATTTTGAGCTGGGGTATCACCTGATGCGCAACATCGCCAGCGAGTTGGCTTTCAAGATTCGCAATACTGATCTCATGCTGCGGGCCCAATTGCTCTGGGAGCCACGGATCGACTCCTGAGATTTCGTCGCTGAGGCCCACGCGCGGTTTTCACCGGGGAAGCACAGTTTGTGTCGCTTTGTTGTCAAGTGTAGTGGTCTGGCGGCGCACGTGGTTGCTTGAAAAGGGTCTGGAAGCGCTGGTTTGCATGCAAAAAGGCGGATTTGCATGACTGGTTTTGTCATTTTTGTAGAACCGCTCATGAACGCGGCCGGCCTCCGTTGCATGTTTCACGAATACCCTTTTTTGTTACCGGGTTTGTGAAAATTGGTTAGATGGCTTTTTCGATTGCGAGGTTTGCGCGTTACTCGCAACTCGTGTATAGTGAGTGTGTAAAGACTACTGCCAGAAAGGGATTGCAATGATACGAAGATTGATCAAACCACTGTTGGCCGTGTCTGGTTTCTTCTTGTTGTTCCTGGCCTTGATCCTGGTGTTGTTGCACGCGCCTTCTATTGCAGCCGCAGATCTGGCCCAGGGAGACGAGGGTGTTGAATTGCGGATCGAAGTTCCATCGCAGACCTTGACCGTCGCTGAGAGGTTCACGGTAACCGCCGTTATCAACACGCAGCACGTGCTCACGGACGTCCGGTTGCTCATGCAGCTGCCGGAGCGGGTCATTTCGGCCTCCGGTGTCGCCACGACCTGGCTCTCATTGCCTCTTGGAAGTGTACGCTATACGGTCACAGGTGTGATGCAGGAGACCCTGGTGGAGCCGGCGTCCATCACGGCCAGCTTGCGATATTCGAAGACCGCGATTCTGCCGGCCGGCGCTTTGACGGTTACGTATATCCTGGTCCCATCTCCCGGAGTGTTGCTCGAAACTGCTACGCCCACACCCACAGAGATATTGACCCCGACGATGGAACTGACGCCGACAGCGAAGCCGGTTGCAGAGCCGACCAAGGAGGCGGCTACCGAAGCGCCGCCCAAGCCTACCGAGGAACCGACGCCTACGCCCACCCCGACCCCTGCCGGCGGTATCGGCGCCGTGGTTGGCTGGCTAGAGGAGAATATCATCTACGTTCTCATACTGGTTGGGCTCCTGGCGATTGCGGCCATCTTGTTGCTGCTGCTGATCCTGAAGCGGCGGAAACGTGGCAAAAAACGGCGGGATACCGGGACGCGGCCCATTGCGCCGCGGCCAACCCCCACACGCCCACGCAAAGGGGTGCAGGCGCCTTGTTTGCTGCTCAACGGTAAGCCGGATAAGCGGTTTATTTTGAAACCGGAGGGTGTGACGCTGGGTCGCGCCGAGGATAACGACATTGTCATCACCGGTGCGGTCGAGGGAGCGGAGACGGTCTCCCAACACCACGCCAGAATCTACCGGCAAGGCGCCTATTGGGTGGTGGAAGACCTGCGCTCTAGCAATGGGGTGTACGTCAACGGCCAGCGTACGGGGCGGAATCTGTTGCGCGATGGGTGGTCTTTACGTCTTGGAAGCGTAGCCTTTGAATTCTTCGCAGGAGTAGAGGGGGGTGCATCATGAAATGCACACAGTGTGGTCATGAGAACCGTGAGGGGGCTCGCTTCTGTACGCAATGCCGGGCCGAGATCTCTGCCTTGACCGGTCAATCGCACACGTCACCGATGGGGAATGCTGTCGAGGCGCAGAATGGGGCAGGAAATCAGGTGAACGCGGCAAACGACGGGAAAACAACCCGTACTCTGCCTTCCAACGCTGAATCAGGAGAAGCGACCTCCGGCGGCACGGCGCCCTTGCCGGAGCTGCATGAGATGTTTGCTCCTCTGCCCGCCGGCGCCCTCCTGGGGGATGGCCGGTACGCGGCGCTGGAAGCCCGTCCTCTCAACCCGCAACTCAATGAATACCTGACGGAGGATCTGGTGACGGTTCGTCTTTGTCCGAGTTGCGGCGCCGTCACACCGGATTTGGAGGAACGTTATTGTGTTTCCTGCGGCGCCGAGATTAGCGGCGCCCCGGCCGTCAATTTGCGTTACCGGATTCACGAGAGCGCCAACCCGGAGTTTTTCGCGCAGGAAGCGCAACTCCTGGCTATGCGGCTACAGCATCCGGCGTTGCGGCTTCCTCTCGCCGTTTTTATCGAAACGCCTTATGGTGCACCCCGGCAGTATCGGGTGGCGCCGGAATTCCCGTTGCCACGGGTAACGACCCTCTCCATTCCCCAAGAGATCAATACGGTCCTTGAGTGGGGTGTTTCGTTGGCGCAAGGATTGGCCTACCTGCATCAGCACCAGGTTACTATCCCATTTGCCAATCCGAAGCACATTGTTTTCGATGGGAAACGCGCCCTGTGGATCAACCTGGAACAGTCGGTGATTATCACGCCTGAAAAGCGGGCAAACAGCGCAGAGTACTTCGCACTGGATGTCAAAGCCCTGGCGGCTTCTCTATTGTACCTGGCTACCGGCAAACAGAAGCTAACGCAAGATATGGCATTGCCTGAACCGGTCAAAGCGTTGTTCTTCCAGGCGATCACCAATCCTCAAGGGATGCCGGCCGAAGCGTTCGCCTCTGAATTGGATGTCTGCCTTCAGGAGTTGCGTCGCCCTGCCAGCGTCACTTTCATGGTGGGGCGCCGTACCGATGTGGGGCAGGTCCGCTCTTTGAATGAGGACAGTCTGCTTACGCTGGATCTTTCGGCAGTATTCCGGTCCAAAAGCGAGCCTGTGGGGGTATTCGTCGTGGCGGATGGCATGGGCGGACACGACGCCGGCGACATTGCTAGTCAGATCACTGCCCGCACTATTGGCCGGATTGCCATTGCAGAGTTATTTCCCCCGGTGGTTCAGGGGAAACCTATCGCCGATCCTGCTGGCTGGTTGAAGACGGCGGCGCAGGCTGCGAACCAGGCCGTTTATGAACAGCGCAAGTCTGCTGGCAGTGATATGGGAACCACCCTGGTTGCGACTCTGGTGCGCGGGGATCAAGCATTGGTGGCTAACGTCGGCGACAGCCGTTGTTACCATCTGACGCCCGCCGGGATGCGGCAGGTAACGACTGATCATTCGTTGGTAGAGCGGTTGGTCGCCACCGGACAGATCACAGCCGAGGAGGCCGCCTACCATCCCCAACGCAATGTGATCTATCGTGTCATCGGCGACAAGTTGCGGTTGGAAGTCGATCTTTTTGAGGTGAATCTGCAACCAGGGGAAGCACTGTTGCTTTGCTCGGACGGTCTGAGCGGCATGGTTCCCAACGATCAGATCTGGCAGCTCTGGCACACGTCGAGCTCCCCACAGCACGCGTGTGATCGGCTTGTGCAAGCAGCAAACCAGGCAGGCGGCGAGGACAATGTGACGGTCGTTATTCTGCAAATTCTGTGATTCGCAGAAGGAGGTGGTGAGATGCGACGTTTTTATCCCTTTTTGATCGCCTTTGCTCTCCTGGCGCTTTTCGTACTGTCTGTCCAGGCTCAAGGGGGGCAGGGGCCGGTGGTCGATATTCTCGGCGAACCGGAAGCCGGTCCCGAAACCGTGGCCTACGTGTCGGTGACCGATCCGAACGTGGGGCGTACGATGCTCGATCTCGGTCCCGAAAACTTCGAGATACAGGTTTCGGGCGATAAGGTGGACGTGACCAGCGTCGCCACCGAAGCGACGGGGGTCGCTGTGGTCGCAGTGATCGATCGTGGCGGCATTGCCCGGCGCGGGGATCCCCGGATCGGGCGCGCGGTGGACCTCGTTTCGACGCTCTTGATCAGTCTGACCATCGATGGTTCTCCTAATGCTGACATGATGGGCTTGATTGGAATTCGGGGAGCCGAAGCCGGAGGGTTGACGCCGACGGTCATGCTGACGGATCACGATCCCAACACCCTCAGCAACGAGTTTGACAGGCTGCGCAGTGAGGTGGTGCCGGAGGTTACGCCGTTGTATGATGGTATCGATCGCGCCATCGAGTGGCTGATCGAAAATCCTGATACGCAAATCCAAGAGAAACTGACGCACCGGCGACCGGTGATCCTCGTTTTCTCGGATGGCATCGATCAGAAGTTCAGCAATGAGGCCTACGAGACGCTCATCATCAACAAGTGTCTCGATAATGGCATCCTGCTCTACGCCGTGCGGATGGGGGGGGGCGCTACCGACGAGGATAATCTGCAGGCCATGGCGACGCAGACCAACGGGCGTTACATCACGCATACACCAGAGACCAACGCCGAGACCCTGGCTTTCCTCGACGACATGATTTCTCAGCGTTACAGCTACCGGCTGGCCTTCCCGCTGCTCAAACCCCAGAACGACTACCGGGCGCGCATCCGGGTGGTCAACACGCCCATCGGCGACGGCAGCGCTGAAACCATGGTCACCTCGAAGTTGAAGACGCCCAAGATTGTGCTCAACCCGCCGCCGGAAACCGATCTGACGGTCCCCTATTCGCGGACCCTCGAAGGTTTCGAGGAGCGTTCTATCCCGTTGAGTGTGCAAATCACGTATGGCGATGATATGTCCCGCGATCCGGCGGAGGTCGCCTATTATGCCAACGGCTCTGTTATTGGCTCTTCGACCTCGGCGCCAAACTACGCCATCGACTGGGATGTAACCGGCATCGTCACGCCGACAGATACGGCGCAAACCCGTGAGTTCACGATCATTGCGCGCGCTATCGCCGTCTATCTCGAAGCCGAGATGGTCAGCAATGCCGTCACTGTGCGCGTTACGTGGGAAAAGGAAGATCTGCCCCTGGTGGAGGAAATCAAGGAGACTGGTCGGGCGAACTGGTGGATCATTGCGATTCTCATTGTGTTGATCGTAGGGCTGATCGTGCTGTTGATCATGTTGATCAGGACGCGAGGCGAGGTAGCCAAGAAAATGGTCAGCCGAACGACCGGGATGATCGGGAAGATGACCCAGCGGCTCGGCGTTGCCGGGCCGGCACACGCCAAGTTGGTGATTACGCACGGTTCCAATATGGGACAGGAATACCGGCTATCGGGCCAGATCACGAAGGTCGGACGCGAACCGCAGTCGTGTGACTTCGCGCTTTACGATCAGTTTATCTCCAATCCGCATTTCTCGGTCCGGCAGGAGCAGGGACAATACTTTATCGTCGATGAGGGCAGTACCAACGGCACCCTACTAAATGGCGCGCAACTGCCGCCGCAGCAACCGGTTCCATTACCTCCCGACTCGCTTATCAAGGCGGGGAATACGCAGATGCAATTCAAGCGTTTGGGAGGCGAGACACGGCGTATGAGCGCCGATGCTGCGCCGCCGCAAGCCGGCCCATCCGGTTATGCGCCGACAATGCAGGCCGGAGAGCCGCAGCCGGGTCAAGATCAGCATGGCCCCACGCAGCCGTGGAATCCCTAAGAGCAACC
>JAFGNR010000238.1 GCA_016926915.1 Anaerolineae bacterium
ATGCACGGCTGCATTCCCATGCACGGCTTCTTCAGCCCAGACAAGCCCGCGCAACACATCCTTGAGGGCGTTGAGCGCTGCCAGGTCGCGTTCGAACAGGGCTGCCGGCCCTGCTTCGATACACCGGAGCACGCCGAGATCGGCGTTCAGGGGCGTCGCTTTACCGGTTGCGTCCGGATTGCCCACCAACCCTTCGATCCAGGCCACAAAGTCGCGGCAGGGATGCGCGCCCTGGGGCGGCGTGAGGCGCTGCACGAAGCGCTCGAATTTGGCCTGTAGGGCGCGCGCTGCGTCGCCGGTGGGTACCCCTGCCGGAAGGTTGACGTCTCCGCTATCTACGTCTTCTTGCGGGCCGGCGGCTGCCAGGGCATTGAAGATTTCGCGCCATTGTTCGAGACCACCGATTACGCTGCCCCAGCGCGCCGCGCGGTCCAGGGCTTCGGCATTCTCCGGCGTGATACCGGCGGGGTCCTCCATCTCTAGCGCAAGAGACGCGCGCCAGTCGAAGTAAGGGGAGCGCCAGGTCTCGACGGTCGGTCGCCACGGAAACGCAGGCGCAACGGTATTCTCCCCAACCGGCGTCTCCAGCGGGAGGCGCAACAGAGTCAGGAGTGCGTCCACCGCCGGATTGGCGCGAAGCGGCAGCCCATCCAGGCTGTGGATGGGGAGGGCGAATTCGGCAGCGGTCTGGTGAATGAAGGCGCGATAAGGTTCAAGGTTGCGCGCCAGCAGCGCGACATCGCTGGGAGCCATTCCGTCATGGACCAGGCGCGCTTTCAACCAGCGCAGCGCGACGCGCACCTCGCCCTCGCGGTCGGGCGCTGCGATCAAGGCGACCGCGTCGTTGGAAGGGATTGCCGGCGTAGCCGGGCCAAACAGGGTTCTTTCCAGATGAATGAGTACTTGTTCCCTTGTGGCTTGGAGGGGCCCGTCGGATCCCCGACTCCGGGGCAGCGGTTCCGCCTTGATCCCCAGGGCTGTTTCCAACCGCGCCTGCGTGCGGAGAAACCGGCGATGAACCAGCGGGCGTGCACTCTCCGCCGCGCCGGTCAGTGTGATAACGAGTTCTCCGACCCGGCCTGCCAGCTGCCTCAACAGATCTACCTGCAGTGTCGTGAGATCGTCGAAGCCATCCACGGCCACGAAATCCCACTCGCTGCACAGGTTAGGAGCGCGTTCCAGGGCCTCCACTGCCAGCCATGCCTGTCCGGCCCAATCGGCCCAGCTTTCGTCCTGCAGACGTTCCTGGTAACGCCGGTACAAATCTGCGAGTTCCGCCAGCCGTGGGCCTGCGCCCAACTGATCGAGGGCCTGGCTAAAGGCCGGCGGCGAGATACGTGCGACCTTCAATTCCCGGATGAGGTCGCGGAGTACGGCGATGAAACCGGGTTTGCCACGTAACCTCGCGTAATAATTGAGCGGTGCAGCGTCCACGAGCGTGCGCAATAGCCGGTACTGCACCGGATCGGAAAGCGCAACGGTGTAGACGCCTGCGGCGTTGAGGATTTCGGATTGCAGCTGGCCAAAGGTCTGCACGTGCACGCCCAATGCGCCGCCGGTTTCGGCAAGCCGGCGTTTCCAGGCGCGTACCTGCACGTGCGAAGAGACGACGATGTGAAGATGGGCCTTAAGGTCTCCTGCCAGCTCTAGCGCGTGCTTCAGAAGATAGTGAGTTTTCCCGGAGGCGGCAGGCCCCAGGAACAGGTGCGTGTTCCCGGTCACCGGAATACCATCCCGCAGATAGTCACGGTGGAGGCGTTTTCGGCATCGGCGGGGCAGCGATCGTAGGCAATCAACTCGCCTCGTGAGGGTGCGAGGATATCCAGCATCAGGGTGATGGGCGGCACGCCGCAGACGTTGAAACGGTCCGCGACGTCTTGGATTTTGCCAAGGAAGCCCGCAGCGTTCCCCGCGTGCATTTGCGCGATCAGTAGATCATCGGCAGCTTTGAGCGTGCAGCTGAGTCGCAGATCTATGGGCGGCCCGCCAAAGGCCGGCCCCACGTGCGCCAGATCGGCGGCCGCAACGAAAAGGACGTTGCGTGTTCGGACCTGGGCTTGCAGCCCTGCGATCAGTGCACGGAACTGGGGTTCTGTATTGAAATCGCGTTCACCATTGATGAACGTGCTGAACGAACCGCACAATACCGGGAGCAGACTGCATGGCTTGCCGCCCCGGATGTGGTGAAGCCAGACGGCTGCCAGCTCTATGGCGTGTTCGGTGCGGTGGTGCAGTTCATCTGCAAAAGCCGGCGCCTGCCCGATAGCCTCCGCCAATGTCGCCACGGCTTCTTGATCGGTGGGCAGCACGCCATACGGGGTGGCGTAGTGTTGGCGGGTCAAGGTCACACTGCCATCGCCGCCGTAGTGATCGGTGCCCAGGATGACCACGAGATCGGCGGCGCGGGCGGCTTCGGCGGCTGCCTGCCAAACCGCAGCATAGACCGGCCCGCCGCGCTCGAAATCGATGTGAGGGCTGACCAGCCCCCGGATATTGGCTCTTGGCGTCTCGTTTACGTCGGCGAGGTAGCCGTCCAGCTGTTGTCGCAACCCGGCTACATCTGCCGGGTAAGGGCCGCCAGCGGAAATCGGCGTGCGGTGTGATGCCGCGCGGAATGCTTCCAGC
>JAFGNR010000239.1 GCA_016926915.1 Anaerolineae bacterium
GGCGGGAGCGACGGGACTTGAACCCGCGGTCTCCGGCTTGACAGGCCGGCATGTTAACCACTACACTACGCCCCCTTGACAGGCAGCATCATACCACAGCCCTTGATTTTGTCAACCATTTTTCGCTTCCGGTAACCTGTGGTAAGATGGACGCGGTTACACCATGGATACGCTACATCCCCACGTCGCGAACGTTCGCTAACCGCAGAGCACGCAAGGAGCGCAAAGGTAAGAGTGGAATTCTTCAAGAATGGCGCTGCCTAGCTTCAGATCGCGCGTGTCTTCTTTGCGACCTCTAGGGTTAGGTAACCTGGAGCTTCCCGGAAGGTATCTGGGAGCTGATACTGATGGCTGGAGGCTGATATGGATGCAACGACCTTTGACGTGATCATCATCGGGGCCGGGCCGGCGGGGATTTTCGCGGCCCTGGAATTGAGCAAGACGCCGGGCTTGCGTATTGCGATTCTTGATCGGGGCGCCGACATCGATAAACGGCGCTGCCCCATTCGCGAGCACGGGGGCGCGTGCCGTCACTGCCATCCCTGCGCGATTCTCGATGGGTGGGGCGGCGCCGGCGCTTTTTCCGACGGCAAATTGACGCTCTCTCCGGATGTCGGGGGCCACCTGGCAGAGATTCTTGGGGAGGTCGCGGCGACGCGCTTGATCGCCGAGGTCGATGGCATTTACCGCCGTTTCGGTGCGCCCGACCAGGTGCACGGGGAGTACAACGACCAGATCGAAGCGCTGGAGAAGCGCGCGGCGCTGGCCGGGTTGCGTTTCGTCTCGGTGCCCATCCGCCACATGGGAACCGAGCGCTGCGTCGCGATTATGCGCAGGATGCGCGATGCGCTCCTGGAAGCCGGCGTGGTCATCCACAATCGCACCCCTGTGGCCCGGATTCTCACCCACGATGGGCGCGTCGTGGGCGTGGAGACCGAGAAAGGGACGCGCCTGGATGCGGGCGTGGTTATCGTGGCGCCCGGTCGCGGCGGCGCCTCGTGGTTGGAAGCAACGGCGAAAGCGTTGGGCCTCTCGCTGGCGCGCAATCCTGTGGACCTGGGCGTGCGGGTCGAACTGCCCGCTGTGGTCATGGAACCCATCACGAAACTGGTTTACGAATCGAAGTTCATCTACTATTCCCGGGCCTTCGACGACCAGGTGCGCACCTTCTGTATGTGCCCCTACGGCGAGGTCAGCACGGAGTTCGCGGGCGACGTGATCACGGTCAACGGCCATTCCTTTGCCGGTCGCAAGACCGCCAATACCAATTTCGCCCTGCTGGTGAGCAAGAACTTCACCGAACCCTTCGACGAACCCATCATCTACGGGAAAAGTATCGCGCGGTTGGCCAATCTGCTTGGCGGCGGCATCCTGGTGCAGCGTTTAGGGGATTTGGAAGCCGGGCGCCGCTCGACGCCGGAACGCCTTGCGCGTTCCGTGGTGACGCCCACGTTGCCCGGCGCCACGCCGGGGGACCTCAACCTGGTGCTGCCCTACCGCTATGTTGGGAATATTCTGGAGATGCTGCACGCTCTGGACGAGATCGCACCGGGCGTGGCCTCGCGCCACACGCTTCTCTACGGCGTCGAGGTGAAGTTCTATTCTAACCGCCTCCAGCTGACGCCGGAGCTGGAAACCGAGGTGGCGAATCTGTTTGCCTGCGGCGACGGCGCGGGCGTGACCCGAGGGCTGATCCAAGCCTCGGCGTCGGGCGTGGTCGCTGCGCGGCAAATCGCGCGCCGGCTATGAGTGGGGCGAGTTGTACTTTGTATACCGAGTGGTATAATACCCGCAGGTGTTGCTATGTCCGATAATCGCGAAATCTTGCTCAGATGCGCGCTGGACCTGTTCTCTGCGCGCGGCTATGATGCCGTGGGCGTGCAGGAAATCGTTGCTGCTGCCGGCGTGACGAAGCCCACGTTGTACCATTATTTCGGGTCCAAGCGCGGGATGCTCGAGGTAGTGCTGGATACCCATTTCCTGCCCTTCGAGCGCCGCCTGGCCGGGGCAACCACGTACACCGGGGATTTGACGCTTTCGCTCCGGCGTGTGGCCGAAGCCTTTTTTCGCCTTGCACAGTCGACGCCGGCCTTCTATCGTCTGCACGTTGCGCTATACTTGAGCCCTCCCGAATCCGAGCCCCGCCAGATTGTGAGCCCGTTCTATGCACGCCAGCACTTGCTGTTGGCTACCCTCTTCGAGCTGGCGACGGCGGATCATGGCAATATGCGCGGGCGGCATGCCCGCTATGCCCTGACGTGGCGCGGGATGGTAGACAGCTACGTGATGGCGATGCTCGATGGGTATCTGGCCTACAGCGAGGGCATGATCTTCGACCTGGTGCACCAATTCAGCCATGGGATCTATTCTTGACTCCACTGCAAAAAGGGGGAATTCACCGCAGAGAGAACGCCGAGGGCGCCAAGCAGACTGTGATTTTCTGACGATATGCTGCGCCATGCTTAAAGCATTTCGATCTTACCGTGGCGTTCTTTGCCGGCGGTCATAAGACCTTACGGTTGTTGGCGCGCTCTCAGGTTTCCCAACCCGCGCGGTTAGGTAACCTTTTTTCAGGAGAGTCATTTTTGAGATCGAGCGGCGACGTCCCGTTCGGGATTCGCCGTTTTCTGTCTGCCCTATATACCTACCGGTACGTATAAGGAGTGAAATGGCACACTGGATCAACGAGGCTATCTTCTACCACATCTACCCTCTGGGGTGTTGCGGCGCGCCGCGCCGCAATGATTTTTCCGCTGTCCCGCAGCCGCGCCTGGACCGGCTCTACCATTGGCTGGATCATCTGCATGATCTGGGGATCAACGCGCTCTACCTGGGCCCGCTGTTCGAAGCGACGGCGCACGGATACGATACCGCCGATTACTTCCAGGTCGACCGGCGGCTGGGGACCAACCAGACGTTGGCCGGGCTTAGCGACGCGCTGCACGAACGCGGCATCCGGCTTGTGCTGGATGGGGTATTCAATCACGTGGGGCGCGATTTCTGGGCATTTCGCGATCTGCTGCAGCGGGGTTCCGGTTCTCCGTACCGGGATTGGTTCGTTGCTGTGCGGTTTGGCGAGCGCAGTCCGTATGGCGATCCATTTTCATATGCTTCCTGGAACGGACATGCCGAGCTTGTGCAGTTGAACACGCGCCATCCGGACGTGCGGGCCCATCTCTTTGAGGCCGTGGGAATGTGGATTGATACCTTTCATATCGACGGATTACGGCTCGACGTGGCAGATAGCCTCGACCTGGATTTCCAACAGGCATTGGCGGCATTTTGCCGCGTCCGAAGGCCGGATTTCTGGCTGATGGGCGAGGTAATCCATGGCGATTACCGCCGTTGGGTCAACCCGCAAACGTTGGACTCGGTCACCAACTATACCTGTTTCAAGGGACTCTATTCCAGTCTCAACGACCGGAACTATTTCGAGATTGGGTATGAACTCAACCGTCTGTTCGGCGAGCAGGGACTCTACCGCGATCTGGTCCTGTATGCGTTCGCCGACAACCATGACGTGAATCGCGTCGCGAGCAATCTCGGTGATCCACGACATCTCTACCCGCTTTACGCGCTGCTGTTCACCATGCCCGGCGTGCCATCGCTCTATTATGGCAGCGAGTGGGGCATTGCGGGGCGCCGCGATCCCTGGTCGGATGTTGCCCTGCGCCCGTTTCTCGATCCCCGCGATGCAGCGTGCCATAGTCCATATCCGCAGCTGGCGCTCGCGATCGGGCGCTTTGCCCGTATCCGCCGCCGGCTTCCGGCGCTGCGCTATGGGCGCTACCGGCAGTTGCACGTGAGTGCGGAGCAGTTCGCGTTTGCGCGGGAAATGCCCGGTTCGTATGTGGTGGTGGCCTTGAATGCTGCCGGTACGACCGCTTCCCTGGAGATTCCCATTCCTCACGCCGGGGAGCGGCTGGTCGATGTGCTCAATGGGGAGGAGGCATTTGCGATTCGCGATGGCTCTGTCGTTATCGATCCACTCTATCCGTGTTGGGCGCGGATCATGGAGGTGCGGTAGCCGAAATGTGATCCGGGAGTGATTTTGACTGCTATCACGTAGGGCGGGTTACCCGCCCTACGTGCACACAGCTACGTCGCTGCCGTCGCAGCCGGCTGCGACGCCGGGCGCGGTTTTAGGCTCAGCGCAAACGGCGCCGAGAGTAGAATCAAGCCGGCGGCGCCCAAGAAGATTCCCTCGTAGCCGATGGCCGGCAGCAGCGCGCCGGCCACAATGGGCATGGCGACCGAGGTCACGTGGTTGATGCTGATACCCGCGGAAAGGGTGGGGGTCAGTTCTTCCGGCGGGGCGATGTGGTAGATGTACGTGTCCAGTCCAATTTCGAGGGTGACCAGGAGTTTGATGATTATCAACAGAATGACCAGCATCCAGGCGGCGTGCAGGAATGCGAATCCCGCGCAGCAGAGGATCAGCAGCAGGTAGCTGGTCGTCATCACGCGCCGTTCCCCGAACCGGTCGAGCAACCGCCCGAGACGCGGTGCGCCTACCAGGTTGACGATGCTGCTGGCCACCATGATTGTGCTGATCTGCCAGACCTCGAAGCCGAAATTCTCCACCAGAACGAGCATCCCGAAGGTGTTGAGCACCTGTTTCCGCGATCCCTGGAAGAAGGTGAGGACATAGTAGAGCCAATAGCGTCCTTTAACCAGCATGCGAGGCGGCGAGACTTTGGTGACGCCGACGTCTTTGGGAATGCGTAACAGAAGAAAGGCGGCGATGATGATCAAGACGCCGCCGATGACGTAGTAGAGGCGCAGCGAGAGGGTGGGCGCCAGCGCCGACATCAGCGCAATCGCGCCCATACCCACGATGCCCGACAACGCCGTCACCGAGGCCAGCGTGCCCAGCACCTGCCCGGTCCGGCCTCCGGGCGCCAGCTGCATGCCCAGCGTGCTTTGCAAAGGGAACCACATGTGCATGCCCAGGCTGGCGAACACGGCCATGGCCAGCAACACGTTATAGGAGTTCACGGGGGCGTAGAGAGCGTAACCGATGCCCATGATCAGGACGGCGGCGGCCGCCCGTCTCGAAAGGGGCAGTCGCATCGTGAGCGCGGCAATGAAGATGAGAGCGAGTCCCGGAATCTCACGGATGCCTTCCAGCCAGAGCACCTGACCGCCGGTCAACCCCAGGGTATCTACGAAGAAATTGGTGCGTGCGCCGCCCAGCACCCCCTGCCCGAATCCATTCATGAAGACGGATACTGCTAGGAAGATCAGATTGGGCGTCCAGATGCCGCTGCCCGTTGCCGCGATGCGGTTGCGAAGTTGTTTCATGCTCCTGCCTCACGTCCGGCGTCGCGCGGCTTCCCCGCGCGCAATGGGGACATTATCGCGGGTTTCGGGCAGCGGTCAATCCTGCAAGGTGTGTAGCGGAATGCCATTCCGCCCTACATTACAACTCCGTGCCGTCCGGCTTTCCGGCGTCTACCTCGTCGATGAACTTCACGCGCCAGTACCGGCTGTTCTCGCGATTCAGGTAGCCCTCGTCCACCAGGTCGCGCCGCAGGGTCGCCACATCTTCGTTGAAGTCCACCAATACCTGGTTGACCTCGCGTTCCGTGTAGAGACGCCCCGGTTCGAATTCGTAGATCAACTTGTCAAGGATAATCAGCCGTTTCTTGCGCTGGGTGGGGATGGCGGTAAGCCGCCCATGGCGGAAGTAGGTGCGCAAGACCTTCTGCCGGTAGGCGTCCTCCTCCACCTGCGCCACCAACCCCGGTTGCGGCAGGAAGACCACATCGCTGATGGGGCGTTCCAGAATCTCGTCATTCAGCGAATAAACGGTGTAATACTGATCCTTGCGCGATGAAAGCAGCCCGGCAGCCACCAGTTTCGCAACGTGGTGCGAGATGGTGGCGGGGTTCAGCGCCAGGATGGCGGCCAGCTCTTCGCCGTGGCGCGGTTTCAGTTCGATCAGATTTAGGATCAGCAGCCGGGTAGAGTGTCCCAGGGCCTTGAACAACTCTGCCCGGGCTTCCAGGTTGGCTTCATAGTCCATCGTGTTCATGCCACGGTCTCCTGCGGGCCAGCCGCATGTAACAGTCGGCGAAGATTTCGCGCGCCGACTTCATGACTTCCATCCTGATTTGTGCGCGGATGGTCGATTCCCGGTCTTTCAGCGCTTTGGCGAGTTCGATATCGCGCTCACAACCTGCGACGAAGCGCCGGGTCGTCCAATCGAACATGTCCTTCAGCTTATCCACATCATTCCCTTCTGATTCCATAATGGCATTGAAGGCGTCGATCATGGTGCTCACTCCTTCCTGTTTGCTATTTATCTAGTCGGTTTTTGATTATCCAATTAGATAGTCATCTATGTATATTCTACCATGTGATTAGATGAATGTCAAATAGAAAACGCGATATATGATGTGGTAATGATCGAATTGGATGGGGTAAAGGTAAGACGCGCTGCCATGAGGCGTAGAAGTGCGTCTCACCTGGATTCAGGCGGGCAGGGTGAGGGTGAAGGTCGTGCCCTCGCCCACGGCGCTGGCGACGGCGATGGCGCCGCCATGGGCTTCGACGAGGGAGCGGGCGATTGCCAGACCGAGACCGCTTTCCCCTTCGTGCTCCTCCCGGGAGGCGTCCACGCGATAGAAGCGGTCGAAGATGCGCGGCAGCGCCTCGGACGGAATGCCGCTCCCGGTGTCCGCGACGGTGAGGGCGACGGCGCCCCCAACCGCTTTAGCCCCCAGCGCGATTTGGCCGCCTTCCGGTGTGTAGCGCAAGGCGTTGCTCACGAGGTTTCCCAATACCTGGATCATGCGGTCGGGATCGACGATGATGTCGGGCAGGTCTCCCGGAACGTCCACGGTCATCGTGATCTCTTGCTGTTCGGCGGCCAGCTGGTAGGTCGCGGCCAGCCGTTTGAGCAAGGCGCGGGGCGGGACGGCGACCCGGTTGAGGATCAGCTCGCCCGCATCGGCCAGCGATAGCGTGCGGAGGTCTTCGACGAGGCGCAGCAAGTATTGGGATTCCTGGTACATGGCCTCGAACCGGGCCGGCGTCGGTTGCAGGACGCCATCCCGGAGCGCTTCCAGGTAGCCGCCGATGACGGTGAGGGGGGAGCGCAGGTCATGGGCGATGTCGGCGGTCATCTGGCGGCGCGCCTGGTTTGCCTGGGCCAGATCGGCGCTCATCTGGTTGAAGGCCGTCGCGAGTTCCCCGAGCTCGTCGCGCGAGCGAACGGCGACTTGTTGTTCCAGGTCCCCGGTGGCGACGGCCCGCGTCGCCTGCGTGAGCGCCCGCAGGGGGCGGGTGAGGGTGCGGGCGAGCCACACGCCCAATACCAGGGCGATCCCCGTTGCAGCCAGCGCGGCATAGACCGACGCGCGGTTCGTGCGCGCCAGGTAGGCTTGTTCCCGGGGATCGATCTCGGGTGGGTTCCCTGTGGTCACAACCGTGCCGACCACGACGCCATCGACCTCGATGGGGATGCCGCCGGCGATGAGCGGCGCCGGCGGTCGATCTCCGGGATGAAAGGGCCCGCCGGGCGCCACGACCACGTCGCGCTCGTTGACCAGTATGAAGGCCAGGGTGGGCTGCGGGTTGGGTTGGCCCCGGTCAAGCGGGACTTCGTTCTGTGGGGGCTGCGTCGCCGGACGGTACATGTATTGGGCGATACCCACCCATGACCGGTTTTCTTCGTAATAGGCTGTGACCCGTTCGACGTACTCTTCACGGGTGCGTTCCAGGATCAGCTGCTCGAACTCCCGGTAGGTAGCCCAGCGTGCAAAGAGCGCTGCCAGCGCCACGCCGGTCACACTGACCAGCAGGAAGGCCAGAACCAATTTGGCGGCAAGAGAGCGGCGGATCACGCTGCGTTGCATGGCGCACCTCAATCGCTGTTGAGCCGGTAGCCGATCCCGAAGACGGTCTCGATATACTGGGGATTGGCCGGGTCGCGCTCGATTTTTGCCCGCAGGTTACTGACGTGAACGTTGATGGCGCGTTCCATGGTTTCCACGGCCACGCCCTGAATGGCTTCGAGCAGTTCGGTCCGCGAAAAGGCCCGTCCGGGAGAGGCCATCAGCGTCCCTAGCAGGTCGAACTCCTTGGGGGTCAGATCGATGGACTGGCCGCGCACCTCAACAGTCCGCGCCTCTCTGTTTAGGATAATGTCGCCTACACGCAGGACAGGGCTTTCCACCGTAGAACTGCCGCCGGTGCGCCGCAGCACGGCGCGAATGCGGGCCAGCAGCTCGCGCATATTGAAGGGTTTGGTGACGTAGTCGTCGGCGCCCAGTTCCAACCCCAATACCTTGTCGGTCTCATCCAGGCGGGCGGTCAGCAGGATGATGGGCGTCTCGGCCTCACGCCTGTACGCGCTGATGAAAGCGTAGCCGTCCATCTCCGGCATCATGATATCGAGGAGAATCAGATCGGGTTTCTCGTGGCGCGCGACGAAGAGCGCCTCCTGGCCGTTGCTCGCCATGACGACATGAAAGCCTTGCTCGGTCAAATAGTCCTTGACCAACGTGCGCACACTGGCTTTGTCATCTACGATGAGAACGGTCTTGGCCATACCTGCTCCTTCTGCTATATGTGGCGGCGGTTGCCGTTTCGGCTCAGAGTGTATCCCCGAACAGGAGATGTTCAACCCCCGCAGACGAACAGGGTTGGTACAGGCGAGCGATCGTTCCCCTGCCCGGGCGTCCGCAATCCGGTTTCTTGATTTGATACAGGGGTGCAGTTGCGCTGGACCCACCGTTCGATCCCCTGGTCTCCCTGTTTGTTGCTTCCCAGCAGTATGTAGCGGAGTTCGCCCGCGTCCACCAGGGCGGCGATATCGTCTGCCGTGACCACCGGATCTCCCCCGCTGAAGCCGCCCATGTAGAGCACCGGACGCCCTGTCGCCAGCACAAGGTCGGCGCCTTCCATGGAGCTCGGGACTGCCAGTAGATAGTCCACGTCCTGGGTGTGGGCTGCCAGATACTGGATCAGGCGCAGGTCGCGGCTGTCTGCTTGCTGCGGCTGGTCGGACCTCTGTGGCGTACCGTCATAAGCGGCGGGAAGATGCAAGTCAGCGCCCTGGGTCACGGTAAGCACGCTCCAAGCCAGGGGGGCGGCCATGATGGAGAGCACGGCAAGGGCCAGCCCGGCAACCTGCCAGGGGCTTCTGCCCTGTGAGTGCGCCCCCGCCAGCCAGACGCCCATACCGGTCGCCAGCGCCAACGCGGCGGGCAGGAGCCATGGGACCGTAGCGACGAACTGTTTTGCGTTGTACGTTTGGAAGGCCAGCGTCCCCCCGCACACGGCAAGACATAGCAGGAAGATCAGCCAGGGACGCTCCCGGCGCCGCCGCCAGAGTGTGCCCATGCCGCTGCCCAGGAGCGCCGCCAGCGGCGGCCCAAGCATGATCATATAGTAGGCGTGAAAGAATTCGGCAACTGAGAAAAACACCAGACCGGTGCAGAGCCAGCCGCCCCAGATCACCGACATTCGATGATCGGCGGAGAGTGGCAGCGCCGGGCGGGCTGCTGCCAGGAGCAGCAGCATGGCGACCAGACCGGTAGGCAGCAGCCAGCTAAGTTCCTTGCTGAGCGGCGCCCGGAAGAAACGCAGCAGACCCGGATCGCCAACCTCCTTGGAATGTCCTGGGGCGTTTCCCTGGGTTGGGGTATTGCCCGGGGGCAGCTGCTGCGATGGCGGATTTCCGGGAAGCGTCTGTTGCGAGGGTGGGGCGCCCGGAGGTGTTTGTTGTCCTGGTGGATTGTCGGGAGGTTGTGGTTGCGCCGGTGGATTTCCCGGCGGGGTCTGCCCTAAAGGCTGCTGTGTGTTGCCGTAGAGGCCGAGCCGCTGCAGCGCGTTCCGACCTAGCCAGCGATTGAGACCGTTGTGACCCAAGATCAGGCTCGTCACGGTGTTGTCCTCGCTGCTGCCCACATAGGGCCGCTGGCTGGCGGGTGTGAGATCGACGGCGAGCGGCCAGGCAAAAGAAAGGATGATCAATATCAGCGTTGCCAGGGCCAGATGCATGAACTTGCGTCCCCAACGGGCTTGGGCGCCGAAGAAGTAGGCGAGGTAGAAAGCCGGCAGCGGGACGAACGCCTGGAGCATCTTGATATTGAATCCCAGACCGGCAAGCGCCGCTCCGAGCCAGAGGTAACGTAGTTTGCCGGTCTCGGTTGCCTTGAGAAATGCCCACGCTGTCAGTACCAGGCAGAAAGTGAGCATGCCATCCATGGTGTTGTTGCGCTGGGCGGCGATACTGACCGGCATGACGGCGACTGCCAGGGCCGCCACAAGTCCGGCGCCGGCGCCATAACGCTTGCGGACGATCCCGTAGAGCACGGGGATCGTCGCCACGCCTGCCAGGATGTTCGGCAGGACCACCGCAAAGCCGTTGACGCCGAGAATAAAGGCCGACGCCGCCTCGATCCATAGACCGAGCGGGGGCTTATCGACCGTGACCGATCCGCCGGGTTCTGCTGCCACGAAGAAGAAGTTGTGCCACGATTGCAGCATACTTTCGACCGCTGCGGTGTAGTAGGTGTTGGCGTCGCCGATATCGTCGATTCGGTGCAGGTGCAGCCAGAGGGAAAGCGCCATGATGCCCGCCAGGGCGATCAAGGCCAGACGGTTTGCGGTGCGGTGCGCGTTTGTGCTCTGCATTGTATGAACTCTCCTGGCGTCGATAAGTGCAAGGGTTCCTCTTTGAAACACATTTCAATCTTACCTCAAGGATAGCAGCGCAATGTAAAGAAATGGTAAAGCCCCGGTATGGTTTTGATACAGATTGCGGCGTCTACCATGGGGGATTTGGGGGAGCGACTGTTGAGGCATTGGGTCTGATTCGTGGTCGAGGCGCGGGTCTTACTTGCGATGTGTTAGCGGATGGCGAGTTCCGCAATCGTGATGGCGTCCCCAACCGGGATTCCATCCGCATCGTACACCGGCAGGCGGGCGCCGTCGACGAGACCGTAGAGGCCAATCTGGAGCAGGTAGCGTCCGGGTGGGGCGTTGTGCGGCAGCGGAATCGCGTAGGGATCGGCGATGATCTCGCCGGGCAGCCAGCTGGTGGTGGGATACTGATTCTCCACCGGCTCGTTGTCGCGCTGTCCCCAGAGGAAATTCCCGGTTGCGGCGTTGAAGATCTCGCCCCTGATATGAGTGAAGACTTTGTACCGCTGTTCCAACGGGGCCGTCGTCTGCCAGTAGAGCGTCAAATCGACCGTATCGCCGGGGGAAAGCGTATCCTCGGCCAGATCGTATCCCAGGAACTGGATGGCGTCGCCCAGGCGGCGTTCCATTGGGAACCCGATGTCCACGCGCTCCGAGTCCGGGTGTGTCCGACGTGCTTCGGGCAACACTTCTAGCCTTACGACCCGGAAACGGTCTTCCGGAGACAACGCCAATTCCAGATCGTACTCGCCGGAGGGCAGTCCGGCGGGCAGGAGGAGCGGGACCAGTTGGTGTGCAGGGCCTTCGGGCGTCGCTGCGGGAGCAGCAACCGCGAGAGTGTGGTCTGCCGGTCCGCTCAGCGCGATGGTGAAGGGGCTTGCCGGTGGAGAGGCCCAGAACAACGACAAGAATACGCGCTCGCCGGTGTGATAGGCGCGCAGCGGTAGATGGGCACCCGATAATTGGGCGCCGCCGGCAAAGGTGTGCGCCGGGCCGTCCGGCGGCGCGAAATCTGGGGCAAGGGCGCCCTGCGTGGCAGCTCGTTCCGGTGCGCGGGCGTAGAAGGTAAGGCTGTTCTCGTGCGCCAGCCACGTCGTCGCCGTGACAGCTTTCGAGCGGAGCAGGGCGGGGATCGCGCCCTGAGGATCCATCCGCCGGGCGTCCGGCGTCGTCGCCAGCCATATCCCGGTCGAGCGTTCCCACACCGGCAGCAGCCACGTCTGCAGCGTGGCCTCGTCCGCCGTCGCCCCGTTCGGGATGGGCGACCACGCGCCTGTGTAGTGGGCGGAGAAGACGGGCCAGTCCTTATCAGTATAGAGCACTACGGCATCGTCTGCGCGGCGGTGCGCATTCAGAATGTGCGCGAGCGTGAGATAGTCATCGGTGCGGGCGCGTCCCGGATAGAAACTCGCCAGCCCCGTCAATGCTGCGACGAGGATGAGGCCGCTGGCGATGGTTGCGAGCCAGCGACGTTGTGAGTTGCGTGATTTCGTTTGGGCCATGGCCGCCGTTCCCCATGCCAGCAGCACGTAGAAGCCGCCGGATAGAGGCAGGAAGTAGCGGGGCGCCACCGGCGGCGTGTAGTAGAGGGCGAGCCATTCTGCCGTCAGGGCGTAGACGGCCGCAGGCGGCAGGAGGAAACCCAACAAAAGCATGGCGAGTCCGGCGTCCTGGACGGCGGATTTACGCCGTCCCAGGAGGAAAATCAGGCCCAGTGTGAAGCTTACGAGAACCGCAATTACAGTGGGGAGCGCGGCATCCACATCGACGGAAATCCCGGTGATCAAGGTCGTCGTGTAGAGTTTCAGGAAGAAGCCGGCGGCCACGGTCCCTTCGCCGGCGGACCAACTGGGAATTCGCGGCAGCGCGTAGTGGACCCATGGCAACACCAATGCGGCGGCTGCCAATTGGGCGGTCAGCCACAGCCAGAGTCGCCGCCGCAAGCGCCCCGTGCGGAACCAGACCAGGGGAAAAGCGAGGTTCGCGACTAGCGGGACAAGGGCGGTGAGGTAGAGCGAGAGCAGCGCCCCGGCAGTGCAGAGCACATATCCCACCCACGCAGTCCAACGCGCCTCGCGCCACAGTTGGAGGGCGAACCAGAGCACGCCGGTAGCGGCCAGCGCCGCCAGGGCGTACATGCGGACCTCTTGCGACCAGGTGATGGCAAACCGGGAGAGGGCCAGGAAGAGGGCTGCCAGCGCGCCCACCCGGCGCCCACCCAGGGCCCGGCCCAGGCGATAAACCAGGGTCACCGTCAGCAGACCGGCGACGACCGAGGGATACCGCCAGACAAATTCTCCTTCACCGGCGAGGCGCCGCCAGGCGTGGAGCGCCAGATAGAAGAGCGGCGGGTGCGTATCGTGCGCGGTCCAGTCCAGCAGGTTGGGGACCGGTAGGCGCGCCAACCAGACGCCCACGCCCTCATCCCACCAGAGATTGTGATCGGCCAGCCCTGCCACGCGCAGCGCAAAGGCCAGCAGAAGCAGCAGGAGCACCCCGTACCGACGCGCCATGTTTGTTGCCATAGCGAGAGATTATAACATCCTGGGGCTGCGCTGCCAGTGAAGACGCTGTAGAGGGAAAATCGCCAAGGACCCGGCGGGATCCTTGCGTAGACTCCCCGTTATTTCGAGTGAGGCGGAATCATCGCGCAAGCTCAGAGATACCGCGAGAACTCTCCGTGTTCCTCCGTGTGTATCTGTGAGCCTCTTCGTAGTCGGATGGATTAATGATAAGACCCTGGAAGCGCATTCAGCTCACTACTGTCTCGCGA
>JAFGNR010000240.1 GCA_016926915.1 Anaerolineae bacterium
AATCATCACCGTGACGACCGTGCGGATATAGCTGAACTTGACGCCCACCGCCAGGCAGGCGAGAATCACGAGAAACGCCAGTAAGCCTCCCATCGCCGGGCTTTCCCAGACGAAGGCGACAATGGTGAGCACCCCCATCATCAGCAGTTTGGGGCGGAAATCCAGTCGGGTGAAGAAAGAATCTCGTTCGACCGTCTGAAATGTCATCGCGCTCATGCAATACATCCTAGCGGCTTGCCGGCGACATGCGCAGCAACTTCCTTCGGGGTAAGCAGCAAACAGGCCTCCCCCAGATCATCTTCACGCAGCGACTGCGCCAGGAACACAGCCTGCGGCGGCGCCAAGTAGGTCGAAGCCAGCAAGTCGATATCATGGAAAGCCTGGCGGATGGGCGCATCGAGCAGTTTCGTCCCTTTGCCCATCACGATGACGCGTTCCGCATAATCCGGCATCAGGTAGAGATGGTGGGTGATAACAATGACCGTTTTGCCCATCTCGTGCAACTTCCGGCTGATCTCCAAGATATACTTGGCGCCCCGGTAATCCTGGCCCGTGGTCGGCTCATCGAAGATGATGATTTCCGGTTTCATAGCCAAAATTGCGGCAATGACCACACGGGCGCGGTCGCCTTTGGGCAACGCCAGAGGATGCCGTTCCCGGACTTCGAGCAGTCCCATTGCTTCAAGGCTCTCGACCGTGCGTGCTTCGACCTCTTCAGCAGAGTGCCCCAGGTTCTTCAAGGCAAAGGCCACCTCGTCGCCCACCGTGGTATTGAAGATCTGATTATCCGGGTTCTGCGCCACATAGCCAATACGGCGCGCAAGACCACTGACGGTAAGCTCGCGGGTATCCGTGCCACTGACCAGCACTTTCCCTTCCGTAGGTTCCAGGAGTTTTAGAAAATGCTTGACCAACGTGCTCTTTCCCGCGCCGTTCTGACCAATGATGAGAACATACTCTCCCTCGCGGACCTCCAGGGACACGCCCCTGAGCGCATGGGCGCCATCACCATACCGGTGATGCAGATTCTGGACCGAGAGTAACGGCGGAGTGGTGGACTCGCGACCGGTGGGCAAGCCGGTGGCTGAGGCAATGACCACCGCATGTTCATTCTTGAGCGCGGATAGCTGCGCGATCCCCGCATCCAAACGCACGGGAATTTGAGCAACGCCCACGCCATAGTTGTTGATCATATAGAAAGTTTCTGCCACCTGCGGGGGACGGAGGGCATGTTCGTGAAGGAATTCGACATCGCCATACATCTCACCGGGGGCTCCGGTCTTCACCAGACGACCCTGCGCCAGCAGCGCCACACGGTCTGTAAATTCGGCCATTTCTTCCGCAGCGTGACTTGCCATCACAATGGTCACCCCCAGCGCCTCGTTCAATTCGCGCACCGTCGCAAAAACTTCCTGCGAACCAAGCGGATCCAACTGCGACGTAGGTTCGTCCAGAATGAGCAAATCGGGCTGCAACGCCAGAGCCGCCGCAATCGCCAGACGCTGCTTCTGTCCTCCGGAAAGCTCGTGTGGGTGCTTCTTCTCCGTGCCTTCGAGACGCACGGCTTCCAGCACCCGGGGAATCCGCGCAATAATTTCCTCCCGGGGCACCTTCAAGTTTTCCAGGGCAAAGGCGATCTCGTTCTCGATCGAGGTCGCCGTGAGTTGCGTTTCGGGATCCTCGAACACGATGCCCACATGTTTCGCCAGGGCGCTGATCGGATGCTCAAGCGTATCGAGACCGGCAACGGTTGCGCGCCCGAAGAAGCGCCCCCCATAGAACTGCGGCACGATCCCCATAAGGGCTAGACAAAGCGTCGTCTTCCCGGCGCCGGTCGGGCCCACGAGTCCCAGGAACTCACCTCGTCGTACCCGCAGAGAGATGTCCTTAAGGACCGGTTCACGACCGCCAGGATACCAGTAAGAGACCGCATCAAGACGTGCGACAGCAACAGCTCTCGGATGGGAATATACCGGAACGTGGGACTGCATCCCCATAGCCGCTTGTTCAGAAGTTCGCATGTTCGGGTTTGACCAACCCCGTGGCGCGCAATCCCAAGATGACCCCCACGCCAATGATGGCGCCGACCGCAGCGCGGATTACGTGTTCAAGCGGGGCAAGGGGCGCCATCGCCAGCCATACTTCGTTCGGCCAGTTGCTGAATATGTAAATCACGCTGGAGGCAGTGAGATGGGTCAAGCCAGCAATGGTCCAGGTGCCGCAGAAAAGCCCTAACGCCACCGATTTCGGATCTGTGCTCAGCATCCACTGCGCAAACCACACGCGCGTCGGCATGACAAAGAGCAACAATGCCGACCAATCAATCAACGACCCCAGAAGCACTGCATACCACGCCACACCGTTCCGTATCAACGCTTGCCCGGCGTATATCCCATATAGCGCCGCGAAGAACAGCGCCAACGGCTGCCACCACCAGCGGCGCTTCCCGGATCCACGCATAACGCCAGCGGCCAAGCCTCCAACAGCTGCACCGAGGACCGTTGCCAGGGGCAACGTTGTCGTATGTGGGGCCACGAAAACACCGATAAGCGCCCCAACGCCATTTGCCAACGCGCCGGCGACCGGCCCCAGCAACCAGCCAACCAGGGGATAGACCCCCTGGCTCAGCGGAAAACTCTTGCCGGACCCTACGACCACCGAAAGGGGAACGATTGCCAGCGCCGTCGCCACGGCCGCCAATGTAACGATATACGACAACGGCGCGCCATCTACAGCAACGCGTTTTACACGCCGCACATCACGCTCTTCACCCGATGGTATGAATGCCATAGTTGCCCTCCCCATATGTCATTTCCACCGGATTAGTGTACACTCGAGAGAATGTTCGATCAACCATGACAGCTCCCGGGCGTGTTTCAAAACAGGGCCGCTTCCCGCCGCCGGGGACCCCTAACGCTTCCAAAACGACGCTACAGCCGCAACGATGTCTGAGACGTCCGGGAGGACGAACTGCTCCAGAATCGGACTGTACGGAAGCGGCACATTTTTCGCCCCCACGCGTACGATGGGACCATCCAGGTATTCAATCGCCTCTTCCGCCAACACCGCCGCAATTTCCGCCGCTGGTCCGGAGCGCAAGTGGGCCTCGTGCGCGATGACAACGCGGCTGGTCTTCTGCACCGAGCGAATCAAGGTCTCTTTGTCCAGCGGGACCAGGGTTCGCGGATCGATAACCTCGACACGGATACCTTGTTCCGCGAGCTGCGCGGCGGCTTTCAACGCTTTCAAAACCATGTTCCCCACACCGACGACCGTCACATCGACGCCTTCTCGCACCACGCTGGCGACGCCAAACGGCACAGTAAAATCGGCATCATCAGGCACCGGCCCCTTCTCGGCGTAGAGCATCTTGTGCTCGAAAAACAATACCGGGTCTTCTCCACGAATCGCCGTCTTGAGCAACCCTTTGGCATCCGCGGGCAGCGCCGGCGCCACAATCTTGATACCGGGAATATTCATAAACCACGATTCAGGGCTCTGGGAGTGCTGCGCCGCCGCCGACCCAGGGGCCCCGGATGTCACACGAATGGTCAACGGGACGTCAGCCTTGCCGCCGCTCATAAAGCGCGCCTTCGCTACCTGGTTCACGATTTGATCCCCGGCGCACATCAAGAAATCGCCGAACATAATCTCAACAACCGGACGCATCCCCATCATAGCCGCGCCAAGGCCCGCTCCCACAATGGCAATCTCGCTGATCGGCGTATCCCGGACCCGTTCCGGGCCGAATTCGTCCAGCATGCCATGGGAGACGCCCCACACACCGCCAAACGTTCCCACATCCTCGCCCATGAGGAATACATTGGCGTCACGGCGCATTTCTTCGACCAGGGCTTCACGGATTGCTTCGGAGTAGGTCAACTCTCGCATTTCGCTTCTCACCTCTAACTGTTTACACCTGCGTCCGGCGTAATCCGGTCGCGGCAAGTTCAGAAAACCAGGCCGCCATGGGTTTCCCCATAGACGCCGGACAGGGCCTCGCCCACCTCAGGATAGGGCGCTGCCGCCGCAAAGGCGACAGCCTCATCCAATTCGGCCTGCACACCCTGCTCCAAAACCTTGAGGGCAGCTTCATCGAAACGCCCTGAGGTCAAAAGCCGTTGGCGGAAGGCAGGAACCGGATCGCGTTGTCGCCAGGATTCCATCTCACCGGGCTTGCGGTAGACCTGGGGGTCTCCCTCATAATGTCCCCGGAACCGGTACGTCTTGGCTTCTACCAGCGTCGGCCCCTCACCGGCTCGCGCCCGGGAGACAGCTGCTTTCACCGTCGCGTAGACCGCCAGCACGTCATTGCCATCGACGATGACGCCCGGAAACCCATAACTCTCGGCGCGCTTCGCCAGATCGGCGATGGGCGCCTGCCGATCCTGTGGCGTTCCCTCGCCATAGAGGTTATTCTCACAGAATAGGATCACCGGCAAAGCCCACAGACCGGCAAGGTTGGCCGCCTCGTGAAAGGCGCCTTCGTTGACCGCCCCATCGCCGAAGAAGGCCAGCGCCACCCGCGAGGAATGCTG
Organism: Anaerolineae bacterium; assembly: GCA_016926915.1. GTDB lineage: Bacteria > Chloroflexota > Anaerolineae > B4-G1 > SLSP01 > JAFGNR01. Next base: position 4,539 of record JAFGNR010000240.1, read on the forward strand.
CATCTGGAACGCCAACGCGGCCCCCACGGCAATGGGAATCCCGCCGCCGACGATGCCGTTGGCGCCAAGAATTCCCAGGTCGAAATCGGAGATGTGCAGCGACCCACCCCGCCCCAGGCAATACCCGGAAGAGCGCGCCGCCAGCTCGGCCATCATATACTGGGGAGCGCCGCCCTTTCCCAGCAGATGCCCGTGCCCCCGGTGAGTGCTGGTGATCACGTCGTCCTCGCGCAACGCCGCCGTGGCGCCCACTGCCGACGCTTCTTGTCCGACGCAGGAATGAATGAAACCGGGAATCAGTCCCCCGCGCCGTTCTTCGATTGCGCGTAACTCAAATTCGCGCACCAGTACCATGCGCCGGTAGAGCGACGCCAGGAATTCCTGCGAATACTGCCTCAGTTCATCTATCATACTAACTCTTCACCTCGTGGAGTAGGGTTTGGCCTGTCACATCACACACGGGCCCTGGCCCACAGTTGCTCTGCCGCCGCGTGCGCGCGCGCCCTCAGCGCGGACACATCGGTATCCAGCAGCGCCCCCTCCTGCACCAGTACCCGCCCGGCAACCAGGGTTGCCCTGACGTGCGACGTATTGCGGTAGAGCAGCAGCTGATCGTAGAGATTGTGCCCGGTAAGCGGGGTGGGGAGCGCCGCATCAATCAACTGCAGGTCGGCTTGCCATCCGGGGGTAATCCGTCCCACCTTTTCCAATCCGAGAGCGCGCGCGCCGCCTTCTGTTGCCAGATACCAGACCTCATGCGCGGGCATCACCTGCGGATCAAGATGGGTGGCCTTGTGAATCAAGAAAGCGCCGCGCATGACCTCGAAGAAATCGTCAACGTAACCATCGGTGCCCAGGCCCACCGTGACGCCCGCGGCGACGAGCTCCGGCAGCGGCGCGATCCCGCCACCGACCTCGCAATTCGAAAGCGGCATATGCACCATGCGCGTGCCGCCACGCGCCATGATGCTGATCTCAGCAGCGTCGATTTGCACGCACTGGGAAGCCAGGAAATCCGGCGACGCCAGTCCCAGATGATCGTAGTAGGCCAGGGTGCGCTTGCCGTGATGGCGCAGATTGTGTTCCGGTTCGTAAGTCCCTTCGGAAACGTGGGCATGCACCAGGGAGTCGCGTTCCCGCGCCATGGCGAAAGCCTGGCGGATGAAGGCCTCGGAACAGGTGAATGTCGTATGGAAACACATCATACCGCTCACCAGACCGCCGGCCCGGCGACAGGCGTCGATGAAATCGGCATTCTCCTTCAGTCCCAATTGCCCATTTTTAGCACTGACGCGCTCGGTCGCCTCAAAGGAAAGGCTCGCCCGCATGCCCCGGCGCCGGACGACCTCGGCCTCGGCTTCGAGACATCCGGGCAAGGCAAATGGGGCCTCGAGGCAATCGTAGAAAGAGGTCACGCCGCTGTGCAGCATGCGGGCGCATTGAAGGTCGGTCGCCGCCTGAATCATCTCATGGTCTAGCGCATTCTCGACCAAAGGCCACCAGAAATCCTCCAGGAAGGGCCAAAATCCGGAAGGCGCCTTATCCAACGGAATACCGTGGGCCAATACCCCATAGAGATGCATGTGAGCATTGACAAAGCCTGGAGCCAGCACTTCGCCGGGAGCATCCCATATCTCATCGGTGCCATATCTTTCGCGAAGTACCGCGTGGGGCGCTAAATCTGCGATCTGATCCCCCACTACGCGCACGCCCCAGCCCTTGTGCGGAGGCTGTAGCGGCGTCTCAATCACCCAATCAGGAAGTATAAGCATCGCTCCTACCTCGATTACGTGTAAACCTTTGGCCAGCCAATCGCCGACGGGGTAGACCGGGAAACTAAAACGGTCGCCGGATCCCGGTCGGCAGCGACCGGAGCTACCCCTTGACCGCGCCCTCGACCATGCCCTGAAGGAAATGTTTCCGCAGGGTCACAAAAAGCAGGATAGCCGGAATCATGATAATCACGCAGGCCGCAGCCAACAATTCGTCCTGGTTGCCCTCCAACGCGTGTTGAAAGTCGAAAAGTCCCACCGGCGCCGTTTTCATTTCCGTTCTGGTGAGCATGAACAACGGTGTGATGAAGTTGTTCCAATTATAGACGAAATTGATCAAGAACGTCGCCAGTAGCCCCGGCGCCGAAATCGGGATGATAACTTGCCAGAAGGTTTGCACAGGCGTAGCCCCATCGATAGCCGCCGCCTCTTCCAAAGCCAGGGGGATGCTTTCGAAGAAGCCCTTCATCGTCCAGATGCCTAACGGGATGCCATACGCCCCCAGAATGATGATCATCACCCGGTAGGTATTGAGCCAATTCAAATCGCTGGCCATTTTGTAAAGGGGGATCAAATTCGTGATCTGTGGCAGCATCATCATCGCCAGGATAAACCCCATGAATGCCGCGCGGCCCTTGAATTCGAAACGCGCCAGAGCAAAGCCCGCCAGGGAAGCGAAAACTCCGCTGACCAGCGCCCCGCCTAACGCATTGATGAAACTGTTGAGCACGTAGCGCGGGAAACGCCCATAATTGAACAGCCGATCGTAGTTGCCGAAGAACCACATTTCGGGCAACACCCCTGACGTCAACGCCGTGCCAGGCTCTTTGAAGGAGTTCATAAACGCATAGAAAACCGGGAAGATGAAGGCCAGACAAACAACAATCAACAG
>JAFGNR010000241.1 GCA_016926915.1 Anaerolineae bacterium
GACTCACAGCTGATATGACTTCAGGATATGGACCGGTGCAGCGCCGAGAATAGCACGCGAAGCTGCTTACCCAGAGATACACAGAGGGATAAACTCTGTGTTCATCCGTGTCTATCCGCGAGCCTCTGCGCAGCTGGATGGAGAATGATAAAACCCTGGTAGCTCAGTAACGCAGTGATGGCTCTTGACAATCGGGCCAGCTTATGTTATAAACATAAGAGTTAAAGGCTGTGAACGGAAAGAGTACACGCCAAGGCGAGATTCCAGAGAGCCGGGGCAGGTGAGAGCCCGGCATCGGCGCAGGCGCGGAATGGGTCCGGGAGCCGTCCGCCGAAGTCCCTTGAGGATGGGTAGGTAGGACCGGAGACGCCACCGTTACCAGGGCGCAGGGTATCGTCAAATTCGATCGGACTGTACCTGAATGAGTGAGGCTGGCTTTGCAGTAACGACGCGCCGTCACCGGCGCGTTTTTTGTGGAAACCTATCGCCGGCCTAACCAGGGTGGCACCACGGGTGTTGAGAACGCTCGTCCCTAATAGGGACGAGCGTTTTTTGTTGGTCTATGACGGTACTGTGGATAACTAGCCCGCATCTGGGCAGAACGAATAGAACATAGTCATCAGGAGGAAGATTCATGGAACAGAAAAAGAAACGAATTCTTACAGGCGACCGGCCGACCGGTAAGCTGCACCTGGGGCACTACGTGGGAACGCTCAAGAATCGCGTTGCCCTGCAGGACAGCTACGAATGCTATTTCATCATTGCCGATCTCCACACGCTGACCACGAAACCGGAGAAGGAGCACATCGCGCAACTCCCGCAGAATATCTATGACGTGGTTCTGGATTACTTGTCCGTCGGCATCGATCCGGAACGCGGCACCATCTTCTTGCAGTCCGCTGTCCGAGAGACGGCCGAGCTCACACTGCTGCTGGGCGATCTGGTGACGCTGCCCCGGCTCAGCCGCCTGCCGAGTATCAAGGATATGGCTCGCGCCGCGAATATGGATGATGAGACGGTACCCTTCGGATTGATCGGCTACCCGGTCCTCCAGGCCGCCGACATCCTGCTGCCGCGCGCCCACCTGGTGCCGGTTGGCAAGGATAACGAGGCGCACGTCGAGATCACCCGAGAGATTGCCCGGCGCTTCAATCGTTTGTACGGCGCCGAGGTTTTCCCCGTGCCCGACGTCATGATCGGAGAAGTCCCCACCCTTGTAGGTACCGACGGGCAGGCCAAGATGAGCAAGTCTCTCGATAACGCGATCTTCCTGTCAGACGACGCCAAAACCGTGCAGACCAAGGTGCGCGGCATGTACACCGATCCCAACCGCATCCGGGCCGATATTCCCGGGCGCGTCGAGGGAAATCCCGTCTTCATCTACCACGACGCATTCAATCCTGACATCGACGAGGTCAATGACCTCAAAGACCGCTATCGTCAGGGAAAAGTGGGGGATGTCGAGGTGAAGAAGAAGCTGGCGCGCGCGCTCAACGCGTTCCTGGATCCGGTGCGCGAGCGCCGCGCCGCCTACGAAGCCCGTCCGGGCATGGTCGAAGAAATCCTGATGGAAGGCACCCGCCGCATGCAAGAACAGGCTCGCCTCACCATGGATATGGTCTACGACGCCATGGGGGTGGTCGGGCCGCGCCTTGCAAAGGCCATCAGGGAAACGACACCTTTCAAGTTGGTGGCCTGACCGGCTTGCAGCCGGTTGGGATATACGACAATAAGCAACCGAATTCAAGGAGGAGAGCAATGTCTAGCAACCATTTACCTACACGTTGGTACAATATCATGGCAGATCTGCCGGAGCTTCCGGCCCCCGGACTTCATCCGGTCACGCATAAACCCCTTACACCGGATGACCTGGCGGCGCTGTTCCCCATGGAATGCATCATGCAAGAAGTGAGCGCCGACCGTTACATCGACATCCCTGAAGAGGTGCGGGAGATCTACAGCCTCTGGCGCCCCACTCCCTTGCGGCGGGCGCGCCGCCTGGAGAAAATGTTGGACACGCCGGCCAAAATCTTCTATAAGTACGAGGGCATCAGCCCCGTGGGCAGTCACAAGCCCAACACGGCAGTCCCGCAGGCTTATTACAACAAACTCGAAGGCGTGAAGCAGATCACCACCGAGACAGGCGCGGGGCAGTGGGGCAGCGCCCTGGCCATGGCCGGCGCGTTCCTCGATATCAACGTCAAAGTCTACATGGTGAAAGTGAGCTACAATCTCAAACCGGGTCGCCGCCTGATCATGCAGTCTTTCGGCGCCACCTGCACCCCCAGCCCTAGTACGGAGACGGCCTCCGGGCGCGCGATCCTCGACCAAGATCCGGATTCACCGGGCAGCCTGGGTATTGCCATCAGTGAGGCTGTGGAAGTCGCCATGGGCGATCCTAAGGTCAAGTACTCGCTGGGGAGTGTGCTCAACCACGTACTGATCCACCAGTCGGTGATCGGCGAAGAAGCCATCGAGCAGATGCAGGATGCCGGCGTCTATCCCGACGTGGTCATCGGGTGCATTGGCGGGGGCAGCAACTTCGGCGGCGTCGCATTCCCCTTCCTGGGCAAAGCCATCCGCGAGAACCGGAACACTCGTTTCGTCGCCATTGAGCCCTCGGCCTGCCCCAAGGTGACGAAGGGCAAATACACCTATGACTACGGCGATACCGCCGGGCTGACTCCCATGCTCAAAATGCACACCCTGGGCCATTCTTTCGTGCCCCCCGCCATCCACGCCGGTGGGCTACGATACCACGGTATGGCCCCCCTGGTGTCACTGGGCAAGGAGTTAGGGTTGGTGGAAGCCCGCGCCTACCCACAGCTGGAGTGCTTCGATGCAGCGCTCACGTTCCTGCACGCCGAAGGCATCATCGCCGCCCCGGAAACGTCGCATGCCATTCGCGGCGCCATCGACGAGGCGCTGGACGCCAAGGAAAAGGGAGAAGAACGCGTGATCCTCTTCAACTTCAGCGGTCATGGCTTCCTGGATCTCACGTCGTACCAAGCCTACCTGGCTGGTGAACTGCAAGACTACGACTATCCCGCCGAGATGGTAGAAAAAGCGCTTCAGGAAGTACCGGCGGTCTGAAGATTCCGGCACGCACCGGTGTGCGGATGATCTCGAACATAAAAACGCCCCGCTTGAAGCGGGGCGTTTTTGATCATGCTACTGCGCATCAACGCGAAAGCTGCGCCAGCTTCCGCGTCTGTTCATCCGAGGTCAATGCGTCGATGAACTCGTCGAAATCGCCGTCCATCACCGCCGGAAGGTTGTAGGAGCTCACACCGACGCGATGATCGGTCACACGATTCTGCGGGTAATTGTACGTCCGGATTTTCTCGCTCCGTTCCCCCGTGCCCACCTGAGAACGGCGGGCAGCCTCGATCTCGGCCTCTTGTTTCAGACGCTCGGCTTCATAGAGCCGCGAGCGCAGCACCGATAACGCTCGCAACTTGTTCTGGGTGAGCGAACGCTCGCTCTCGCACGTAACCACCATCCCCGTGGGCTTGTGCACCATGCGGACGGCAGTGTCATTCTTCTGCATATGCTGTCCACCCGGCCCGGAAGAGCCATAAGTGGTGATCTCCAAATCCTTGGGATTGATCTCGACCTCGACTTCGTCGACTTCAGGAAGCACGGCAACCGTGATTGTGGAGGTATGAATGCGACCACTCGATTCGGTGACCGGAATGCGCTGGACGCGGTGCACGCCGCTCTCGTACTTGAGACGTGAGTAGGCGCCCTTTCCTTTGACCAAAAAGATCACTTCCTTGAATCCGCCAATGCCCGTGCGATTCTCACTGATCAAATCAACCTTCCACCCACCCTGGCGCTCCGCATACCGGCTATACATACGGAACAAATCAGCAGCAAACAAACCGGCCTCATCGCCGCCGGCCCCGGCCCGAATCTCAACAATCACGTTTTTCTCGTCGCGCGAGTCTTTAGGGATCAACAGTTGCTGGAGCTGCTCTTCTAGCGCTGTCTCCTGGGCCTCCAATCGCGTGACCTCTTCCTGGGCCATCTCGCGCAGCTCGGGATCATCCTCGTCGTACAGACCACGCGTCTCATCCAGCGACGTGCGGACATCCAGGTAACGCCGGAACGTTTCTACCGCAGGTTCCAGATCCGACCGTTCTTTGGCATACACAGCAATTTTCTCGTAATCCTGAGCAACCTCAGGATCGGCCATCAGGCGCGTCAACTCATTGTACCGCGCCTCAAGCGCCTCTAACTGTTCCAACATGGTTTTGCACTCCCTAGAGCAAGAAACATCTGCACAACAAACGGCCCGTGACCTGGGTCGGGGCCGTTTGGATCAGTCATCATTATAACGTAGATGACAAACTAAGCAACCGGCTCATGACAAAGCGCGCATTTCAGTGGGGTGTAGTGAGTAAGTGAGAAGGAAAAGCAAGAGGTGGGCCCACCAGGATTTGAAC
>JAFGNR010000242.1 GCA_016926915.1 Anaerolineae bacterium
GGCTGGAGCAATCCAGACTGGGGCGCCCCGGTGCGAAGTTTCATGGGCAAACGTGACGCCTTCGTCGCCAAAATCGACCGCGCGTCCGTCATCCGGTATTGGATATTCACGCCCATCATACTGAAAAACTAAGGGGGGAAACCGGCGCCCATTCGCCATTCCCAGCAAAAGGAGGTTAGCATGGATCTAGGGCTCAAAGGCAAGCAAGTCTTCATCACAGGAGGCAGCGCCGGTATCGGCCTGGCAGTGGCCCGCGCTTTTGCGCGGGAAGGCGCAACTGTGATCATCGGCGCCAGACAGAAGGAGCGGGTCGAACGAGAAGCCCGCACTATCGCCGAAGAATTCTCGGCCGAGACTCTGGGCATCTCCATGGATGTCACCATTCCCGAGGACATCGCGCGGGCCGAAAGCGACATCGTGGCGCGGTTCGGCGGGCTGGACATTTTGATCAACAACGCGGGCGTTGGCACAGAAGAGACCATCATGGAGGCCCCAGACGAAAAGTGGTACCATATCTGGGACCTGCACGTAATGGCTGCCATCCGCACAGCCCGGGCTTTCGTGCCATACATGAAAAAGCGTGGGGGCGGCGTCATTCTCAATACTGCCAGCATCTGCGCCAAACAGCCGCTCTACTACGAACCGATCTATAACACGACCAAAGCCGCTCTGGTCATGATGGGCAAGTGCCTGGCTAACGAGCTCATCAAAGATGGAATTCGAGTCAACACCATCAATCCCGGTTTGATCCTCACGCCGGACTGGTGGAAAACCGCCGGCATCCTCGCGGAAAAAGAAGGAACGACCGCAGAGGCCTATCTCGAGGCCATCGCAAAAGAGAACACGCCCATCCAGCGCTTCGCGACGCCGGAAGAGCTGGCCGATTTCTATGTATTCCTGGCATCAGACCGGGCCAGCTATTGCGTGGGAGCGACTTACTACGTCGATGGTGGATGGCTGAAAGTCATCGACTGACATTGCAGCGCGTTCTCGACCGAATAAACCGGGCCGGTGATCCGTTACTTGAAATGAAACACCTGTTATACACGGGCGCAGATCACCACACCAGCGAGGAGGAGACCAATGCCAGAGGCGAAAAGAAACCGCAGCCACACCGGCAGCGATAGCGACTGGAAATACCTTTATAGAATTGGGGCCAGCGCGGCCCTGTTGGCCGTGCTGGTCGGCATCGTCGAGATAGCGATCACGTTTGTGCCCGGAGGGGCAACGACCTCCGAGACCGTCCTCGAGTGGTTCACCTTGTACCAGGAAAACCCGTTCCTCGGCATGCGCAACATGGGACTTCTGAATATCCTGCTCACAGCGACCGGCGTGCCGGTCTACCTGGCCCTCTTCGGCGCCCACCCGCGCTCCCACCGGGCCGTTGCCGCCCTCGCCATGGCCTTCTCGTTCATTGGCGTCGCCGTCTTCTACGCCACCAACCGGGCGTTCCCGATGCTGGAGCTCAGTAACCAATATGCAGTTGCCACGACCGAAGCCCAACGGGCCGCGCTGTTGGCAGCCGGGCAAGCAATGCTCTCCGTAGGGCAAAGCCACACGCCGGGCACATTCATCGGTTTCTTTCTGTCGGAAGCCGCCGCGGTCCTGATCTCCTGGGTGATGCTGAAGGGCAAGGTTTTCGAGAAGGTCACAGCCTATGTAGGGATGGCGGGATTTGCTTTCTTGATGGTGTTCGAAATCACGTCATCATTTGTGCCCGCGCTTTCGGGCATAGAGATGGTATTCGCCATGTTGGGAGGCCTTGCGAGCATGGCCTGGTATGTATTGCTGGCCCGCAGGCTGCTTAGATTGGCGCGGGCATGACACAACCAAGCAGAACAGAAAGCTCCACGAAGCGCGCATCGCGAATCGTGGCCACAACCCTGGGGGGATTAGGCGCCTTGCTTGGCATGGCGCACGGTGTCTTCGAAATCTTGCAGGGCAACCGTATCCCGGGCGGGGTGATGATCAACGCCATCGGACCGCCCTGTCAGGCCGAAACCACGGCTCACGCGTGCTGGCCCGCCATGACACTGATTCCCAATTTCCGCATCACGGGCGTGGTCGCCGTCTTGGTCGCGCTAGCGGTCTTGATCTGGGCCACAGCGCTCGTCCATAAGAAACACGGAGGCGTCATTCTGATTGCACTTTCGCTCGCCATGATCCCGGTGGGCGGAGGCTTCATCCCAGCCTTCTATGGCGTCTTTGGCGGCATCGCCGGAACCAGGATCCGGCGTGAGGTCGCCGCCGGTAGCACTAGAAAGTTGGAGGAATGGTTGGCCAGGTTCTGGCCCGGGCCTCTGATACTCCTCGTTGTCTGGCAACCTGTTGGCTGGATCTTGGGGGAACTATGCAATGAGGCCATGTTGAGCCTAAGCGGCGTCCTGTTTCTTGTCTTCGACATCGCGCTGCCCCTGCTGAGCGTCTTCACAGGATGGGCGCGTGATCGCCGCGCGTGAGCACGGATACGCTCTCTCGGCGTATGTATGATGATGCACAGGTCGTTGTAATCCCAGGGCGCTCAAAAGGCTCGATTGGCATTTTGCCAGGAGATGGTAAGCTCTTGTGCGGAGATTTGCTCGAAGACACCGGCGAGCCGTTCCTGATGGCGACGTTCTTGCAGATAGTTCACAACACGGAGGTAGCACTTCATGAAAATGCTCGTAGTCTATGATTCGTTCTTCGGCAACACCGAGAAAGTTGCGCAGGCCATCGGCGCCGCGCTGGATTCCCCAGAAGAGGTTGGTATCCTCCGCGTGGGCGACGTCAAACCGGAACATCTGGCAGACGTCGAAATCCTGATCGTCGGGTCGCCCACACGCGGGTTCAGTCCTTCCCCAGACGCCAAGGCATTCCTGAAGGACCTCCCCAACAACAGCCTCAAGGGCGTGACCGTGGCCGCCTTCGATACCCGCGTCAAGCTGGCCGACGTGAACTCACGCATTTTGCCGGTTTTCGTCAAGGTGTTTGGCTACGCCGCCAAGCCCATCGCAGATCGCCTCGAGAAAAAGGGGGGAAATTTGGCGCTCCCACCGGAAGGCTTCTTCGTCGCGGATACCGAAGGGCCAATGAAAGAGGGAGAAATCGAGCGCGCCGCCGAATGGGCAAAGCAAATCCTGGCAACCCGGTAGCGTGTGAGATCACACTCCCCGGCAGGTGCGGAACTCCTGAGACGCCAGTGCGAAAGAAGTGGTGATGCCAGTCCTTCTCAGTAGGATTTCAGCGTTGGCGTCGATTGCGGTGGGCGCCGCCGTCTTCCTCGCGCTGGCGTATTTCGCGCTGGTCTCCTGGCGTGAAGAGGAGAGACGAGCAGCCAAACGCGCTGCGGCGCTTGCGCTGTTATTGCCCTGGCCCTATATTGGAAGCGGTTTGATTGACCTGAGCCTGCACACGCCCCTCAGTCTCCTGGTGTTAGGCGCGAGCATCTTCGCCGCACTCCTGGTGTGGTTCCCCCGCCGCAGCGCTTGCGATCCCGTGGATGACACCCCCAGGGCGCGCATCGATGAGCGAGATATCATGTTCTCCCGGAACCTCCTACAACCCGGTACTGCTCGATTCGACCAGTACTACACGGCCAATCCGGAAAAACGA
>JAFGNR010000043.1 GCA_016926915.1 Anaerolineae bacterium
AGGATAGAGGATAGAGGATAGAAGGGGAAAGTCTCGATCACCATTCCCAGGTTTTTTCAAGCTCCGAAAGGGTCCTCGTCTCCAGGGTGCAATTCAGTTGGTGCGCGATAGCGTCGACCAACATTTCATCATCATCGGTCACGAAGTTGATGGCGACGGCGCCTTGTGTGCTCGTCATGGCCCGCCCGGCGCGGTGCTCGTATTCCGAAACGGAGTCGGGCATGTCGAAGCTGACCACGTGGGAGATCCGCGTCACGTTGAGCCGGCGCGCTGCGGCATCTGTGGTGATGAGGATTTCGTAGGACCCTGCCCGGAATCCCTCGACGGCGGCTTCACGCCGGCGTTCCGAAAACCCATTTTGCAAGAGAGTGACGTCCAACCCGTCCCGTTTCAGCTTGTCGGCCAGGCGTTTGGCGCGGTGTTTGGTGCTTGTGAACACCACCATGCCCTCGGTTGTGTTGTCAAACTCGTCGATGAGCGCCCGCAAGGCCGTGGTTTTCTGCGTTGCTTCGATCCGGTAGATCACGTGCGTGATTGCCGCCAAGGGTTCTCCGGGTCCGGCTTCGAAGGTTGCCGGGTTGAAAAGGAACTGTTGTGCCAGCTGCCGTACATCCTCGGATAGCGATGTGCAGAACATCAACATCTGGAAGTTGAGGGGAAGGCTTTTGAGAATACGGCGGATGTCGGGCTCGAACCCCATGTGCGCCAACGTATCGACGCCATCCAGTACGACCAGTTCGACCCGCGACAGGTCGATGGTGGCCCGCTTGAGGTGGGCTACCAGGCGCCCCGGACAGGCAACCACCACCTCGAGGCCTTCATCCAGGCGTTCTACCTGCACGCTGCGCGCCTCGTCGCCGCAGAGCGTGGTGCTGTGCACCCGGGTGTGGCGTCCCACCGTTTCGAAAGCCTGCTGTACGGCTTCGCCTTCCTCCCGTGTCGGGACGAGCACCAGAGCCTGGATGCGCCCGCTGGGGCCATGCTGGAGCCGCTCCAGGATGGGGAGCACAAAGGTACGGGTACACTCCTGGCCCGGCGGTGCGACGCCCAGAGCATCAGACCCGGCCAGAATCGGAGGAAGGAGTTCCGCCTGGCACGGCGTGAGAGCGCCAGCGCCTTCGCGTTCGAGTCCGGCGAGTACTCGTCTATGCAGGCCCAGGTCGACGTAGTTCAACGATCCATTTCCTGTCGAAAGCGTTTCCTGATTGCAACATCACAATGCGTCACTCGCCTCGAGCGAATGACGCATTGTGCACCAATTCGTATAGTCTATCCGGTCTTCTTGCGGGCCTGAACGATCGTTGTGGCGCCGCCCCAGAAGACGGCCTGGACGAACAACGCGATCCAGGTCGTCAACAAATGTTCTTCCGAGTGCTCGAAATTGAGTCCCAGATCCTCCGGGTCTCGCGGGCGCGACTCGCACGTGACGCCGGTTTGGGTCTCCGTGCCGCCTTCGGCGGTGGGCACCTCTTGTTCCCACTTCGAACAGACGATGGTTTCCTCGTTAAGTTTGGGAATATCGATGGTCGAGCCCATGGCATCCATGGTCCAGTGCGAGATGACCGCCTTCTGCACCGGATTGTCGGGCAGCGGGAACATGGCGCCGGAGAGGATGATCTGGGCGAAGAGCTGCACCAGGATGATGTAGAGAACGACATCCGGCGTAGGCACCATGGCAGAGATGAAGAGTCCCAGCATGATGCTCGCGAGCACAGCGAAGAAGAGCGTCACGAAGAGCTCGATAGCGCCGCTGGGCATGAAGTCGAAGGTAGGATCGAATCCCATATCGACTTTGAGTCCCACCACGAGCAGCACGCTGGCAACCTGGATCAGGGCGAAGGCTCCCAGCACCAGCACTTTCGAGAGAACATAGGCGCCCACGCGCAGGTTGACGGCTTTCTCGCGTTTGAACACAGCGCGTTCCTTGACGATTTCATACGCCGCGCCAAAGGTTCCTGCCTGGGTCAAGGCCAGGCCCAGCATGGTTACCAATTGTGATGCCGTAGGCTCCGGCATGTAATCGACCGATGTATCCGGCGGTTCATTCTCTAGCTCGGCGGTCAATTGCTCCTCGATGACCTCGCGCGGCAACTGCTTGCCCACCAGATCCTGTTTGTCGCTCACGAACATGAACAGGAAGCCGATCAACGGCATCATCAGCAGCAGAATGAACAGCGTGCGCACGTCGTGGCGGATCAGATCGAATTGCCGCCGCGCCAGAATGAAAATCTGGCGGAACGCCGAATCGCGCTGGCGTTGGGGCTTCTCGGGAGCATTGGCGGATCGTTGTCCACGCCCGCCGGCAACCTCTGCCTGCCGGGTGGCAACGTAGGTGTTATAGGTCGGTGAGTTGCGATAGTGTTGCGCCCATAGCAGCCCTTCGGTGAGGCGGGCGCCGGTATTGGCCTGGGTCAGCTGGGTCTGGGCCGCCGGCAGGTAGGCTTGCAGCTCTGGAGGTGGATTCTTCCCCGCCGCAGGGTTGACTTCTGACGAGAGCCGGAGGTAGATGTCCGAGAAGTCCCGCGCCTTGAAGAAGGTAATCGCGTCGCGCGGCGGGCCGTAATAGGCCAGATTGCCCTTTTCCAGGAAGGCCACGTGATCGCATTGCTCGATGTTGCCCGTGGCGTGGGTGACCAATACGACTGTCTTCCCCTGGTCGGCCAGGCGGTTGAGGTCGTACATCATTTTCTTCTCCAGGCCTGGATCCAGCCCTGACGTCGGCTCGTCCAAAAACAGCAGATCGGGTTCCGGCAGCAATTCCACGGCAATACTTACCCGCTTGCGCTGCCCGCCGCTCAGCACCTTCACAGGCTTTCCCGCGTGTTCGGTCAGCTCGACCATCTCCAGCACGGACTTGATACGTTGTTCGATCTCCTGGTTGCTGGCATCCGGCAGTCTGAGTTTGGCGGCATACCAGAGCGCCGAGCGTACCGGCAATTCCTTGTGGATGATGTCATCCTGGGGAACGTACCCCATGAGGGTGCGGTAGGCTTCAAGATTAGGGTACAGCGGTTCCCCGTCGATGAGCATGTGCCCATGGGTGGCGGGGTTGAAGCCGTTCATGCATTTCAACAAGGTGCTCTTGCCCGCGCCGCTGCCGCCGACCAATGAGATGAACTCGCCTGCCCCGACCGAGAGGTTGATGTCGAGGAGAATCATGCGCCCGTCGGGCACCTTCTTGCCCAGACTGATGACGTCCAGGCGGTGGCCCCGGCTGACCGACGCTGCCAGACTTTGCACTTGCCCGTCGTAGACCAACTTATACGGCCCGACCTGGATCACGTCGCCCATGCGCACGGGAACCCACCCGGCAACGCGCTGCCCATTCACGAAGGTGCCGTTGGAGCTCCCCAGGTCGCGCAGCATGTAGTTGCCGCCTTGCTGGACGATCTCGGCGTGGTTCCGGGATACCATCGGGTGATCGAGGAAAACGTGGCTTGATGGATCGCGCCCGATCAGCACCTGGGAAAGATGGGCGAGCTTGTGCATGCCCAACGGGCTGGTGCGGGCGACCTGTTCGGCGTGCCCTTTGAGCACCAGGCTGATGGAGTTACCGCGCAGGTCGCCCACCCGGATGACATCCGAGGTATGCCAGGGATGCGGGGTATTGGGGGCGATCTTGCGCCCGTTCACCATGACGCCGTTGGTGCTCCCCAGATCGGTGATCTGGATATTGCTTCCGCTCACGTCGAGCCTGAGGTGCTGTTTGGACACTGTGGGGAAGTTGAGGGTGATGTCGTTCCCGGGCGTGCGTCCCACGGTTTGTGAGCCCTGCCGCAGGGGGTATTCCTGTCGTTGGCCGCCGGGCCAACGTACAATCAGGGTAGGGCCGCCGCCTGAAGCGCTCCTGGCGCCGGCCGGGGGGGAGGGCGGGCCTGCGAGGGCGGTCCCGCAGGATGCACAGAAGGACGATCCCGGGGGAATGGGCGATCCACAATTCGGGCAGGCGGCGCTCCCGGTCGCGCCCACGGCGCCGCCTAGAGCGCCGCCACAGCGAACACAAAAACGGCTGCCCGGGCGATTAGGACTATGGCAGTTCGGACACAAGACTGTGTTCATCCTCTTCTCCTTCGATCGCTAGATGGATCGCGCCGGCGTCTTGGGCCGGCTCGGGATGCTTGGTAGCTTCCTGAGAGCACTCTCTCAGGTGAGACACCCGACTTCATTCTACAAGGAAAACGCCCAGATGGCAACAGCGCGCTTGCCCCCTGCGCTGACAATGGTAGACTGCCGGGAGTTGGCGAAATCCGCTGTTTTGGGCGCCATGGGGTCAGCCACACTAACGTGACCTGTGGCTGAGGGTTGGCGGCTGATCGCTATTTCGGAGGAAACGGTCATGCAAAGATGGCTATTACTACTTGTTCTGGTCGGGGTTATCGGGACGCTCACTGCTTGTGGAGGGTCCAATCAAAGTGAGGAAGGTGAGGAAAACGTGGTAACAACGGAATCCGGTTTGCAATATGTCGATCTGGTGGTGGGGGAGGGCGCGTTGCCCAAGTTAGGGGATACTGCCGTGGTACATTACACGGGCTGGCTTGAGGATGGTACCAAGTTCGATAGCTCGGTCGATCGCGGCGTGCCTTTCGAGTTCCCATTGGGCATGGGGCGCGTGATTCGCGGCTGGGATGAAGGCGTGGCGACCATGCGCGTTGGCGGCACGCGCAAGCTCACCATTCCCCCGGAGCTGGGCTATGGGGCGCGGGGGGCCGGCGGCGTTATTCCCCCGAATGCCACGTTAATCTTCGAGGTTCAACTTCTGGAACTGAAGTAGACCATCTCAGGATAGAAATGCCTGCCCCCGTTTAGCGCAGGCGGCGCTTCCCTGGGGAACATACATTGACAATTCGCTCCATTGTGGTATTGTTGGCGATGTAATCTTTGCACAACTGGCAGAAAGGAGGTCAGGGGATGATACGGCTCAACACGGTTTTTGTATTGGGCAACGTGCATCTCTGATCGCTTATCTGTCGTTGGCATAACGCGTCATTCAGGCCGTGGGTGCTTTGCCCCACGGCCTTTTTCTATACATGGGAGCGAAAACGTGCTTAAGGTATCGAACATCGGAAAACACTACGGCGACGATCTTATCTTGGACGGCGTCTCGTTCGTGATCAATCCCGGCGAACGGGCCGGACTTATCGGGCCGAACGGCTGCGGCAAATCCACGCTGCTACGGATCATTGCCGGAGAAGAGACCCCGGACAGCGGCAGCATTCAGGTCGATCCGCCGGACTTGCGCATGGGGTATCTGCACCAGGGGCTGGCGTATACAGAGGGCGATACGGTCAGCAACTTTTTGACGGCGAGTGAACGGCGACTGCTCGAGGTGGAAGCCGAAGTGGTGCAGCTGGCAGAGGCCCTTTCTCTTGCGCCGGAGGTCGAACAGACGGCGTTTTTGGAGGCCTACGGACAGGCGCTGACAAAGTTAGAGCGACTGGCGCTGGCTCAGACGCCGGAACACGAGGTGGCAGCCGTGCTTGCCGGGTTGGGCTTGACAGACGTGGCTCTCGATACGCCGGTCGCAATTCTCAGCGGCGGGCAGAAGACGCGCCTGGGCCTGGCGCAGCTCCTCATTGACAGGCCTGACGTGATCCTGCTGGACGAGCCGACCAACCATCTGGACATCGAGGCGTTGGAATGGCTGGAACACTGGATTCAGGGGTACCGGGGCGCCGTCCTCATCGTCTCCCACGACCGTACCTTTCTCGACAATACAGTCACGCGCATTCTCGACCTGGAACAGGAGACCCACACCGTCGTCGATTACACCGGGAATTACAGCGACTACATCGATGCGTGGGAGCAGAAACGTGAAAACCAATGGGCGCAGTGGAAGGACCAGCAAGAGGAAATCCGGCGCCTGCGCGGCGACGTCCAACGCACCAAGATGCAGGCCCTGAGCGTCGAGCTCACCACCACCTCTGGCCAGCCCACGGTGCGCCGGTATGCCAAGAAAGTCGCGAAGAAGGCCAAATCCCGTGAACGGCGGCTGGAGCGTTACATGGAGAGCGACGAGCGGGTCGAGAAACCCGCGCTCACCTGGCAGATGAAACTTGAATTCGTAGAGACGCCGGAAAGCGGGCAGGATGTGCTAATCTTGGAAGACCTGGCGGCCGGCTACGACGGTATCCCGTTGTTTCGGGATGTGAATGCCGTCCTGGGCGCGGGGGAGCGCGTGGCCCTGGTCGGGCCGAACGGGACGGGGAAGACCACCCTGCTGCGCGTTATCCTGGGGCAGCTTGCACCGCTGGCGGGGTGCGCCCGGCTGGGGGCCAACGTCAAAGTCGGCTACTACGCCCAGGAGCAGGAGACCCTGGATCCGGAGAGCACGCCCTTCGACAGCCTGCGCGCCGTCGCCGCTATGTCGGAGACCGACGTGCGCTCATTCCTGCATTACTTCCTCTTTTCGGGCGATGATGTCTTCGTGCCGGTGGGGGCGCTCAGCTACGGCGAACGCGCCCGGTTGGCGCTGGCGCGCCTGGTAGCGACCGGCTGCAATTTCCTGGTGCTCGACGAACCCATCAACCATCTGGACATTCCCAGCCGCACCCGCTTCGAGCAGGCCATGACCGCCTTTGAAGGCGCCGTGTTGGCGGTGGTGCATGACCGGTATTTCATCCGGCAGTTCGCCACCCGCGTCTGGGCTTTGGAAGGTAGGGGCCTGCGCAGCTACATCGATTTGGAGGACTTGCGGCGGATGCATGTTGCGACGGGTTTCTAGGGAAGGATTTTTGACAGGATTTACAGGATTCACAGGATTCTTCGTGTCTGGCCCTGTGAGTCCTGTAAAATCCCAGATGATACCTTTGCGCTCGCTGCGTTCTTTGCGGTGAGCAGCTCTCTCTACAATAGCCCCCCGCGCCGCAGGTGCTCCGCAAAGACCTCAAGTTCATCTACGTTCTTCTCCGGCTGGGGGACCAACACGACCGAATGCGCACCCACTGCCGTGAAGCGGTCGATGGCGGTGCGCCAATCTTCCGGCGTGCCCGCGATGGCCAGCGCGTCGATCCAGGCGTCTTCGAGACCTGCTTCCAGCTGCGCCCGCTCTCCGCTTTCTCGCAGGGCGCGCGCCTGGGGCAGGATGCCCAGCGGCGCCAGTTTTGCGTCGATGTCGCCCGAGGCGATGGCGTCCGCGATCATGGGGCGGAGCTGGGCGCGTGCTTCGGCTGTGGCGGCGCCCGCGCCGGCAAAGGCGAAGATGGTGATGCGGTGGTCGGCGCCGCGCCCGGCTTCTTGCTGGCCCTGCGCAATTTGCGCGTGCGCCCACGTGACGTAGGCCGGCGATGCATATTCGCTCAAGATCGTGCCATCGGCCACGCGTCCGGAAAGCGCCAGCGACTTAGGCCCGATGACGCCCAGTGAAACCGGCGGAACGTGATCCGGCGGGTGCACCAGTTCGCACGCCGCCAACCGGACGTGTTGTCCCTCGAAATCGACATGTTCACCGGCAAGCAGCCGTCGCGTCGTGAGGGTCACTTCCTCCAATGCCTGTAGCTGCGATTTGGGAAAGGCGCCGATCTGCCGCATCCACCCGGCGACGCCGTGACCGAATCCCGGCAGGAAGCGTCCCGGATAGAGCCGCGCCAACGTCGCGATCTCCATAGCGGCGAAGACCGGATTGCGCACCACGGCGGGCATGATCCCCAGCCCCACTGTGATTGTGCCGGTGCAGGCCAGGGCGGCGGCTGCTGAGGCCATCCCGCTGGTGTAGAAACAGTCTTCGACGATCCAGAGTTCGTCAAACCCGGCAGCTTCGACCCGGCGGGCGAAATCGGGCAAGGTCTCCGGGGCGTGTTCGCGCCGGAACATAATGCCGAGGTTTGGCCTATTCGTTGTCATGGTCTGCTCCTTTCAAGTTGGGCTGATCCGTGAAATGTGAGGGCCGGCACGCTTCACGAAACCGGTTGCAACAGCGCCACGCGCCGTTTGCCTATTTGGAACTGTTCGATGCGCCGGTAGCCTTCGTGCGCGATGCGCTGTCCTTTGTCCGACGCAATCGCTGCCACGGCATCCGGCGTCAATGTTGGCGCCAGCGCCTCGAGCATGCGCCACACCGGGCTGGCGGCCGTCTGTGAGTCGGAATCGGCGACGCGCCACATTGAATGCCAACCGTAAGGGATGTCCGAGAGAACGATGTCGATATGGGCGCCTGCCAGATTTTCGGCGAGGCTTTGCCCATCGGTTGCATCCGCTACAAACAGCAACGTGGATATGAGATGTTGTGAAACCAGTTTTTCCAGTCGCTTCCGGAGCCGCCCGGCGCTGGCCAACGCCCCGGCATGCGCTGTTTTCTCGTATGCAGCCAGCATCCCGGCAATCTCCGCTGCACGCTGGTCTAGCCCTTCGAGGGTCAGTAGGGCCAGATTACGCCGGGCAACCGGCAGAATCTCTGCGTCGACATCTGACGCGATGATTCGGGCGATGGTCTTCCCATGCAGGAAGGCCAGTGTGCTCAGGTGATAGGCCGCGCCGCAGCAAGGGTCGTAGAGCGTGCAGGGACCGGTCGCGCCCTGGGCGACGCGGTGGGCCAGGCAGCGTTGGAAGATTTCGCTCGCCAGCCTCACCGGGAAAGCAGGATGCCCCGGCCGGCTGTAGAAAACTTTGCCGCTCGCGTAGTCGGAAAAATCCTGTCTATCTGTGGCAAACCGGTAGGGCATCGTCACCCCATTGGAGGGGTCAATCGTACCGCGAGCGCAGTCCCTGATCTTCGCGCTGCGTCATGGCTGTGCGGAATGCGTCCGTCATGGCGGCCTCGTGCCGGTACTGGAAGGGCCACATGCTCTTGAGGTGGAAAATGGCGATGCGGTCCCCCTCCTGGAGAACCTGATCCAGGTCCGGTTGCAGTCCGGGCATGGCGCTGAGATTGCCGTTGATGAAGGTAATGCCGCGTTCTTCGGTGGGAAGCTCCAGGAACGCCAGCAGCGCGCCCAGGGTGCTGCCCTCAGGCAGCGCCGGTGCGACTTGCGCGAAGATGGCATCGTCGCTGCCGCCGTATTTCGCCAGCGGCCCGTAGAGCCAGACGTCGACGGTGATGGCGTCCATTATCCTCCTCCTACCGGCGGGAAAATCCCTACTTCGTCGCCGGGCTTGAGCCGGTAGACCTCGGCCCGCGCGCGCCCGTTCACATAGGCGACCTTGACCTCGCGGTTGGGGATGCCCAAGGCGGCGATCAGCTCCCCGATATTGGATTGTTCAGGCAGCTCCACACGAAAGACGTCGCCTGCCATTTGTCCGTCGGGCGCGTACCGTTGCAGCGTCGCGAATAACTTCACCTTTACTTCCATTCGTGGCCTCCAAGGGGTGTTCATAGCCCTCAGCGTTCAGCGCTCAGCCGTCAGCAAGACAGATACGCAGGGATAAGCCAACTCTACTACGACGTGATACCTGCTCCCTGCTCCTTACTTCCTACTTCCCCTCTCATTATCTTCATTTCCCGCGCGAAAACAAACGCCGGAGGCGTCATTGCCCCCGGCGCTGTGTGTTTCTTGATGCGTTATAGATTGCCGTAGACGCTGTCCAGTACTTCGTCGGGTATGTCGGCGACGACGTTATGCGGGGGCAGCTTCTCGTATTTCATGAACTCGGGCAGCCGGTCGTCCAGGTTGGTGAAACCCGCTGCCTCGTTGAACTTGCGCTCGCGGCGGATGATTTCCGCCCCCATCGCTACAGCTTCATCTCCCGACATCTCGGTTCCCAGCACGCCGTTGATCTCGTCGATCATGCCGTCGAATCCGCTAGAGATATCGAGGATGGCGAAGGCGATGAAGAGGCAGTGACCGCTGGAATCGATCAGGGCCGTGGTCTTCTGGAATGCCTGGCTCAGCTCGCCCTTGGCCTTCTCGTTCTTCAGCGGATCGGAGGCGCCGCCTACTGCCAGCATTTCGGGCGCGATGGTGTAGCCGGACGTGTGGTCGGCGCCCATGGTGCTGGTGGCGTAGGTGACGCCGATGCCCTTGATGGCGCGCGGCTCGTAGGCCGGCATGGCCTGCCCCTTGACCACCGGGGCGCGCGGGTTGCCGAAGGCCTTCGCCGTGGTCGCGGCGCCGCCGCCCAGGATGCGACCCATGGGTGTGCCCTTGCCCATCTCATGGAGCAGGTTGATGGCGCCTTCGACGTCGCCAAAGGGGATGACGCCGGAGTCCATGGCCACGCCGATAGTTACGCCGGCCTCGATGGTATCGAGACCGTAGGCGTTGCACCAGTAGACCATCTTGCCGATGGCGTCCAGGTCGTCGATGCCGCAGTCGGCGCCGAAGGCCCAGTCGGACTCGTACTCGATGCAGGAGACGATCTCCTCGCCGGCTTCGTTGTAGAGGGTATTGGAGCACTGGATGATGCAGCCGGGGCTACAGTTGTGGTTGTAGATTTCCTTCCCCATGCGCTTCTTGTTGGTCTCGAAGATGGCCTCGCCGGCGATCTTGGCGGCGGACTCGAAGCGCCCGGTGCGGAAGTTGCGGGTGGGCAACCCGCCCGCCTCGTTGATGATATTGACCAGGATGGCGGTGCCGTAGGTGTTCAGCCCGCCCTTGGGCTTGGTGATGGCATGTTCCATAAGGGCGGCGCGCATCTTCTTGGCGCCTTCCTTGAACAATGTCTCGTTGGCGATTGCGACGCCGGGCGCGCCGGACGCATCGACCACGATGAACTTCAGCCCTTTCGTGCCCAGCACCGCGCCGACGCCGCCGCGACCGGAATAGCGGGTAGGACGCTGCTTCATGTCGTTGAAAACCACGCCTGAGTTGCCGTATTTGTACTCTCCGGCGACCCCGATGCCGGCGACCTGCACCTTGTCGCCGAAGCGCTCGAAGATCTCGGGATAGACCTCGTACAGGTCGCGACCGGCATACGCGTCGGCGGGCAGGAACTCAACCTGGGGTTGGTCGCCATCCCAGGTGAGATGGACCATCCAGAACTTGCCTGCCTCTTCCGGCGCGCCTTCGACGATCATGGCCTTGATCCGCATCTTGGCGACGGCAGGCGCCCAGCCGCTTCCGGCGTTGGCCTCTTTGATGCCGCCCGTCAACGGGGACTTGGCGCCCACGGAGACGCGGGCCGAGGTCGGCGACGACGTGCCCGTGACGATACCCGGCGCGAAGACGACCTTGTTGTGGGGACCCAAGGGGTGGCATTGCGGATCGACTTCATCGCAGATGATGGTGGAGGTGAGACCGCGCCCGCCTAACAGCTTGTAGCGCTCGGGGACTTCCTCCAGTTTGTAAGAACGATCGGACATATTGAGACGCACAATCCACATGTAAATACCTCCTGAACGTGTGATAGAGACAATGATCGTCTGACTAACGGGTCAAATTGAATGACGACACCCTCTTGCCTTGAACGTGACCGGACAAACAAAAAAGGAAGCAATCCGTCCCTGATAGGGGCGGATTGCCTCCTTTGCAAATAACGGCAGGCGCAGGAATTACTCCCTGTGCCCTCTCGCCCACCGGTCCCCGAGGGATCCGGATGGGTCGGAGGCGGATATTCCGTTTGTAGAACCGGAGAGACTCGCGAAGCGCCCGCTGCCTCTCACTATGATTATAGTGAGGTGACGCGGGTTTGTCAATAGTTGCGGCGAGACTCACAGGACCTTAGCATTCTCCATCCAGCTGCTAAGAAGAGGTTCATGGATAGACACGGATGAACACAGATTTTTCTCCTCCGGGTATCTCTGCGTCGGCTCTGTGCATCTCTGTGTAAGAATTGTTTTGATCTACGCGTTGTCCTTCGCGCTGCCTGCCGGGGAAAGCACTTTTGCGGTCTTGGGTGATCGTGCTACACTTTCTCCATGCCAATTGCAACCATACCAGCGACGCCTCCGCATTATTCGGTCAACCGCGTGCGGGTCGTGGATCTGCCGGGGCTGCCTCTCGACGACGCGGTGCGCGGGCAGGCGGCCTATCACCTGCTCTCCAGCGAAGCCGTGGTCCGCCTTGCCCTGGCGCATGCCGACACGCTCGGCCTGCCGGACTCGCTGCGGCAGAGCGACCGGCCGGAAGTCCGCCGGGCGCTTCCCTTGTACGTGAATGACTGCCTGCAGGCTGCGGAGGCCGGGGCGCGCGCGACCGCCGAAGCTATCGCGCTGCGGCTGGGGCGTAACCTGGCCTATATTCTGCTCACACTCCATCGCGGCGACGCGTGTAACCGGGCGGCGCGCTCCGAATGGACGGCGGCGGAGTGGGAGATCTGGCGGGGCATCCGGCATGTCTGGTTCGGGGGCGGTCTGATGCGCGGCGAGCTGGGCCGCCGCATCGTGGCGCACGCCCGCGCGCTCCTGGACGAGTTGGGCTATGGCGAAGCGTTGCGACTATCGATTACGCCGTTTCACGGCGATATGGCGCTGTTGGGCGCCGGTCGCTACGGGCCGGCCGAGGCGCGCACCCTCATGGCGTTCGACTTCGGGCAGACCAACGTCAAGCGCGCGAAGCTCACCCTGACCGGGGGCGCCATCACAGCGCTGGACTTGCTGCCCTCGCACCCCACCGCGTGGGTTTTCCGCAACGATCCCACAGCCGCCGAACGGTACACGGGCCGGGAAGTTCTGGCCTTCGTGGCGGAGGCTCTCTGCCGTGGGTTGGAGGAGGCCGGCGTGCCCGGCGGCGACATTATGATGAGCGTTGCGGCTTACGTGGATGGGGGACGGCTGTTGGGCAACGGCATCTACGCCCGCATGAGCCTCCTGGGCGACGACGTGCGCCCCCTCATTGCCGGGGCCGTCCGCGACCACTGCGGGCGCGCCGCGCGCGTCCATCCTATCCACGATGGCACGGCGGCGGCGGCGGTGCACGCGTGCACTATGCCCGCGTGCAATTCGCCCGCGGCGGTCATCGTCGTGGGCACTGCCCTGGGCATTGGGTTCTGCCCGGCGTCGGATGGCGACCTGAGACCGGTGGCGCTGGATAGGCGCGTATGACGATTGCCCGATCGGGGAACGGGCATATACTGGCAACATCCTGCCTGGGTGTCACACG
>JAFGNR010000243.1 GCA_016926915.1 Anaerolineae bacterium
TCTGCAATATGGACATCTGTGGTCGGCACCACAACAGCAAAGATCAGAATCGAGAGCACCCAGGCGGTTAGCAGGTTCATCGCCGGACCGGCCAAATAAATCAAAATCCTGCGGAACGGCGACTGCGCATAGAGGCTATGCGCCCGGACTTCCTCTATTGACGGCCTGTCTTCATCTACCTCATGCTCCGCCATAGCGGCGTCCTGTTCCACGAATTCTTCGCCTTCCATGCGGGCGAATCCGCCAATCGGGAGCCAATTCAGCGTGAACACAGTCTCTTGCCACTTGAACAGCTTAAGCATCCGCGGAGGATAGCCGATTCCGAACTCCCGAACCCACACCCCTAACGACTTGGCGGCGAACATGTGCCCAAGCTCATGTAATATGATCAAGGGGACCAAGGCCACAACAAAGCCCAGAATTCCCCCTCCCACACTTTGCAAAATCGACATAGTTTGCTCCTAACCTCACCTTATGTGCATCGCATTATACAGGAGGAAGGGCGCCCTGTCCAGAGATTTGTAGAGTGGGGTTGTCCTTCTGGCATGCTGCGCTATACTGCACGTGGAGGAACATGTGCGGAATCGCCAGATTGGTTTACTAATTCTGATCATGATGGTGCTCACCCTGAGCCCACCGGCGCCCACCCAGGCCCAGAACGAGCGGCTGGTGTTGGCTTTCTATTACGCGTGGTTCGACGCCAGTACGTGGACGCTGCCTCTGCCGGATCAGCCAAACGCCCCGTATATCTCTGCCGATCCCATGGTCATCGAGTCTCATGTCTTGCAAGCCAAACAGGTGGGTATCGATGCCCTGGTCCTGGATTGGTATGGCCCGCAAGTCACGAATAACCAGACCGAAACCAACTTTCGCATCCTCCTCGACAAGGCCATGGCCCATGGCATGAAAGCCGCCCTGACGGTGGACATCCCCGGCCCCTTCATTAACAATCTGAACGACTTGACCAACGCGCTGATCGTAGTGCGAGACCAACACGCTCCTCATGGCGCCTACCTCCGGGTCGGCGGCAAACCCGTGGTGTTCTTCTGGAAGCAAGATATCTTTCCCGTAGAAACCTGGGTAGCCCTCCGGCAACAGATCGACCCTAACCATACGATGTTGTGGATCGCGGAAGGTATTCACCCCGAGCATCTCCAGGTCTTCGATGGGCTATACCTCTATAGCGTCGCCTGGTCGGCAGATCCGGCCTCCGTCCTGATCCGCTGGGGCAACGAAGTACGCGAGTGGGGACAGAGTCTCGGAGCCTACCGCTATTGGGTGGCGACGGTGATGCCCGGTTATAACGACCTGGCCACAGGACGGGGTGACGCCTTTGTCCGCGACCGCGCCGGCGGCGCCTACTACCAGGAAACGTGGTCAGGAGCCATTCAGAGCAATGCGGATTGGGTTGTAATCACCAGTTTCAACGAATGGCTCGAGGGGACGCACATCGAACCCTCGCGCACCTACGGGGACACCTACATGAATCTGACCACGGCGTTCGCGGCGCAATACCGCGCCGGGGCTGCGCCGCCGACGCCTACCCAGGCGCCGCCAACCGACACTGCCACCCCCACCGAGATTATCCCGACGGCAACCCCGACGGAGACCCCACTGCCCATAGCAACGGCGACCGTGACGCCGACGGCGACGCTGACGCCAACCGCTACGCCCTTTCGACTGCCGACGCCTACGGCCGGTGTTGTCCCCGTTGGACAGCCCGCGCCTGGCGCTCCGGCAGCGACGGTTGTGATTGCCAGCGACCCGCAAACAACCCACGACGAGGCAGGCGCCACGGCGATTCCCAGGCAACATCCCGTGATGGGTAATGTTCCGGAGAATCGCGTGCGCTGGTGGCCATTGGCGATCCCCACCCTCCTGCTTGTGGGCATCCTGGTCGTCTGGTGGCTTTCCGAACGCAAAACGCCACTCAATTGAGAACACACATATAGATCGGGGAACCGCCAACACGGGGGACCGCCGCTATCACTCCTACTTCCGGAACCCGCCAGGGAGAGACAAGATGCGCAAGAAATGGATCCCAGTGCTCGGAGTCGCTGCGGCCCTGATCATCGTGGCAGCGGGGGTATGGCTTCTCAGATTCCGACCCGGGTTGGAGCCCACACCTGCTTCTCCCACGGCGGCGCCGCGCGAGGACGCGCTCACAGAAGCGCGCTTTGCAGAACTGCGCGAAGCTATGGTCGAACAGACCATCATCGCGCGCGACATCGAGAATCCCGAGGTGCTCGCCGCCATGCGAACGGCGCCGCGACACCGCTTTGTCCCGATCGACTATCTTGATGAAG
This sequence comes from Anaerolineae bacterium, assembly GCA_016926915.1. Lineage (GTDB taxonomy): Bacteria > Chloroflexota > Anaerolineae > B4-G1 > SLSP01 > JAFGNR01. The sequence continues at coordinate 2,307 of JAFGNR010000243.1, forward strand.
CCTACGCCGATCACCCGTTGCCCATCGGTTTCGGGCAGACAATCTCGCAGCCTTTCATTGTGGCCTGGATGACCGAACTGCTGAATCTCCAGCCCGGCGAGAAAGTCCTGGAGATCGGGACCGGGTCCGGCTACCAGGCTGCAATCCTGTCCGAATTACCGGGCGTCGAGGTCTACAGCATTGAGATCGTGCCGGAACTGGCCAGAAAGGCGACGCGCCTCCTGGAGGAGTTAGGATACGGGGATGTCCATCTACAACAGGGGGATGGCTATTACGGTTGGGAAGCCTATGCGCCCTTCGATGCCATCATTGTCACCGCCGCGCCGGATCACCTCCCGCAACCCCTGGTACAACAGTTAGCCCCAGGCGGCAGCATCGTCATTCCCATCGGCCCGCCGGGGGGATACCAGACGCTCTGGCATTTCGTGAATGAACCCGACGGCCTCAAAGCCTACACTCTCGGCGGTGTGAGTTTCGTCCCGTTGACCGGAACGGGAACCGGGATTCCGGCCCCGTCCCCGATACCGTAGGGAATGACGAACCCTGCCAGGCCATAACATATCGCTCCCATCACCAACACCCAACGAAAGCCGAGCGTAAGAGCCAACAACGCACCCAACACCGAGGCCACTACCGAGGCGGCGCCATTGACCCCCCAGGCCCAAGGGAGCTGCATGGCGCCGGACGCCGGGAACAGAAAGCGAAGCCCCCCCGGAAAGGGGATGCCCATCAGGATTCCCAGCGGCGCCAGCGCCAGAACCGCCAGCGCCATCCGTCCGACCAGCGGCAGCCCCAAAAACACAGCGAACACCAAGGGCAGCGCCCCTGCATAAATCACGCTTACCACCGGAATGAGCGCCAGCGCCCACCGCAAGGGGATCCGCGGTGAGATCGCACTGCCTATCCCAGAGAAGAAAAGCAAGGCAAAGAGAACTGCGGTCAAGGCATATGCAGGGTGACCAAGGAATAGGATGAAATGCTGCACAAGCGGCACTTCGACGAAGAGATACCCCAACCCCAGAAGACCGAAATAGCCTATCACGCGGGGAGCGGCGCCCTGTTGCAGCGTGATCCTCTGATGTATCGCTACCGGCGCTAAAATCAACACCCCGGCCGCCCCTAACGCCACCAGGAGCAGCGCCGCCAGGACGAAATACCCCGCGCCGCCGAACGGCTGCCAGGTCTTACCCAGCTCTGCCAGCACCTGGGGAGCCTGACGCCACCGAAAGAAATGCCCAAAGAAGGGACGATCATCCGTGGGAGGAAATACCTGGAAAGGATAGCCGGCATACCAGGCAGCGCGGTCCTCAGCCTGGAGCAAGCCCGTGAAAGCCTGGAAATAGAATGGCTCCGGCAGCACGTTGTACAGGTTCACCTCAGAAGCGGCGAGACCGGGCAGATAGACGAGATCGAAGGCGCGCGAGCTCGCAAACGCCCGCACAACGGTCAATTCTTCAGGAGTGAAGGCGCCGTTCTTGACCAGCAACGTCAACGTTGTATAGCCGCGAAACGCCACGATCTGGTCAGCGGGGTTGCCTCCGGCATCCGCTACCGCCGTCACCGCCAGGGCAAACGCACGGAGGGACTCGCTAGGCGGCTGCTGGATCCAGCGGGTCGCCACCAGAAGCCCGCCGGGCGACAACGTCGCCAGGTAATCCTGGAATGCCTCCACCGTGTGGGCGTAGTCTTCCCCCAGACTGTACGAGCCGGAACGAATCGGGCGATAGGGGGTGTTCAGCGCCAGCGTCACGACGTCAAACCGGGGAGACGACGCGAACGACGCAGTGCGGCGCACAAAGCTACGCGGGGTCTCGATGAAGGTTGTTACGCGCGGCAGGTCGTAGACACTTCCGGCAGCGCTTACGATCAAGGCATTGGACTCGACAGCGGCGACAGAGGCAGCGCCCCCAGATAAAGCCGTCCAGATTTCCAGGCCGCCGCGCGGTTCGAGCACCAACACCGCGCCGTCAGGGCGCAGCTGATAGGCCAGCGCGGACGGAAGATAAGCGGCAAAACCCAATTCAGGAGAAGTAAGCGAGAGACCGGCGCCCGTAACCAGAATGGCATTCAAATCATCCCCATCCACAAACAGCCCCTCCTGGGCCGGCAACGGGCCGGTATAGCGGTAGCTCAAACCGGGCAAGGAGCGGATAGCAGGACTGGCGACGACATCGACCCGCGAGAAGCTATTCCACGCTTGAGACTTCAAGTGGGCTTCTGGAACCTGCAAGGCATAGCGCAATCCCTTGTAGGGTGAAATCTGCAGATCCAGCAGTTCCGGGCGCCGGAATAACGCTGCACCTAACAGCAAAGCCAGAAGCCCGGCGGCAGCCCGCATCCAGGGAACACGCCAGGCGAAAACCCCGGCAGCCACACTGCCCAGCAGGCAACTCAACAGCAAAGCGCCCTCGCCTTCAAGAACCCCGGGCGCGGCAATCGCCAGAAGACACCCCAAAGCAGAGCCGGTGAGATTGACAGCATAAAGCCGTCCACTCGATTCGGGAAACATCGAGAACAACAACCCGGCGATCAAACCGGTTGCCAGAAAGGGCAGGGCCAGGGCGAAGTAATGCAGCGCGAGGATGACAATCTGGCGACGGTCCCACACAATACTAAACGAATCGAATGGCGCCCAATTGGTCAGGCCGTACGAGGCTATCCCCGTCACGGCAAAGGCCAGGGATAGACCTGCCAGCACACGCGTGGAAGCGGCGCATTCAGATGCGCACCTCTGAGACAGGCGAGGAAACAGCGCCAGAAACGTCCCGCCGGCGCCAAAGCCCAACAACGCCAGGCTGATGATCATAAAGGCGAAATGATAGAATTGCGCCACAGCGAAGAGGCGCGTCAGATTGACCTCGAAGGTCAGCGTTGCGGCGGAAAGAATGAACAAGCCCACAAGGACCCCGGCGGCGGGATGCCCCACTTCACGCTTCGCCATCCAGGCCTCCTGTCACAACAATCCGTGGCGGCGTGCAATGTCAGCGGCGTGGGTACGATTCTCGGCCTGTAGTTTGCCCAGGATATTGGAAACGTGGTTCTTTACCGTGCCTTCGGAAAGCACCAGGCGTTCCGCAATCTCGCGGTTGGAGTGTCCCTGGGCCAGCAGCACCAGGACTTCGTGTTCGCGGTCGGTCAGGGGTTCGATTGCCGCGCTCTGCGGGCGAAGCAGCTCACGTAACAACCGCGAGGCGAGTTCCGGTTGAATGAAGACGTCGCCGGCATGAACACGCCGTATCGTCTGAACCAGCGCCTCGGCAGGCGTGTCTTTCAACAGAAACCCGCGCGCACCTGACCGCACGCCTTCGAATACGTAATCCTCACGGGCGAAGGTGGTCAGAATGATGATCTTGGCCTCGGGCCAGGCGCCGCAGATCGCGGCAATGGCCTCCAGGCCGTTCATCCCCGGCATCTGTACATCCATCAAGATCACGTCGGGGCGCAGCGCCAGGGCTTTCTGCACGCCTTCCTCTCCGCCAGCGGCCTCGCCCACCACGCGGAAACCTGGCTCCAGGTCGAGAATCGTCTTCATGCCCTGACGCATCAGGGTTTGGTCTTCCACCAACAGCACGCGAATCGGTTGTTCCATTGTCTATTGTCCACTGATCAAGGGTAAGCGCGCCTCAATAACGGCGCCGCCGGCATCGTCCAGGCGCAGGGTTCCGCCCATTCCCTCTACCCGTTCGCGCATGCCGCGCAGACCGAAATGTCCGGGGGCAGGCTGAAAACCGGAACGGAAACCCACGCCATCATCGGTTACACGCATCATAACCAGGCCCGGTTCATGCGCAAGACAAACTGCAACGTGCTGGGCCTGGGCATGTTTTTCCACGTTGGTCAGCGCTTCCTGGGTCACCCGCCACACGGTCTCGGCAAGTGCAGGATTCAGTTTATCGGTTACCGCGTCCAGATCACAATCGACAGCAATCCCCGTCCGCTGCCCGAAATCCACGCACAGGAGCTGGAGGGCTGTTCGCAGGTCGCGCTCCCCCAATCCCGGCGCCCGCAATCCGGCGATAGAACGCCGTAAAGCATCCATGCTGCCACGCGTTAAAACTTTGAGTTCATCCACCTGGGCAGAAGCCCGTTCGGGATCCACGCGGTAGAGTCGCTGCACGGCTTCCAGCTGCACCGAGAGAGCTACCAATGCGTGCCCGAGACTGTCATGGAGGTCCCGGGCAAGCCGTTCACGCTCCCGCAGCACCGCCAGTTCAGCCTCCCGCACCTGCGCGAGCTCGAGTGCTCTTTTGGCGGCCTCGAGCTCGGCAATCAGCTTGCCGCGTTCCTGACTGGTACGAATGAGCTGGTTGAGGAAGACGAAAATGGCCAGGATGGAGATCCACTGTGCAGCCATGCCATAAAGCATCCCGGCGCCGGTCGTTCCCAAATCCGTTTGGGTCATGAAGAACCAGTACATCACCAGGGAGACGAAGACCGTGCCCGCAATAGCCCCCACCAGCGGCAATAGCCCAAACATTTGTCCAATGTAGGCGAAACCCAGCCACCAGATTTCGGGCGTCAGCCAGGTCTCGACAGCCCACATGGCCAGGCACGCTCCGAAATAGAACAGCAAGAGTCGCGTGGACACCGGCCACCCTGGGGCAAGCAATATTATGCCAAGATAGATCCCGGCCTGACCGACCAGCAAAAACACGGTGATCAGCTCCTGCCAGCCCACCCCCGCCCCGGTATCCCACAGAGTCATGACCAGGGCCCCTGCCAGAGAACCGAACATCAAGACGTTGAAGAACAGGATATACCAGCGGTATTGCCGGCGAGGCAACGGGAAGGGCGCTTCAGATGGCATGGGTTTCGACCTCCAATTCCAGTATAGCGCAGGAATAGCGAGAAGGCGAGACGCTCCCCTCTTCCACTAGCGTTTGGGCGACCAGCGGAACAATCCGGCAGCCAGCAAAGCCGCGCCCAGCGCGTAGACAGCCGTCACCAGCAGATGGCTTCCCAAGTTGGGAGCGAACGTACCCTCCAACAGTGGAGGCCGCACCAGCTGCGCGACCGCGTATGCCGGCAAGTAGGGCGCGGCATCCTGAATCCAGGCGGGCATGGCATCGATGGGCATGATCATATCGGTGATGAACATCTGGCTGAAGTTCAAGATCTGCCCCACCGCGATGGCCATACCGGTACTGGGCGCCACACCGCTGACGACCTGTCCCAGCGCGACGAAGGTCACAATGCCTACGATGATCATCGGCAGCGCCCGCAGCACCCCCGCTGCCGTGAGATGCATCCCGAAAACGACCACGGCGAAGCCCAAGACCAACACACACTGCACCAGAGCGATCAAGACGTTGACCAGCAGGTAACTGCCTACCAGGGGCAATGCAGCAACCGGACTGGCGTGCAAGCGTCGTAAGACGCCCTTCTCGCGCATCTCCACCATCATCGTACCGCTGCCCAGCAGACCAAACGCCAGAATGTTGAAGACCACGACGCCGGGTACCACCCAATCCATGTAGCTGACCGCGCCGACCTGACCATCGCCAAACGCAACGCGGTAGATCACCAGGAGAAAGATAGGGAACACCATATTCCAGAACAAGGTCGTGCGATTTCGCACGTGCATCAGAAACATCGCTTTCGTCAACTTCAAGAACTGCTTCATATCACGACTCCTTCCATGCAGCCAGCGTCTTACCGGTCAGTCTCAGGAACACATCTTCCAGGTTGGGTTGGCGGAGCATAATATCTGCGATCGAACGCCCCTGTTGAACCGCCGCCTGTTGTAGCCCGGCCAGGGTCTCCTGGGGCCGGGTCGTCTCGATTTCGAGATACTCCCCCGAATAACGCACCATCCGCACGCCGGGAAGACTTTCTACCTGCTCCAAAGGAATATCGAACTGGGTCCTCAACACGGGCGCTGCATCCAGCGCCGCGATGAGACGTGCCGGCGTGTCGCACGCAACGATGCGCCCGGCATCGATGATGGCCACGCGCCCGCACAGCGCCTCGGCCTCCTCCATACTGTGGGTAGTGATCACGAGGGTACGCCCCTCCTGGTGCAGCCGCCGGATGATCTCCCAGACGGCGCGCCGCGCCCGGGGGTCGAGAGCCGCGGTCGGTTCGTCCAGCAGGATGATTTCAGGATCGTTTGCCACGGCCAAGGCTAAAGCCAGACGCTGCTTCTGCCCGCCGGAAAGACGCCGCGCCAGGGACCGGGTCTTGTCTTGCAGCTCGAATCGCGCCAGCAGCGCCAGCGCCGCAGCGCGGTCCAAGTAGACTTCGTACAGGGCCGCGTAGACCTCGACCAGCTCCGCCACCGTCAGATCGTCGAGCAGCGCCGTCTGTTGCAGTTGAATCCCTAGTTTGCGCTGCGCGACGCGCGGATAGCGCCGCACATCGATGCCGTCGATCCACACACCGCCAGCGGCGGGGGTATGAATCCCCTCCACACACGAGAGCAGCGTAGTCTTGCCGGCGCCGTTGGGACCCAACAATCCGAAAATCTCGCCCCGCCGAATCGCCAAGGAAGCCTCCTGGAGCGCCCGGACCTGACGGGCGCCCCGTCCGTAAACAGCCGAAAGGCCCTCGATTCGAATCACCATCTCTTCCATCTGATCTTTCCCTTTCATCGACTTCATCTCGCTCGTTGACACCGGTTAAGCAACCAACGCGCCAGCCCCACCGCCGCATTGAGCCGGGGCACACGGTTCATATAAACCCGGTACGCGTCGCCGAACTTCGCCAGATTATCGCGGTCCTCCGCAAAGGCGCTCCAAACGTAGGTCGCGATAGCAGCTGCACCGAGAACGGCCACGATCCAGTGAGGGGCGATCAACGCCAGGGCGACGCTCAGCAGCATCCCCGCAAGGTATTGGGGATGCCGGACAATGCCATAGATACCGGAATCCACCAGCCGGGTGGTATGGATGTACCCTTTGCCCGCAGCAACCCCACCCTGGCGACGGAAGGTGAAAATGGGCAGCCAGCCGAAAACCGCCGAGATCATCATCACACCCCAACCGAGATTGGCCAGCCAGGCCAATCCCAGGCAGTTGTAGAATACAATCGCGGCCACAATCTGCCCTATCGAGACCAGACTGAGCGCCATACACACGACATTCGTTGTGCGGCGTTTCATCACCTGTAGACCTCCTTTCATTGTCGCTTCCACCA
>JAFGNR010000244.1 GCA_016926915.1 Anaerolineae bacterium
CTCGGACATTTCATGGTCTCCCGTTGCTTTGCGCCGCTCTGGAAAGTTGCTGGTCATGGTTTTCGCGGCGATACCGACCTGCAATCGAGTATATCCAAGAGTCTTGTAGCTGCAAGGGAGCAATTCGCTTTTGACGCGCTCACTCACTGTGGTATACTTTCCAGGTTGTTAAAATTGCAACCATTTCGTGAGTCGCCAGGCACAACGCATGTCTCCGTCCGGGCCAGCAGTCACAGTAAGGTTTTCTAAGAAGCTATCTGAGAGTTGGCAGTGTCGCTTTTCAATCTCGGCGTTGCTCCTGAGTTTCTGGGAAGGATGAAACAGTATGCCCTTATGGCGTAAACAATGGCGGGTGGTTCCCCGGGCTCCTCAAGCGCTTTTCGAGCGGTATGCCTCCTTTCATCCTTTGGTGGTGCAGGTTCTGTTCAATCGGGGCTTGACCACGGTCGGTGAGATCCAATCCTTTCTGGATAGAACTGTCTCCAATGACAATCCTTTCGATCTGCAGGGGATGGTCGAAGCGGTAGCGTTGATTCGGAACGCCATTGTCGGAAGACAGACCATCGCGGTCTACGGCGATTACGACGTCGACGGGATCACGGCAACTGCGATTATGACGCAGACTTTGGAATCCCTGGGCTGCGCAGTGCTCCCTTACATTCCTGATCGCGTCGAGGAAGGATATGGACTCAATCCCGAAGCCTTGCAAACGTTGGCCGAGCAAGATGTGCGCCTTTTGATCACGGTCGATTGCGGCACACGTTCTCTGGATGAGATTGCGTTGGCTCGGCAGCTGGGTATGACCGTGGTGATTACCGATCATCATCACGTGGGGCAGGTATTGCCCAATGCCAACGCCGTGCTCAATCCGCGCCGTGCAGATTGTGTTTATCCCTTCAAAGACCTTTCCGGGGCGGGGGTCGCCTTCAAGTTGGCCCAGGCGCTTCTGCGTGTGAATGCCCAGGTTCCTCTGCCCACGACGCAATTCGAGTTGGCCGAGGAGACTTTGCTGGACCTGGTGGCGCTGGGCACGGTAGCCGATATGGTCCCGCTACTGGGAGAAAACCATGTGCTCGTCCAGGCCGGTTTGGAGATACTGAACGCTGCGCTTCGTCCGGGCCTGGCGGCTTTGATGCAATTGAAGGGGATCGACCCCGGTAAGGTTCAGGCCTCGACGATCAGTTTTGTGCTGGCCCCACGGCTTAATGCTGCCGGACGTGTTGGCGAAGCCAGTACCGCTTACCGGTTACTGGTTGCACCGGATCTTTCTACGGCATTGCCTCTGGCGCGCGAGCTGGAGTCCCTCAATCGCGAGCGCCAGGAGCTCACTACGTTCGTGCAGGAGAAAGCGCGCGCGATGGTGCTGGATATGGAAAACGAGGCGCCGTTGTTGTTCGCGGCTTCTTCTGACTTCCCAGCGGGCATCATTGGCCTGGCTGCCGGGCGCCTGTGTGAGGAGTTCTACCGTCCGGTCGTCGTCATCGAGGAAGGGACGCCTTACAGTAAAGGCTCTGCGCGGTCTATTCCTGAATTCCACATTACGGAAGCTCTGGACTCGATGTCCGATCTTTTCGTGCGTTACGGCGGCCACGCGGCAGCGGCCGGATTCACCATCCATACCGGCCGGCTGTTGGAACTCCAGGAACGTTTGCTGGTCCTGGCCCGGGAACAACTGGTCGATGTGTCGCTGACGCCTTCTCTGCAGGTTGATGCAGAGGTTCCGTTGCATGAACTCTCGTGGGATACGTACCGGGCCATGGAGCGGTTGGCGCCCTTCGGCTATGGCAATCCCCATCCGTTATTGATGAGCCGTGGCGCCCGGGTCGCCGATCCCAAAGCCGTGGGTCTGGACGGGCGGCATCTGCGTTTTTACGTGCTTGACGAACGCGGCACGCGTTGGAGTGCGATTGCATTCCGCCAGGGAGATTGGATCGAGCGTCTGCCCGACACGGTGGATCTGGCTTACCATCTCGTCCGCAATGACTGGAACGGGCGCTCCTATCTCCAGCTCAAGGTGCAGGATATCCATCCGGCGCAATGACGCCGGATTAAAAGCCGGGATGCACTTTCAAAGTGTGTCCCACCTGGGTCCTAAACCCATATCGTTTCAGGATCGAACACGCCATTGAACATTGAAAAGGTTACGCTTACCGGTGAACACCTGACCATGGAAGACGTTGCGGCGGTGGCTGCGGGCGCCAGCGTCGAGATCTCCACCTATGCGCTCTCTGCCATGCGCCATTCCTGGGAAGGGGTGCAGACGCTCTTAGCACGGGGTGAAATTGCCTACGGTATCACCACGGGATTCGGCGCCTTCAAGGGACGCATCATTCCACTTCACGAAGTCGCGGCTCTCCAACGTAATCTCGTGCTGAGCCATGCTGCGGGGGTAGGACCGCCGCTCGACCCGCCGAGTGTCCGCGCCGTGATTGGGGTGCGGGCCAACACGCTGGCGATGGGCTATTCCGGTATCCGTCCGGAGGTGGTCGCAGCCCTGGCGGCGTTGCTGAACCATGGCGTGGCGCCCGTGATTCCGGCTTATGGCTCTGTAGGCGCGAGCGGCGACCTGGCCCCGTTGGCACATCTGGCCTGTGTGCTCATCGGCGAGGGGGAAGCGTTCTGGCAAGGGGAACGCTTGCCCGGCGGCGAGGCTTTGCGCCGCGCCGGTCTTGCGCCGGTGGTGTTGGGGGCCAAAGAGGGGCTGGCGTTGATCAACGGCACTGCCGTGACGACGGCGCTGGGGGCGCTGGCAACGCTGCGCGCCGAGAACCTGGTGCAGGCCGCCGATATCGCCGGGGCCTTGTCTATGGAGGCGCTGCAGGGCACACTGGCGGCTTTCGATGCGCGCGTCCATCTGGTCCGACCCCATCCACGCCAGGTGGACACCGCGGCCTACATGCGTCGCCTGTTGTCAGGGAGCGGCTTTCTGCGTCCTCACGATCCCCGAGACATCCAGGATGCCTACAGCCTCCGTTGTATTCCGCAGGTTCACGGCGCAGTAAGCGATACGGTGGCGTATGCCCGGTGGGCTTTGGAAATTGAATTGAATGCGGTGACGGACAATCCCTTGATATTCTTCGACGAACAGGGAGCGCCGGAAGTGATTTCCGGCGGCAATTTCCACGCCGAACCGATTGGGCTGGCCATGGATTATCTCAAGTTGGGAATGACCGAGCTGGGCAATATTAGCGAGCGCCGGATTGCGCGCCTGATCGACGCGTCGCTGAGTCGCGGGTTGCCGCCTTTCTTGACCCGGCACGGGGGGGTGGAGAGCGGTTTCATGTTAGCGCAGTACACGGCGGCAGCTTTGGCTTCTCAGAACAAGGTGTTGGCGCACCCGTCGACGGCGGACTCGATCCCGACGTCGGCGAACACGGAAGATCACGTGAGCATGGCGACCAATGCCGCCCACCACGCCCGTCAGGTCATCGAGAACGTCGAATGCATCATTGCGATCGAACTGTTGTTGGCGTCGCAGGGCGTGGACCTCCGTCGCGAGCAGTTGGGGCGCTGTCTGGAGCTGGGCCGGGGGACCGCAGCTGCCTTTGCGGAAGTGCGCGAACGGGTTCCTTTCTTGGAGCATGATGACGTACTCTCGCCCAAGATCGCCGCGATCACGGACCTTGTTTCCAGCGGCGCGTTGGTGCAGGCGGTCAACGCGCACTTAGGTGCGCAGGGGCGTTGCGGGGAGGGATGACATGCTGGTTCTGGTGACCGGGGCGACAGGCTGTGTCGGGGCGAATATCGTGTCAGCTTTGCAAAGGCGAGGGCATACCGTGCGCGCTCTCCAACGTTCTACCTCTCGCTTGGACGCGCTCGCGGGTCTGGATCCCGAGATGGTGGTGGGCGATATTGGCGACCCTGCTTCGCTGCTGGCCGCTGCAGAGGGCGTTGATTGGATCTTTCACGCCGCCGCGATTTCCCAATATTGGCGGAATTCCAAGGAGTTGATCTATCAGGTCAACGTCGAGGGTACGCGGAATGTTCTGGAAGCCGCCCGGGCGCAGGGCGTCAAACGCGTCGTGTTTACCAGTTCGGTGGGGGCGTTGGGGGTTCCCACCTATCCGGGCCAACTGTTGGATGAGACGGCGACGTTCAATTTATCTCCCCGTCGTTTTCCCTATGGCCATAGCAAGGTTTTGGCCGAGGAAGAAGTCAGGAGGGCGGTCGCTGCCGGTCTGGATGTTGTCATCGTCAATCCGGTGACCGTCATCGGGCAGCGGGATGTGGGGTTCATTGGCGGCGAGATTCTCCGCGCCGCGGTGAACGGGAAAACCCTTGCGGCGCCTTCGGGCGGGATGGGGGTGGTCTCGGGTTGTTCTGTGGGGCACGGTCACGTCCTGGCGGCTGAACGCGGGAAAACGGGGGAGCGTTACGTGCTCAACGGCGAGAACATCAGCCACCGCGCATTGCTGAACATCGTGGCGGATGTTACCGGAAGTCGCCCTCCCTGGTTCACGGTGCCCCGCGTCACGATGGGCGCCGTTGCGTGGCTGGTCGATCTCTGGAATGGACTTCATACCCGACCGCCCCTGGTGAGCGGCAACCAGTTGCGGTTGGGCGCGCGATTCCTGTATTTCGATGGCGCGAAGGCCGAGCGTGAGTTGGGCTTCGCCGGACGGACGGCGCGGCTGGCGGTCGAGGAGGCCTGGAGCTGGTATCGTGCGCAAGGGCTGCTATGATAGGCAGATGAGTTCGCGATCGCTGATGCGTGTGTTCGTTATTGGGGATGAGGCGCCGGAATGCAACTGAAGTCTACCCGTCGTCCGTATCGTCGTAGATCGCAGCGCCGTACTTCTTGGGCGCGCGTCTTCATCTATCTGATATTGATCGGGGCCGGTGTGCTCTTGCTGTACCGTTTGCAGGAGACGCCGGGTGTCATGCAGGTGTCGAGCACGGCGACGCCTTTGCCTACTCCTACCCGTTCCATTAGCTCGTATACGGCCGAGGCGGTCGATTTCTATATCGAGGGGAAGTTTTCACAAGCCATCGCGGCCTATCGCCTGGCTCTTGAGGCAGACCCCACGCGCTCCGACCTCTACTTCGATCTGGCGCGCCTGCTGGTTTTCCACGGCCGCCCGGAGCGCGCTCTGCAGATGGCGCGGGAGGGGCTGCGACTCGATCCGGAAAACGCCTTTGGTTGGGCCGTGATGGGGCTGGCGTACGATTGGCTGGGCGTCCCCGAGGAGGCTGTTGAGGTGTGCAGCAAGGCCGTGGCGCTCGATCCGACTTTGCCCGAAGCGTATGCTTACCTTGCCGAGGCCTACATCGACGCCGGAGGCTGGTTTGCCGCCAACGACGCTATCGCCACGGCCCTACAATTGGATGACACCAACGTCGATGTGCGGCGAAACTACGGATACGTGCTGGAAATGCAGGGCAACTACTCCGCGGCGATTGCGGCCTACCGTGATTTGCTGGCCGACTATCCCAATTTGCCTCATGTCTACACGGCGCTGGGGCGTAACCAACAGGTGCTTCAGTATTTCCAGCAGGCGCAGAGCAGCTTTGCCGCCGCGGCCGAGATCGACGACGGCAGCGCCAACGCCCTCGACATGCTGGGGTGGGGATACCTGCTGCAAGGGGAATATGACCGGGCGCAACCGGTGTTGGAACAGGCGTTGGCAATCGAGCCGACCCACGCCCGCGCTGCCGGGCATCTGGGCACGCTCTTTTTTCAGCGCCGCAATTACGAGGACGCCATCCCCCAGCTAGAGAACGCCGTGCGCTATGGTGAATTTGAAGCGCGCCGCCAGGTAGTCTTCTTCCGCGTGACCGAGGAGCCGGCCGCACAATTGAACGCCGGTCCTGCGGGTCGTGAAGTCTTGCGCGGGGAATTCGTCTTTCCCGAGGACGTGTTGCTTCCCATCCGCGCCACGTTGAACGGCGAAGAACCGTTCGCGGACGTGGCGGGGTACGTGCGCCTGAACCCTCTCGATGGTCGCTATGCCGTCAGACTGGCCGGGCTGCCCCCGTTGCCTGAAGGGCAGGTTTACGTGGGTTGGTTCGAGCCGTTACTGACGCCGGAACGGCTGCCTATCCGCACCGTGGCCTTGACCCCGAATGCGCAGGGTGTCATCGAGGCGACGGGGGGCACCGGATCGGTGAAAGGTCCGCCTATCGAGACCTACTATACGTTGAGCCTCTGTTACTACTACCTGGATCAGTGCGCCGACGCGCAGCCCTACATTGACGTCGCACTGCGCATCGATCCTGAGGACGCAAACGCTCTCCAGACGCAGCGCCTGTGCGCCGGGCCGTAGAGATGTCGCATTCCGATGCGCCCACGCATTCCGATGCGC
>JAFGNR010000245.1 GCA_016926915.1 Anaerolineae bacterium
CCTCCGCCTGTTTGCGGTCGGTGATGTCGAAGGAGACCCCACCCAACCCCGTGGCGTTTCCCTCGCTATCGTAGAGTGGGAATTTGGTTGTAAGCTTGGTGTGCATGCCATCATCCATCGGGACCAGTTCTTCGATGGTGATGGTCTCGCCGGTGTCTATAACGGCTTTCTCTGAAGTCCAGATCTTCTCGGCGAATTCCGGCGGCACCAGATCGTAGACTGTCTTTCCCAACACCCCGCCCTCGACAGGGAAAGTCTTCTCGAGCACTTGGTTGCTCAGGATTACTGTGCCTTGTTTGTTCTTAGCGAAGGCCAGGTCGGGGAAGTTGTTCAAGAATGAAGCCAGTAACTGCTGGCTCTCGCGTACCCGTGTTTCTGCCTTTCGCTGCTCTGTCACATCACGCACCAGGCCCAGGACTTCATCCTTGCCGCTGCGCACCAGGCGGGCTTCGTAGTGGTGCAGGACATCCCCCATGGGCGCCTGATACTCATACGTTGCCGGGGCGCCGGTTTCCAGGACGTGGGGTAAGTGCTCCAGGGTGACATTGGCGATGTTCGGGGGTAGAACTTCGGCGACGTGGCGCCCCAGGAAGATTTCCGGCGGCGCCAGCAGTTCCTGTCCAGACTCAGCCTTGAAGTCGATGAACACGCCCTCTTTGTCGAAGCGGAACATCATATCCGGGATGGCCTCCAGGAGCGCGCGATTTTGGGCTGCTTGTTCTCGCGCTTCCATCTCCATTTGCAAGCGTTCCGTGATATCACGAGCCATGATGACGAGATGTGTCGACCGTTGTGCTGTATCCTGCAATGCAAAGGCGGTCACGTTGGCCGCGAAGACGCTTCCATCCAACCGGCGCTGTTGGACGTCGCCCTGCCACCCCTCGAGTATGGCTTGTTCCAGAATCTGGGGTAGGCGGGGGAGATCCTCCTCGGCCCAGAATTGGGAGCCGGCAGTCCCTACCATCTCACGGTTTTCGTAGTCACAGCCAAAGAGGGTGTGGGCTGCCCGGTTTGCGTAAGTGATTTGCTGGGTTTCCAGGTCTGCCATGAGAATGGCATCGGTGGCGGTTTCGGCCAATGTCTGGAAGGTCTTGGCCTGTTCCTCTGTCCGTAGCCGCTCCGTGATGTCGTCGCCAGAACTGAGCGTGCCAATGATGTTCCCTTTCTCATCCCAGAGCACGCTGTCGTGCCAGTTCATGACCCGTTCGTCGCCGTTCTTTGTCGTCACCGGGGCGATGTATTCTGACCGTGGGGGTAACTCACCGGCGATGAGCTTGGGGAAGTTCGCCTTGCCATCCTCGCGCAGCCCGGGGGGGACGACGAGCTCGAACCAATTCTGCCCCAGGAGTTCCTGTTCTGTGTAGCCCAGTGCCTCACAACCGGCCTGATTGATCAGCGTGATCTCGGCCTGGGCATTGAGCACGACGATCGCGGAACCGGCAGATTCCAGATAACGTTGGGCGCGGTCCCGCTCTGCTTCGGCTTGCGAGAACAGGGCTGCGCTTTGCAGAGCATTGGCGATTTGTCCGGCCAGGGTGAGAAAGACATTGAGATCGGCCTGGGTGAAGTAGCCCGCCACGTTGTGCTGGACATCGAAGACTCCTAACACTTTGCCTCTGGCAATAGCTGGAATGGCCACCTCGGACCTGGTATCGGGCAGCAGCGGGTTGGGCAAGAAGTTGGGGTCTTCGCTCACGTCGTTTACGAGGACCACATCTTTTGTCCGCGCTGCCGTGGCGACAAGGCTCTGTCTGCGATCCAGGGGGATGTGGTGGCCTTGTTCGACCATGATGCGTCCCGGCTCCCCGTAGCCGGCCCGCAGGCTCAATACCCCTGCGTCCTCATTTAGGGTGTAGACATGGACGTAATAGAGGCCAAAGCGTTCTTTGATCAGTGGAATCACTGTCTTCAGCAAGGTTTCCACGTCGAGAATGGCGCCAATCTGCTCGGCGATTTCGGCCGCTGTATTGAGTCGCGTCGCGAAGCGTTCCTGCTCGATTTCCGCCTGTTTTTGTACCGTGACATCGCACTTCTGGTTTGGCGTCGCCATGCTCCGGCTGACAACGATAAGCGCGGGCTGCCCTTGCCATTGTCCCACGCGTGCTCGCGTTTCGACGTCTAGGAGCGTGTCATTGGCAGTCAGCAGGGGGATCGTGTAACGGTCGCCCTCGCTCGCCAACATCGCCGTAATGCTCTCTTCAACTTCCTCGCGACGGTCCGGCGGATGTAGGTCCCGCAGATGTTTTCCTAGCAGCGTCTCTTCTGCGTATCCCAGGTCCTGCAAGATGGTGGGGTTGGCGTGTTGGATGCAGCCTTCGGTGTCAAGCACGAAGAGATAGTCGCCCATGACATCGAACATCATCTGCAGATTTTTTAGGTCCTCTAGTAATGTGTTTTTTCTGTTCACAGACTGCCTCCTCTGGACTTTCTTCTTTCTGCGAGTTTCGCAGTAGGGGTCTCCAAAACGTAAGTCTCTCTATCTTCACCCGGCGCCTATCCGGGCTATCGGACGATTTCGGGAAAGCAGGCGTTCGGTGAGAATGACCAGTGAAGAGATAGAGATAGGCTTTTCGATGTAGAATTCCACACCCAGTTCCTCGCTGGGATCCCGGTAGCGGGGGTCGCCGGAGATAATGACCACGGTCGTGTGTTGTTCCCGCAACCTGTCCCAGTATTCCAACAACAGGTCGAAGGCTTGCGCCTTCCCGAGGTGGATGTCGCAGCAAACCAGGTCGAAGTGTTTGCTGTGCAACATCTCGCGGGCTTCCGGTTCGGTGGAAACCGCGATGACGTTGTAGCCGACTTTCTGTAACGCGCGCGTATACAACCGTTGTTCATCCGGTTGATCTTCGACGACGAGAATGCGCGGTCGCAACGCTGTCAGGGCAGCTTCGCGAACCTCTTCCACGTCCAGCGGCTTGCGCAAATACTGGCGAATGTCCAGGCGTTGTGCTTCAGCTGCATAGGAGTTATAGGCCGTGATCCAGATAACGCGCAACTCCGGTTGGCTAGTACGGAGAGCTTGCGTCAGTGCGACGCCATCGACGTCAGGCATACGTAGATCTGTGATGAGTAGATCGATGGCTTGTTCTTCTGCTTTGGTCAATGCTTCGCGCCCGCTGTGTGCGGTGATGATCTCGTAAGCATCCCCCAATCCCTTGAGAGATTCTCGCAGCACAAAGAGCACGCGCTCTTCGTCATCCACGGCTAAAATGCGTTTAGGAATCGTCATGCTCCGGCTCCTCTCGTTGATGAATTCAACGCAATGCGAGACTGGCACAGGCCGGCCCTACTTCTATTATAAAGGTGAGATAATGGTTTGAGGGGCCGAGAAGTGTTAGGTTGAGTCGTAAAGCGATAGTGTTGAGTTAGTTTTTGGTTGGCGGGTTCGGATGACCTACGTTGCCGTCGCTTGGGTTTGGAGGGTGTACCCAACTCCCCGGACATTTTGGAGAAATTGCGGGTTCTGGGGATCCGGTTCGATTTTCTGACGCAGCTTGTGGATATGCCATTTGATGATCTCGCGAGCCTCACGGTGAGTCTCACAGTCATAGCCCCGGACAACTTTCACCAGGGTTTGGGGGGTATGGACTTCGCCGGCGTGTTCTACCAGATAAGCCAGGAGTGCATACTCAGTTGGGGTAAGGTCCAGCAAGTGGCCTGCGCATGATGCTTGATGCCGGATCAAATCCAATTGAAAAGGCCCGCTCGCCAGCGTGTCAGAGCTTCTATTCGCCGCGCGTTGTTGTCTACGCTCCCGCGCATCGGCGATGAGCTGGCGCACCTCTTCGTGGCTCACCGGTTTCTGCAGGTAGCCATCTACGCCTTCCTGAATCGCTTTCATTGCCGATTCTAGGGTGGCATAGCCGGTGAGAATGATCACGATTGTATCCGGCCAGCGCCAACGAATGGCTTGTAGGACCTGCATGCCGCTGACCCGCCCGCCCAGGTTAAGATCTAAAATCGCAACGTCAAAGGAAGTATCGCGCAATAGCTCCAGCGCTACACTTCCCGTAGCCACCGGTTTGACATTGTAGCCGGTCAGCTCCAGGGTACGCGCTAGAAAGAAGCGTACTTTTTCCTCGTCATCCAGAACCAGGGCGGTGCGATCTGTGGACATGTACCTATTTGTGAATCCTGACTCAGTGTGCAGGCGTCGATGTTATCGTTTCCGGCTTTCATTATAAGGTCGCTGCCAGGACTGTCAAACAGGACTTTCCCATCTTCTCTCTTTACTGGAAGGTGTCCTTAATCTTATCCGCTTCATCGGGAGTATCAGATCCTCTTCTGGTATACCATCGTATTGCACCGTCAAGGACTGGTCTTGGGGGTGTAATCCAGGGGGAGCCACACGGTGAAGGTGGTGCCCACGTCTTCCTGGCTTGTCACCTCGATATTTCCTCCATGCTGCGTGATGATGTCCCGGCTGATGGTCAAGCCGAGACCACTGCCGTGTTGGCGCGTGCTGAAAAACGGCTTGAAGATCTGGGCCTGGACTTCCAGCGGCATACCATGCCCGGTGTCGCTGAAACGCAAGTTTACCCCCTCTGGATCGCGGGTGTGTTGCGTTTCGATGGTCAGCTGCCCTCCTTCTGGCATGGCGGCTATGGCGTTGAGTAACAGATTGAGGCAGACCTGTTTGAGCCGGTCGCGAATTGCCTGTAGCTGCGGTAGTCTTTTTTCTGGGCGCCACACGATTTTTACCTGATTGTCGCGGCACTGTTTACGGGTCAATTCCAGCACTTCTTCCACTACCAGATTGACGTTCACGCGTTGAATCTGTGTGGTCGGAATGCGGTAGAGATCGCTCATGTTGTTGATGATGCGCGAGATGCGCCGTACCTCCTCGCGCGCCATCTGCAGGTATTCGTCAGTCTCGCGGCCCTGTGACAACGCCTCCTGGGCCAACCCCAAACAGCCCAGAACGGCTTGCAAGGGATTGTTGATCTCGTGCGCCACCGACGCTGCCAGGTGTCCCACCAGGGCCAGGCGTTCGCTGCGGATCAACTCTTCCTCCAAACGCTTGCGCTGTGTGGCGTCGCGAGCCGTGATCAGGTGCAGGCCCGGCGCGATATTTGCTACCGCAGTGTAGTCCACTATGAGCTTTTCCCCATCGGCGCGCTGTAGCGTGATTTGCCCGGTCCGTTCACCCTGTTCTAGCAGCGCCTGCCACTCGTGTTTCAGGATGTGCTGCGAATCCGGCGCGATAACATCGGCGACTGAATACTGTAGCAGCATCTCGCGGGCATAGCCTGTGAGGACACAGGTTGCCGGATTGGCGTCTACAAACGCGAGTGTAGTGTTGACCAGGGCCAGGGCATCCAACGTGTGTTCGAATAGCCGTTGCAGCCGCGTCTGGCTTTCTTGCGCCCGGGCTTCGGCTTCACGTTGTGCCGTGATATCGCGCCCCACCGATTGGATTTCCATCAGGCGCCCATTTCTGTCAAAGATGCCGCGATTGACCCAGGATTGCCAACGCCCGTGGCTACCGGAAGTGGTAGCGTGAATCTCTAGCGTGTTGGTGGGAGATGCTGGGGTGAGGGTGCGGTAATAAGTCTCCATGCGCCGGCGATCCTCGTGCGGCATAAAGGCGATGAAATTCTTTCCCACCAGGGCTTCCCGGGGGCGATTGAAATACCGGCAATAGGCTTCGTTGACGAAGGTGAGGGTGCCATCAGGCAGAGAGCGGCAGATGAGATCGGTCTGATCCTCGATAATGGCGCGATAGCGAGCCTCACTCTCTCGCAACTCGGTTTCGATCTGTTCCCGTTCGTGTAGCTCCTGGTGCATGCGCGCATAGAGTTTGGCATTTTCGAGCGCGGTCACCGCCGACGCTGCCAGGGTCTCAAGCAGGATGGCCTCCTTGGCGCCGAACCGGTTTGGCGTGACGTCCACGGCTTGCAGCACCCCCAGCTGTTGCGTGGCCGAACACAAGGGCACGCTCAGAATCGAGCGTATTTGTAACGCGAGGCGCTCTTGCGGCCCGGTACAGTGGGTGGTCTCCTGGAGTGCGTCTCGGGTCAACACCGTCTGCCGCGTTTCGAGGGCGCGGGAAGCCAATCCTTCACCGGGGGCCAGTCGCCAGCCCCGAATGCTTTGGGGACCAGGACTTGCGGATTGCCGGCACACGAGTTCGCCGGTGGGTTCATCCAGTAACCAGATTGAGATGCCGGTGACGTCCAATAGGCCTCTGACTTCTTCAAACAGCGTGATGAGGATCTGATCCAGGTCTCGGGAGGCATGGATTGCCTGTGCGGCGCGGTTCAAGGATTCCAGGAAATGGATCAGTTGTCCGGCGGTACGTTCATCATAGGTAGCCATCTTGATTTTCACTTGGAGCTGTTCTGTGCTATGAGACCCACTTACTAAAGTAACATAATTCTGCCGAAATGTCAATAGGGGCAAATGAAAGACCGTAAATCAGTTGGGCGGAAAGGTGGAATGCACTGGCCCTTTTGACAAAAGTGGCGTGCGTGGTATACTTCTCCCGCGAGGTAGCGGGACGGAGCCCGAACTCGGAGGGATGGCCGAGTGGACGATGGCGACGGTCTTGAAAACCGTTGTGGCTTTACGGTCACCGTGGGTTCGAATCCCACTCCCTCCGCCTTAACAAGTGATCAGACTGGCGATGACTAGTGCGCCTTGTGGCGCTGTTGTGGGATGTCGCAAGTCAAATCGGGGAGGTGCCAGAGTGGACGATTGGGGCCGCCTGCTAAGCGGTTGTGGGGTTAAAGAGCTCCACCCAGGGTTCGAATCCCTGCCTCCCCGCCTGATGTGCCCCCGTGGCTCAATTGGATAGAGCGTTTGGTTGCGGACCAAAAGGTTTCAGGTTCAAATCCTGACGGGGGTACTGTAAGCCGGGCATCCGGGTGTTCGGCTTCAAAAGTTTGATAAGTAATCCGTTGTTGTGCCCCCGTGGCTCAATTGGATAGAGCGTTTGGTTGCGGACCAAAAGGTTTCAGGTTCAAATCCTGACGGGGGTACTCTCAAAAAGCCGGAAGCAGATGCTTCCGGCTTTCGCTTTTTCAATACTTTGCATATTTACACCTATCAACGTATACTGGGGGTGCTTCGTTGGCGCCGTTTCAAAACGGGCGAGGGCTGTTGTCTCACGGACAATGTCAGGCGTTTCGGCAGCTGTCGCCTTGTTTGGAACGTTC
>JAFGNR010000246.1 GCA_016926915.1 Anaerolineae bacterium
CCGAATGGGGTGACCCCACACTCTACGATCTGGTGTTGAACACAGGGAAACTGTCGGTCGATCTGGCATCCGAACTGGTCGATGGGGCGGCGAAACGGGTGGCGCGGCAACTCCTGTAAAGGGAGGCCAGACTACAGAAGGTTCACGTGGCGCCTCCTCACACAAGCATTGTTGCATGATAAGGAGACATGTCAGCCGGACGCCTGTGCAGGCAAACTGCCGTAGTCTGTCAGGCTTTGCGAAATCTTGACATTTCCCCGTCCAGGGGCTATAATTTGATTAATCACAGCAAGTGAAAACGTTGAGCGGGACGAGTAGCCGGAGAAAGGCGCCAGGGAGAAAGAGCCACCGACTGAGAGCTCTTTTCACCGGAATCCGGCAAAAACCCCCCGTGAGTGGCATCCGGAAAGCGCCCCCAGGGGCGTAAGTATGGATTCCCGGGTCGGTCCGTTACAGCCGGAAGAGTGCGATGAGGGTGCACGAAAAGATGCCGTCATCGAACTTGGGTGGAACCACGTGGTGCCCCGCGTCCCAAGAGACGCGGGGCACTTTTGTGTGAATAGAGGAGGTATTACCATGAAAACAATGAGTTCCGAAGACTACCATGAAAGCCAGATCTACCGCATCCGCCATTCGGCAGCGCACTTGATGGCGCAAGCCGTCCTGGAGATGTTCCCGGAGGGCAAGGTCGCTATCGGCCCCCCCATCGAACATGGCTTCTATTATGACTTCGACCTGCCCCGCGCGCTCAACGCAGAAGACCTGGAGAAGATCGAAAGCCGAATGCAAGCACTGATCGCCGAAAAACACGATTTCGTGTACCAGGAAATCTCGCCAGAGGAAGGCCAGACCCTGTTCGCCGATCAACCTTACAAACTCGAACTGATCCACGATATCCTGGTGCGCGGCACCGACGAGTATGGAGAGAAAACGGAGCAGCCCACCCTCTCGATCTATAGGAGCGGACCGTTCGTCGACTTGTGCCGGGGGCCGCACGTGGAGAACTCGCGGGAGATCGACCCCAAGGCAGTCAAGTTATTGAGCGTTGCCGGGGCCTACTGGCGTGGAGATGCCGATCGTCCGATGCTCCAGCGCATTTACGGCACGGCCTGGGAGAGTTCCAAGGAGCTGCGCGAATACCTGGCATGGCTCGAAGAGGTCCAGAAACGTGATCACCGGCGCCTGGTGCGCGAGCTGGATCTGTTGTCCTTCCACGAAGAAGCCGGGCCGGGACTCGCCTACTGGCATCCCAAGGGCGCCATGATGCGCAAGATCATCGAGGATTTCTGGCGGGACCGGCACATGGAAGGCGGGTACGAGTTCGTCTATACGCCGCACATCGGCAAAGCGTGGCTGTGGCAGACGTCGGGACACCTCGATTTCTACAAGGAGAGCATGTACGCGCCGATGGATGTCGATGGGCAACCGTACTATATCAAGCCGATGAACTGCCCCTTCCACATCATGATCTACAAGTCGAGCTTGCGATCCTACCGGGAACTGCCCTTGCGCTGGGCGGAACTGGGGACGGTCTATCGCTTCGAGAAAAGTGGTGTGTTGCACGGGTTGCTGCGCGTCCGGGGCTTCACCCAGGATGATGCGCACATCATCTGTACGCCGGAGCAGATCGAGGGCGAGATTCTGCGGGTGCTGCGGTTCTCGCTAGCGATGCTGCGGGCCTTCGGCTTCGAAGAGATCGAGGCTTACCTGTCGACGCGACCGGAAAAAGCCGTGGGCGAACCCGCGCGCTGGGAACAGGCCCAGGAGGCGCTCCGGCGGGCCATTGATGCGGAAGGGCTGGCCTACGAGATCGACGAAGGCGGCGGCGCCTTTTACGGGCCCAAGATCGATCTGAAGATTCGGGATGCGTTGGCCCGGGAGTGGCAATTGTCGACAATTCAGTTCGACTTCAACCTGCCGGAACGCTTCGATATGACCTACGTGGGAGAGGATGGAGCCGAGCACCGCCCGTACATGGTCCACCGGGCCTTGCTGGGATCCATCGAGCGCTTCTTCGGCATTCTGGTGGAGCATTACGCCGGGGCCTTCCCCGTGTGGCTGGCGCCGGAACAAGCGCGCATTGTTCCTATTGCCGACCGTCACATCGATTACGCTCGCCAGGTCGAGGACCAATTGCGGCAAGCACATCTGCGCACCAACACAGACGTCTCGTCTTCCCGAATGAATGCCAAAATCCGCGAGGCGCAGTTGCAAAAGGTGCCTTACGTACTCGTAGTGGGAGACAAAGAGGCGGAAGAGGGTACCGTCGCAGTGCGGCTGCGCGGCAAGAACCGGCAGCTCGGCATCATGCCTGTAGCGGCATTCATCGACCACGCGCACAAAGCCGTGGCAGAACGCGCCCTGGAATAAAAGGCGTCGCCAACGGACATAGTTGGTGGAGAAGCGACCTGATGGGACAGGATAACCCATCAGGTCGCCTTGGCCGCGGCGCTCACGGCAACGAACCCGTTGAGCGCCCCCTGTGAATACTCCCCAGTCATTGCCCTTACAGCTAGCTTGCCCCCTTGTGCCCTGGAGTTCCCCTGGGCCAGGGTTCCGCATCAGGATACCCGAAGAAACGAAAGCGCGTTCTCCTTACCCCCACTAAGTATTGACACTTTGACAATAGTGCGCTAGGATAATACTAGGAGCTGATGTACGTAGACACAAACTGCATACAGGAAGGCCCGGCGACGATCGAGGGCCTCAAGTCAGAGGTCCCAAGCACAGGGACTGAGTCAAGGGAAACGCAATGACAGAAAACACGCTGGTAAGAAAAGATGCCTCCGAGATGTCCGCGAGAGACTCGCGGACTCCAACGTCTCCCAGGGTTATCGACGTCCAACCATTGTCACTCGCAACAACTTCCGAAGACACACACAAACTGGAACTGGTACAGCAAGGACTTGCCCTGCTCTCGGGATTGGTGCGACTGGGGTTACTGGTGTTGGAACAAAGGGAATCGCTGAAACCCGCAAGGGAAACCGGAAAAATGGAACCTGCAACAACAACCGCGACCCAACAGGGCGCATATCGAAGACGTGAACGACGCCGCACACGCCGCTCAAGTAAATAAGGCCTAGACGGGCGAAATTAAGAATAAGGAGATGCACATGGCCATGCAAATGCGAGGTAGATCATCAGGTTCTGGAGGTAGCGGGCGACGCGGAGGCGATAAGCCAGGTTCCGGTCCAGGAGGAATGTGCATCTGCCCCGCTTGTGGGCACAAAGAATCCCACCAGGCCGGAACGCCATGCAACAGCAAGACGTGCCCTAAATGCGGCGCGCGACTCACCAAGGAATGACCCCCTGAAAAAAGGTTACTTAACCACAGAGCGCGTCAAGGACCGTCAGGTCTTATGACCGCCGGCACAGAACGCCAAGGTAAGATCAAAATCCTTTAAGAATGGCACAGCATATCGTCAGAAAATTAAAGTCTTCTTGGCGCTCTCGGCGTTCTCTGCGGTGAATTCCCCCCTTTGCAGTGGAGTCAGGAATAGATCCCGTGCGCAGTATCTGAGAAGTTGGAAGTTCACGCGCTGGTCAATCATGGCGCCCTGTCGTAAAATAGGCAGCTATGGGTGCGATGAGAGATCGTCGCGGCGTGAATGTCGCGGCCCGGCGCCA
>JAFGNR010000247.1 GCA_016926915.1 Anaerolineae bacterium
ATTGCTTCTTCTCCTCGCATGCCTGTGTTTGGGCTCCATTCTACCCCGATCGGCTACTTCTACTAAGTTGAGATGCGTACGCCCTGCGTGTCAAGGATAGGTTTCACCTTGGGAATAGGGGAGTTGTCACTGCGACGGGTGGGCTATAATAGGGCGGATACGCTCCGTGCAACTGCGGTTGCCGTGCGAGCCGTAGGTAAAGGAGAAGGGGTATGTCGATATTGGTGATGAAGTTTGGCGGGACGTCCGTTGGGAACGCAGCTGCACATCGCCAGGCCGGCGCGATTATCGCGGGGCAGGTTGGGGCCTGGGATTCTGTGGTTGTGGTGGTCTCTGCGATGCGGGGCGTGACCGATGCGTTGATCCGGGGGGCGCGCACCGCTGCTGAAGGAAATGGGCAGATGTATCGCGCCATCGTGGCGGAGCTGCGCGTGGACCATTACCGGACAGTGGATGTGTTGGTTGCCGCCGGGCAGGAACGTGCCGGACTTCTGGCCCAGATCGATGCGTATCTTGATGAGTTCGCCACCTTTTGCCGTAGCGTGCACGTTTTGGGAGAGGTGACGCCCCGGGCGATGGATACCATCAGTTCCCTGGGTGAGCGTGTCAATGCCCGTATTCTGGCGGCCCATTTGCGACAGTTGGGTTTGCAAAGCGTTGCCGTCGATGCCACTGCACTGATCGTGACGGATCGCCAATTCCAGAAAGCCGCGCCGCTTATGGAACGGACGCGAGACCGCGTCGCCCAAGTGCTGGGGCCGTCGTTGCAGGACGGTGTAATACCGGTGGTCACGGGGTTCATGGGAGCTACCGAAGACGGTATTACGACGACCTTGGGGCGCGGCGGCAGCGACTACAGCGCCGCGATTCTTGGCGATGCCCTGGATGCAAGTGAGGTGTGGATCTGGACCGACGTCGATGGTGTGATGAGCGCCGATCCCCGTCTGGCGCCGGAGGCGCGCGTCATTCCCGTGCTGTCATCCAGCGAAGTGGGGGAACTGGCCTATTTCGGGGCGAAGGTTCTACATCCCCAAACCATCAGGCCCGTGGTAGAACGCGGTATTCCGCTTTGGGTAAAAAATACCTTCAACCCCACATTTCCGGGGACGCGGATCGTGCGTGAATCCGAGAGCACGCCGGGAACCGTCAAGGCAGTGACTACGATTACTGGATTGAGTATGGTCACCGTTGAGGGACGCGGCATGATCGGGGTGCCGGGGATTGCAGCGCGCACCTTCCAGGCCGTTGCCAGTTGCGGCGCCAGTGTGTTGATGATCTCACAGGCATCGTCAGAACAATCGATCTGCTTTGTAATTCCGGGAGAGGTCGCGCTCCCCGTGACGCGCGCATTGGAAGAGGAATTGGCTCTCGAGTTGGCGCGACGCGATATCGATCGCGTTTGGTCTCTGGATGACGTGGTCATCGTGACGGCGGTGGGGACCGGGATGCGTGGAACGCCGGGGGTCGCCGCGCGCCTGTTCGGCGCGTTGGGTGACGCGTGTATCAACGTCATCGCGATTGCTCAGGGTTCGTCTGAATGCAGTATTTCACTGGTAGTAGCGGCCAGCGACGCGGTCGCAGCTGTGCGCAGTGTTCACGATATGGTTATTGCGAACGGCGCCGCCGGCGACGCGACGATGCCGGAGGTGGGGCTGCCATGACCTTCAGGAAGATACCCGTGGCCATTCTGGGTGCGACCGGTGCGGTGGGCCAGCGTTTTGTGCACTTGTTGGCGCATCACCCGTGGTTCGAGATCGCCGCGTTGGCTGCCTCTGAGCGTAGTGCGGGCAAGCCCTATGCCGAAGCTTGCAAGTGGGTCATTCCAGGCGATCCGGCGCCGGAACTGCAAGCCCAGATTGTTCGCGACCTTACGCCCGATGTGCCTGCGACGCTGGTCTTCTCCGCGCTGCCTGCGAATGTGGCCCGGGAAGTCGAGGCGGATTTCGCTGCGGCCGGTTACGCGGTCTGTTCCAATGCATCCGCCTACCGGTATGATCCTGACGTTCCTTTGGTGATCCCGGAACTCAACGCGGATCATCTGGTATTGATCGGGCGCCAGCGTCGTGAGCGTGGCTGGTCCGGCTTCATCGTCGCCAGCCCTAATTGCACTACCACCGGTATCGCCATGACACTCAAGCCCCTTGATGCCGCATTTGGGGTCCGCAAGGTCGTAGCCACGACCCTGCAAGCGATCTCCGGCGCCGGCTATCCCGGGGTAGCGTCGTTGGATATCTTGGGGAACGTGGTGCCTTTCATTCCGGGCGAGGAAGAGAAGATCCAGAAAGAAACCTGCCAGTTATTGGGCAGTATTGCAGCGGGAGTCCGGCAGGATGCTGAGATTGTGATCAGCGCCCATGCCAACCGCGTTCCGGTGCTGGATGGGCATACAATTTGCCTTTCGGTGGGATTTGAGCAAGTTCCGGCGGTCGCTGAGGCGGTCGCTGTGTTGCATGCCTACCAGGGACCTCCGGACGTCCAGGGATTGCCTTCTGCGCCACAGCATCCGGTTGTCGTTCGGAGCGAACCGGACCGCCCTCAGCCCCGGCGTGATCGCGACATCCTGGACGGTATGGCTGTAAGTGTAGGACGTGTGCGCTCTTGCCCGCTGTTAACCCTGCGCATGGTTACCGTGGTCCACAATACCCTGCGGGGGGCCGCAGGGGGCGCGATTTTGAATGCCGAGTTGCTGGTTGCTCGTGGATTTGTCACAGCCTAGCATTGTTGGAGATGCCTATGAAAACCTACGGCGTTACGTCGGTTTCTGAGTTCCTGGGAGACTTCATTGTCTACCGGAATCTGGTTCCGCAGGATGCCCGCTTGCCATCGCTGGCGTCACTCCGCGCGACGCTGGGACTGTCGCCGGATGTGACGCCTCGCAAAAGCGAGCCGGATTACGCCCGTGTCATCGTCGGTTTGTTGCGGTGTGCTCGTGAGCTCTCCGCTCCGGGAGTGCCATTGCGGCGACTTATCTATGTAGGGGATACGCGCATGAACGATGGCGCCGCTTTCATCAATATTGGCCTGGCCGGTGGTTGGCCCGGTCTGGCCTTCATTGGCGCCGAACGTGATGACCCGGCCCAGGTCGAGATCATGGAGCGGGGAGAACACGCGCTCTATCTATCCAATCGCTGGGCCGGATTGCGCACATTTGCCGACTTCTGCGCGACGCGGGGCTTCAAGGTGGATTCGGGAACTGCGGTTGTCTTCGATCTCGATAAAACCACCCTGGGAGCGCGGGGCCGCAACGACCACGTTATCAACAGCGTGCGGGTGAGCGCCGTTCGCCGCACGGTGGAGACGCTGTTGGACACAACCTTCAGCGCCGAGACCTTTGGCGTTGCGTACGACACGTTCAACCGTCCGGTGTTTCACGCGTTCACGGCCGACAATCAGGACTATCTCGCCTACATTTGCCTGATTATCGGCAGCGGGACGGTTGCCCTTTCAGCGGTGGTGGACCGTGTGCAGACCGGCGATCTCACGACGTTTGCGCAGTTCATTGCCGAAATCGATACAATTTCCAACGCTCTTCCGGCAAACCTGCGCGTGATCCACCGGGATATCTTTGACCACGTCCTGGCCGGAGATCCGACCCCCTTCAAGGCTTTTCGCCGCAACGAATACCTGACCACGATCGCGCGTATGGGGCATCTGGATACGGATGTCCCCGAAGCCTTGCTCGCTGACGAAATTGTCATCACTCAGGAAGTCCGGCGCCAGGCGCTGGCGTGGCGGGCGCAAGGGGCGTTGTTGTTTGGGCTTTCCGATAAGCCTGATGAGGCATCGCTTCCGGCTCCTGAACAGGCTGCGCAGGGATACCTTCCGCTGCACCGCGTACCGACTCACGCAGTGGGAAGTGGGTAGCCGGAGTTCCGGTTCTTCGGAATATCGAGGGAGGGTATGATGGTCTACGGGAGTTGGCTGCACTGTATTCGGGGTTGTGAAGGACGCCATTCGATTTTCGATGTCATCTATCG
>JAFGNR010000248.1 GCA_016926915.1 Anaerolineae bacterium
ACAAACGAGGTCGCTTTTGCGACCTCGTTGTGGTGGGTCGTACAGGATTCGAACCTGTGGCCCTGGGCTTAAAAGGCCCCTGCTCTGCCGGACTGAGCTAACGACCCTGACCGGCAGTATAACACGACCCTTGAGCATGTCAACTTTCGTTTCTGCGGGTCGCGCCTTGCGGGTAGGCCTAAGCGTGGTATCTTTGGTGATATTGGACGATCTGGGGGCGATTAGTATCGCCCCTGGTGTATTCTAGTGCAAGGAGTTGCCATGCAATCGGCTGTGGCCAATATCGACAATAGTTTACGCACCCGACCGGGTGCGCTAACCCTGACCCAGTCTGGTATCCTGGTGATCGCGGCGTATATTGCTGCCCAAATTCTCTCGGATATCGGTAGCCTCAAGATCGCGACGGTGGCCGGGTTCAGTATCGATGGCGGGACGTTTATCTACCCGATTACGTTCACGTTGCGGGATATGGTCCATAAGCTGCTGGGACGCAGGGCTGCCCGCACGGTGATCGTGGCGGCGGGCGCCATCAACCTGCTGATGGCCGCTTATTTCGTGCTGCTCACAGTCCTGCCGCCCGATCCGACGTGGCCCTTACAAGCTGCGTTTGCCAGTGTCCTGAATCCGCTGCCGGTGTGGCGCATTGTCACGGCCAGTATTGTGGCCGAAATCGTGAGCGAGCTGCTGGATACAGAAATGTATCATCTGTGGGTCACGCGGATTACGCGCAAGTATCAGTGGGCGCGTGTGTTAGTGAGCAACGGCATCAGCGTCCCCGTCGATAGTCTCATCTTCTGTTGGGGGGCATTCGGCGGCGCCCTGCCTGCGGCCGTTGTCTGGTCGATCTTCTGGGCCAACGTATTGGTCAAGGGTCTGACGACGCTGCTCAGCTTGCCCGGTATCTATCTGGTCAAAGAACAGGAGTCATAATTCATGACAGAATCCAACGTCAAGCCGTCGGGGATCGTGGAGATCCCCGATGAGAATCCTGAAATTCAGGAGAGCGAATCGTTGATCGAGGCATTCCTCACCGAACACGGCGCGGTCAGCCTTGAAAGCGAGGGGGAACCCCAGCCCTGGAATGAGGCGCCGCTGCCTGCCGGTCATAAGTCGGGTTTTGTCGCACTGATCGGGCGTCCCAACGTTGGGAAATCGACGCTGGTCAACGCCCTGGTGGGCCACAAGGTCGCGATCGTTTCCCGGAAGCCGCAGACGACGCGCACGCGGGTCACGGGCATTGTGACCGAACCCGATCACCAGATCATCTTCATCGACACGCCCGGTATCCACGACCGACCGCCCCACAAGATCAACGAGAAGATGATCGATGAGGCCGTAGCCGCCATCCCGGACGCCGACGTGATTCTTTTCGTCGTCGACGTCTCGTCGCCGCCCCATGACGAGGATATCCACATCGCGAGGTTGCTGGCGGCCAAAGCCGAGAAACGGCCTGTATTCTTCGTGTTGAACAAGATGGACCAGCTGCCCCTGGAAAAGGCCGAGGCCCGTATCGAGAGCTTTTGGGCCTTGCTCCCCGGTTATGCTGACTCTATGCCCACCAGTGCGTTGAAGGGTACCAACATCGAGAGGCTACACGCACATCTTCTGGACCATCTGCCGGAAGGCCCGCGCTACTATCCCCACGACCAGATCACGGACCAGACGATCTATCAGATCGCAGCGGAATTGATCCGCGAAGCAGTCCTGCATTTTGCACACCAGGAGGTCCCGCACGCCAGCGCCGTCCTGGTCGAGGATCTCCAGGAGCAGGAAAACGGCACAACCTATATCTCGGCCCGCATTTGGGTAGAACGCGAGTCCCAGAAGCCTATCATGATCGGTAAGGGGGGACAGCAGCTCAAGCGTATCGGTAGTGTGGCGCGGAAAGAGTTGGAACGCTTCGTGGGGGGAACTGTCTATCTGGATCTATGGGTCAAGGTGAAACCCAAGTGGCGCGACCACGACGCCCGGCTGCGCGAACTGGGATTCAAATAGGACTTCTCTGGAAAAATCACTTCACCGGTGAATTCCTACTGCTTGCAGTGGCGTCAGCTTATCGTCTGCGCGCTTCCCAGAACGCTGCGCGGTAGGCCTCGAAGGCGCCCGCCAGAATGGCTGCCCGGAGTTCCTTGATCAGGGTCAGCATGGTATGCAGATTGTGCAGGCTCAGGAGCGTCGCCGCCAGAATCTCCTTGGCGACGATGAGGTGTCGCAGGTAGGCTCGACTGAAGGTGCGGCAGGTATAACACGTGCAGGTTTCATCCAGCGGCGCGGGATCTTCCGCGAACCGCGCGTTGCGCAGGTTGAGCTTGCCGGTGCGCAGCAGCGCCTGCCCGTTGCGGGCTACCCGCGTCGGCAGTACACAATCGAAGATGTCGATGCCCCGGGCGACGCCCTCTACCAGGTCTTCGGGGGTTCCTACCCCCATGAGATAGCGCGGTTTGTGTTCGGGAAGCAAAGGCGCGGTGTGTCCCAGCGTCGTGAGCATCTGCTCCTTGGTTTCGCCCACCGAGAGTCCCCCAATGGCATATCCGGGAAAATCGAGGGTCGCGAGATGTCGCGCGCTCTGCTCGCGCAGATCGGGGAAGATGCCGCCCTGTACGATGCCGAATAACGCCTGATCGGTCCGCGCCTGTGCTCTCTTGCAGCGTTCGGCCCAGGCATGGGTTCGGCGCAGCGCGCTCACGTTGTAATCGTAATCGTCGGGCGGTGCGCATTCGTCCAGGACCATGATGATATCGGCTCCGAGATTTTCCTCGATAGCGATGACCCGTTCCGGTGTGAAGCGGTGTTGCGATCCGTCGATGTGCGAGCGGAAGGTGACGCCGTCATCGTCGATGGTGCGCAACGAGGCTTGCCCGCGGCCGCCTGCCAGGCTGAAGACCTGAAACCCGCCTGAGTCGGTCAGCATGGGCCCATCCCATCCCATGAAGGTGTGAACCCCGCCCAGGCGCGCCACGCGTTCATCACCGGGACGCAGGTAGAGATGGTAGGTGTTGGCCAGCACGAGAATCGCGCCCGCTTCCTGTAATTGGCGCGGCGTCAGCGCTTTCACCGTCGCTTGCGTCCCTACCGGCGCGTAGATAGGGGTGGGCAGCGGGCCGCGCGCGGTCTGGAAGACGCCCGCCCGCGCGTGACCCTCGGTAGCTAAGAGATCGAACTGGAACAGGTCTGTGCCTTTAGTCATGGAGTATCAGGTCTCCTTATCGTCTTGCGTTGTCTTGTGGGGCATCATACCACAAAACACCGGCCTCTGCATCGCCCAGAGGCCGGCGGATACGCTTCCAGAAAGGAATATCCTGGTAGGACGCACTCAGTTGGCCGGCGAAGCGTGTCGCGCCATGCTGTGAAAGCACGTCCCACCTTTCGGCGTGATATTCAAGTATGTACTGAATTTAGGGCGCAGGCGGCTCCGGCGTTGGTGTGAACGTGGGGGTGGGCGTGGTCGTAGGCAGTTGCGTCGGTGTGGGAGAGGGGGTGGGGGTGAGCCACCGCGTCGGTGTTGGGAACGGGGTCGCGGTTGCCAGCGGCGAAACCACGCTCGCTTTCAAGGGCGGGACCACCAGGTCGAGGATCTCGGCCCACAGCGCCTCGAGGATCGGTACAGCGCGGAAAGACTCGTTGGCGATCAATGTTTGCAACTCCCCCATGCGCGTCTGGAGATCGGCCAGCGTCTCGAGTTTGTCCGGGAGCAGCAAAGCGGCGTTGTCGAGATGCGCCATCGCCAACGTCAATGTGTCCTGCGCCGCTCCCCGGTTCTCCTCCAACAGCAGCAGCCGCACTTTGAGCAGCTCCTGCGCCGTCTGGAGCAGGGCGAGGCGACCGTCGTAGGCGGCGATTTGTGCTGCCACAGCCTCTTCCTGGAGCGTCATGGCGTCTCTCATTAGCGCCAGGGCCTCGTTCAGATCTTCGAGCGCCTCCTGCTGGGCTTCGAGCTGCGTTTGCAGGGTCGTGACCTGCGTCTGCATCTCGAGCGTGTCGTCCTTTGTGGCTTCAATCTGTTTCTCTAATGCCACGATCTGCGTATTCGTTGCTTGCAGGGCTTCATCGCGCGCCGCCAGCGCCTGCTCCTGCACGGCAAGGGCTTCTTCGAGGGTCATCACCTGCGCTTCGAGATCCGTGATCTGGTCTTGCAATGCCAGCAATGCTTCTTGGTACCGTTCCTGGTTTGCGTTGGCCTGTTGTGATAGTTGATCCAGTTCGACGCGCATGTCTTGCACCGGCTTTACCAGCGCCTCATAGGCCCATGGCACGCCGAAGTAGAGTCCCAGACCAAACACGATGCCCAGAATCATCACCAACAACAGCCGTAAAACCACGATGAGGACCCGCCCAAATGCACTTCGGGAGGAGCTGCGATCGGGTGGGTCGTCAAATCTGTCGGACATGGTCAACCTCCCCTAGTCGTTGGGTGTTGCGGGTGCCGTGCTCGTTCCGCCGAAGGTATCCTCGAGCAGTAGCCGCAATCCCTGGAAGAAGCCCTCGGCCCGTTGGGTCCAGGCAGCGACTTTCTCCAGTCGTTCGTCCATGCCGTCCACGCGCGCCTGTAACGTCCCCATGGCTTCGCGGAGAGCCTGGGCTTGATCATTCAAGGCAGCGACGTCCTTTCCCAGGTCGTTGACTTGGGTCTCCACCTTCTCCATGCGCGCTGTGAGTCCCTCCAGTACGTCTAGGCGTTTGCGCAGGCCATCGATCTCGCCTCCGAGTGTCGCCAGGCGTGCGTCCAGGTCTTTGATGTCATTGCGCGTGGCAATCATGGCCGGGCTGCGACTCACGTCCAGCGAGCCATTGATGCCGGCGAAAACGATCAGTGAAAACAGTAGCCCCAGGATGGCGCCCAGGAAAACGGCGCCGACCCAGGCCCACCACCCGGGACCGCGTCGCGGGGCCGGGCCGGGTCTTGGGGCCGGGCGGGGTGGGGCAGGCGGTTTGGGTTGCTTTTCAGGAGCCGGCAAAGCCTTGGGGAGGGGTTCGGACTCGCCCCCCGCTTCTACCGGCTCCGGAACGTCCGGCTCAGGTAATTCTTCCGGCGTCACGATGTCCAGTTTCTGTTCCGGCAGACGCGCCGGCATCTCGGCGACGATGTGACCGGCCCACTGTTCGAACATCTCCGGCGTGATGCCTTCGACGGCAGTGACCTCTTCCGGCAGCAAGAACGGTCCCCGTTCTTCGCGATAGGCGATGATGCGCCTTGCCAGGGTCTCATCGATACCTGGGAGTTCCAACAACGTCTCTAGCGCCGCCTGATTCAGGTCCAGAGGGGGAGAGAGTTCAACTTCGTCTGTTGCTTCCATTTCGATAGCATGTTCGTCTTCCATATACAACCTCCTCGCGTGGCTACTGACTGCCCATTTACCGTAGTATCTTCATTGCAGGGGGAATCTGTCTTACTTACATTATAAAGGGTCTGTCGCCAGTCTGCAAACGTATCAATCAGGATTTTATCATTCTTCATCCAGCTGCGGAGAGGCTCACGGATAGACATGGATGAACACAGGTCCTTTTCCTCTGTGTAAGTATCTTTTTAAGCCATGCTTATGCCGAACACGTCAATGCTCTGAAGTCGTATCATCCGTGAGTCTGCTTGCGTCTGGTGGAATAAGTACAAGCCAGAGTATCATAAAGCCCTGGTATCAATGAATCAATGAAGCGCGTGTTTGTGTACCTGATACAGCGTGGTATACTCTGGCGGCGAGAGAAAATGCAAGCCATGCCCCGCAGGTCCCGTTACCGGCGCCGGCGATAGACTGCAAGGCCGCATGGGAGGTGACGATGGTCGACGAGAAACTTCTGGAGATTCTGCGCTGTCCACACTGCGTCAGCGGTGAGACCCGCCGCACCGACAAAGAGGATCCCGGCCTGTTGGACCGGGTGCGCGAAGGTGTCTGGCTGATCTGTCAAGACTGCGGGCGTAAATATCCCATCCGTGAGGATATCCCGATTATGCTCATTGAAGTGGGGGAGAAATGGATGGATACACCGGTGGACGATCTCCCCGTCCCGCCGCCGGCAGAGGACTAACCCACCACAACGCCCAGGACTGGCGCGTCCTGGCCCTGAGTGGGGCAGGTATCTTCTTCATCGTCCTGGGCCTGATTGCGCTGGCTTTGCCTTCAACACAGGAGGGCGAGCTCGTCTGGCTGATGGGGCCGCAGCACGCTCTACGGCTGATGGACCTTGCCGGAGCGCTTGCCGCAGGCTTTGGGGTGGTGCTGACCTGGCTCAGCGGTCAGTTATGGCGCCGCCAGGTCCGGAGCTGACACGTGCGCCTGGGATTTACGCTCTGGCGTTGTTCCTCCCAGAGCCTACCGAACTCGTCGTTGGCGCGCTTGGTCGTTGGCGTCTGCCGGAGGGGCATTACGTCTACGTAGGAAGCGCCTGGGGAGCCGGTGGTATTGCAGCGCGTGTGGGACGCCATCTGCTTGGGAGTGCTGCCCTGCGCTGGCACATCGACTATCTGCGCGCCGTGAGTCAGCCTTGCGGTGTGTGGTTGGCTCCCGGAGACCGTGGTGAATGTGTGTGGGCGGCTGTATTATTGGCATATCCCGGTGCAGATCCCCCCATCCCCGGATTCGGCGCCTCGGATTGTCGCTGTTACACGCACCTGGCCCGCGTGGCGCCCTTTGATCCACACGCCCTGACCTTTCCTGGCGGGCAGTGGCATTCAACTCCATAACGAGGATACCATGAACAGACACGGTCACGACCTGGACCGCGCGGCCGCAACTCTGGCCTCGGCGGCTCATCTTGTCGTTTTCACCGGCTCCGGCGTGTCCAAGGAGAGCGGCCTTGCAACGTTCCGAGATGTTGATGGGGCGTGGGCGCAATACGATCCCATGGATTATGCTTCGCCGCAGGGATTCCGGCGCAATCCCCAGGGGGTATGGGAATGGTACGCCCAACGCCGCCAGCAAATGTTAGAGGTGGAGCCAAACCCCGCGCACCTGGCTATTGCTGCGTTGGAGAATCTGATCGCTGAGGTCACAGTGATCACCCAGAATATCGATGGCCTGCACCAGCGCGCCGGAAGTAGTCGCGTGCTGGAGCTGCATGGCAATATTCACCGGTACAAGTGCTCGCGTCACTGTCGCGGCGAACCGACGTATCTCCCCACACCTGACCCCTTCGAAGAGACGCTGCAACCCTGCCCTTACTGCGGCGCGCACGCGCGACCTGACGTCGTCTGGTTCGGTGAATCCTTGCCCCCCGATGTTTGGGAAGCCGCCGCTTTTGCCGCCATGACGTGTGATGCCATGCTTGTCGTGGGGACGTCGGGCGCCGTAGAACCGGCAGCGTCCTTGCCCCGGTATGCGCGGCAGCATCGCGCCTTCATCGTCGAGGTCAATCCCGAGACTACGCCGATCACCCAGATCGCGGGCGCCGCCCTGCGGGGACCGGCCGGCGAGTGGATGCCGGCGCTGCTGGAGGCAGTGCGGGACATCCACGACGCGCAAGCGTAACGAGAAGACGGAGGTCTCCAGGGCCTACGCGGCCATTTTCGGCAAACCTCAATCTTCCCTTGGCGCCTTGGCGGTTTTCCAGAAAAGCCACCTAGTCGTAGGATCCCAGCGCCTTTGCCAGATTGACGATGTGGCGGAAGTTCTCCAGGCTCACGCTGGACGGCACAGAGTGATCTGAAGAGAAGATATAGCCGCCATTTTGCTTGAGCACCGGCGTCACACGCCGCATTTCTGCTTCGATAGCCTCGCGATCATCCCACAGTACTGCGTTGATACCGCCGTGGAGCAACACATCATCGCCGTAGGTCTGCTTGAGGTGAATGGGATCCATGCCAGCTTTCACTTCCAGTGGATTCAAGCCGTCGAGTCCCATGCCGATTAACTCCGGCACGAACGGATTGATGTCGCCGCAAGAGTGCAGGCGCGCCCTGATCCCTTTGGCGTGCGCCCAGTCGATGGCGCGTTGGTGTACGGGTTTGAGCAACTTACGATAGGTTCGCATCGAGAAGAACTGCCGGTTCTTGTAGCCCATGTCATCGTACCACATCACGCTGTCGAAGGTGTAGCCTGCATCCCAAACCTGCTCCAGCAGCGCGATGTTGATGTCGAGAAAGTGATTGAACATGTCCAGGCACCATTCCGGATGCTCTACCAACGCGATCAGAAGGTTCTCGGTACCTACCGCCCACGAGTGCGTGACGTCGAAGCCAAACCACAGGCAGGCCTCGATCCACGCACCCTCCTTGCGCCAGCCGGCGTAGTTGCGCTTGAGATGCTCCCACGGGATACGGTCTGTAGTTGGCGTCATGCGCGCCTTGGCTGCTTGCCAAGAGTCCGGGTCTTTGATGGTGAAGTCGAGGAACTGGGGCGTCGACGTGATGTGGGTCCAGTCCTTGAGGGTCACACCCCATTCGGTGGTGCAAATCGTGTACGCGTCCGTCTGTTCCACGATTTCTACCGGATAGCGAGGACTATTATCGACCCGCAGCAAGACCATGCGATCCAGATCTAAATAATCGATGTAATCTACCCCGGAGGGCATGCCCTCCTGGCGCCACCGTTCGATGGTGGTGGGCCATGGATAATCCCACACCGGGATGCGGTCGGCTTCTTTGTGTTCGTACATGCGTGAGATGCGCTCGTGGGTTGTCAGGGTCTTCATGAATTCAACTCCTTCAAAATAGCAATCAGCTACCAGCCTTCAGCCGGCAATAGTCGACATTAACACTTAAAGGTCACCCGCCGCAGAATGGTCGCGCCCAAGGGCAGCAGGCGCACAGAACGCAATGTACCCGCAGTTTCATCCCACAGTTTACCAACAAGCGCGAGGCTTTGCCAGGGGTGCGCCGGGTCGAACGGCGCGCGTTCCAGGGCAAAGGGCTGATTCTCAACAATATGTAACGCCTCGCCCGTCGCGTCGGCGGGCGCGTAATACAGGTCGCGGAAGCCGGGTGCATACTCCTGCGCTGCCTGAACCTCACTTGTCAACGGCAGTGCGAAGAGAAGCGGCCCGTGGCTGATCAATGCTTCGCCGTTGAAGGGGGTAATGCGCGTTTCTACCTGGAAGCGCAAGTGGATGCGATCGCCAGTCTGCCAGGTTCGGTGGACGTGAATCAGGTCGTTACTTTCATGATAGGCATCCACGCCGTCTAGCGTGAAACTGCACGCCCAGCCCGGCATGCGGAAGGCCAGGTCGAAGGCCAGTGGGGCGGAGAGTTCCAGTGTGAAGGTCAGGTCGAGGTCGAAAGGATAGCGGGTTTCTTCGCTGATCCGTACGGTCACACCCTTGATATCGGTCTCGATGACGCTGGGGCCGTACAACATCGCGGTCAGGCCATGCGCATCGCGCAGCCACATCGCTTTGACGTAATACGGGGCGACCCGCCCGGCGTTGGGCGGGCAACACACCGCCAAATCCCGGTGCGCGGGCGAGTACTTGTACCGTGTCTGCGGATTATTCTCTTCGATGGGATCGCCGGGATGCAACGTGCCGGTCATTGAGAAGGAATTATCGGTCTTGAGGTAGGCCACCGCGCTTTCATATGGATGTCGCGAGCCCTGTGCAGCGTTGAAGAACAGCCATTCGGCGCGATCTCCCCAAACCGGTGCGCCGGTTTTCTGCAACAAGTGGGTGTAGGAATCTAGCATCTCGTGGATGGAGCAATATTCGTATCCGGTCTCATTTGCGTCTGCCGAACGCCCCCCGACACCTTCGTCACCGATAGGGCCGCCGCTGGGGGCGATACACGGCGCCAGCTTGTCAAGATAGCCCTCCAGTGCTGCTTCCAACTGTGGATTGCTAGAGGCATACACCGCCGTCAGCAGTGCGCGTAAGTGCTCATAGGTGTGCACGCCATGCGCCTGGAAGCGATACTCAGGGTCCAGCAGATGTCTCGCCTGGACATCATCCTGGCTCAGGTCATGGGTGCTGAACTCCTGGTAGAGCCACAACGCGTAGTCCAGATAGGCCTGCGCGCCTGTGAGTTGCGCCAGCCGGTCGAGGGTATCGGTGAAGGTCAACCCGTGGGTGACGCCGGCGAACTCCTCTTCGACGGTGAAAGGCGTGGATTGCCCTATGGGATAGGCGCGCATCGTGGTTGCCACGGCGCGCTGCACGGCTTTGAGCACCCGTTCATCGCCGGTGGCTTCGTAATAGCCCAGTAGCCCGCGAAACAAGGATGACTGCGCCCAAAGCTCGCCGTTTTCTTGTGTGAAGTTGAAGCGCAGATCGGGAGCATAGATACCCAGGTAGCCATCGTCGTCTTGGGTAGCCAGGATATGCTCGATATACGCCTGGGCCTTGGGCAAGAAGTCGGGGTGCTCCAGCAGCAGTGTCGCGCGCACCATTCCATCGCGCCAGTTGGATTGGGTCTCGCTATTCCACCAGAGATACTGGATTTCCCAGCCGGTGTCGCGCGCAATGAGGCCCAGGTCTTTGGCATCGACCTCTTTCGTGAGCCGGTCTGCACCGTAGATGTCATCGTCCCGGATTAGATCGGGTACCAGTTCGTCGAGGCGACCAACAAAGCCCTGCTCCAGATCTCGTTCCATCTGTGCGCGCAGCCACCCGCCTGGTTTGATGGCGCCAAAACGCAGCCACGATAGGGCTTGTGGTTTGAGCGTAATTTTCTTGAATGGATTCATGGCATTCTCTGTGGTGAATTCCCCTTTTGCAGTGGAGTCATAAATACCTTTGACAGGATTTACAGGATGAGGTTCGGAAATCTGGTCCGAACCTCTAGCGCTCATGCCTGTGAGGCTTCACGCATTGCCAGGAGGTTCTCCGGCGGGGTAAGCGGCGTGATCTCGCAGCCGCCCGCCAGGATGAAAGCTCGCCCGCGCTCTTTGGCGACCAACGCGCGGGTCTGGGCCGCGACCGCTTCTGCCGGGAGCTGTTCGATGACGCCCGCCGGGTCGAGGTTGCCGCCCCGGATGATGTCTGGCCCCAGAACCTCGTAAGCGTGATCCATGTCCACCATCCAATCCAGGTCGACAATGTCGGGG
Organism: Anaerolineae bacterium; assembly: GCA_016926915.1. Lineage (GTDB taxonomy): Bacteria > Chloroflexota > Anaerolineae > B4-G1 > SLSP01 > JAFGNR01. The sequence continues at coordinate 10,965 of JAFGNR010000248.1, forward strand.
TCGAACTCGCGCAGGTGAGGCAGCAGATGCGTGATATTGCCGCAGATGTGCACCTTGACCAGCGCACCCTGGCTATGGATAAAGTCAATGAGTTCGGCGTGTAGCGGCTTGACGAGGTTTTGGTACATGCGCGGGGAAATCTGGCTACAGATGGCATCGCCGATGCCGATGATGTCACAACCAGCCTCGATCTGCGCCTGCGCGAAGGCTTTGGCCGTGGGCATGACCTTTGCCAGCAGCGCTTTACTGAACTCGCGTTCTGTCGCCAGTTTCACGAGCATTTCCGAGACCCCAACCAGGTCACAGGCTTCGGCCAACGGCCCTTCGATCCAACCGATGAGCGGCACGTCGTTGCCCAAGCGCTCCCGGAAGCGGCGCACTCCGGCGATACGATCGGCAGTGCGCTTTGACGCCGTCACGTCTGGTTCGGGCAATGCTTCGACGTCCGCCATGGTTTGCACCGGGTAGTATGTGCAGCGCGGGACGCCCTCTTCGAGGTATTCGAACCGCGCGCCGAAGGCCTCTGCCTCACGGGTTGGATCGGAGATCAGACCGACCGCGTCCATACCGAAGCGCTCCCTGCCGGCGATGTTGGCTTCGACCAGCACCTCGTGATCGGTGTAGAAGTCGCGGTAACTTTTGCCAATCTGATGGGCTGCAAACTGCATCAGGATGGGGCGGAAGAAAACGTCGCCGCGCTCGGACTTGGTCAATACTGTGTCGTAGAAAGACTCTCTATCCATCGTATTCCTCTCTGAAAATGGCCATTCGCTTTCAGCCCTCCGCCGCCGGCAAGTTGGGCGTTGCAGGTCTTAGCGCCAGGCTGTTCTGGCAGGTGGCGCAGGTCGCGCCTTGCGCTGGATGAAAAGCGCGCGTTCCTCAGGCCCAAAATCCCCTGGCGCTTCAAGTCGCACAGTCCCAGTTTCGTGATCGTGGGCGGCATGCCACGTGGGAACTCCCAAGAAAGACCGGTCGCTTCAAATCCAGGCGCCTCCTCAAGTGACACAACGACCACGTCAATGGCCTTGGTCAGCTTCAGGAGACGCGCCGCCACACTCAACCCCCAGGCGAATTCGAAACCCCGCCGGTCAGCTGGAATTGTGTCCTAGATTGGGTCAAATGCAAGTTCGCGCCGGCGCCGGGCAGCAATCCAAACTCAGTGCAGGATCAAGGCCGCAAGAGCGACTCATCTTGTGGCGGTTGCGCTTATGAACACAAGGTTGGCAACGGTATCATGGGAATTCATGCCTACTACCAATAGAGGGTGGTTCACGCTTGGACCTGCTTGTCCCTATAATGAAACTATGTCATAATGTTTATAAAGGGCGGCGGCAGCCACGCTATATAGGGCGCGTGGGTTGGATCCTCCGGCCAGCACTCATCGCAAACTGTGGATTGAACTATATGAAGAGGCGCGTGTCCTCATTGCGGTCTTCATCGAGCAAGCGATCAACGCCACAGCTAGTAGCCTGCATGTTGCGCAAACGGTGAGGAAGCACTACGAAGGAGCTCGCGTAATGCGCTTATACTTGACACCGGCCGCAGTCGGTTATTTGACCCAGTTTCTCTTGGCCATCCTCATCAGCGGCTATCTACTCTGGTTGGTGCGCACCCCCCATCATCCACGCCACGCCCGTTGGCTGATCGGCTTCTTCATCTGCATTGCGTTGTTCATCGCCACCCTTTTCTTTGAAGTGACGCTGCTTCCCACGCAACGCCTCCGCGTGGTCTACGTGCAGAACACGGCGCTGGGTGTAGCGCTGGTGTTCCTTATCCAGTTCGCCTACCGGTTTCCTGTTCTGGCGCCTGCGCGTCGATGGGAGGCGCGGGTCGCGCTGGCGCTGAGTAGCCTGTATACGCTGTGGGAGGCTGCCTACGCGCTCTATCGCTTCCTCCGGCTGGGCTATGGGGAGGTGGTGTATCGTCCCAACTGGAGCGATTACCTGCTCCTGGCCGTCTTGTTATGGACGCCGTTGGCTTTTCTGCGCCAGCTGTATATTCTGGAACACCCCACAGGTGGGCGTTGGAGACGGTTCATCAGCCCGCTGCTCCATCCCTCCAACCGCACGGCGCGCACGGTGCGGGATTTTACATTGGTTTTTCTCTTTGTGGCCAGCTTGAACGTGTTTAACATCTTGCGCGCTTCTTACCTGGTGACGGTATCCCTGGCCAACATGGGAATCTCGCTGGGAATTCTGCTGGCGTTGTTTGCTTTTGCGATGATCTATCTCAACGGTCATCCCGAAACGACGTCGTTTATCGTTAAACTCGCCGGGGTTGTGTTGACGCTCATGTTGGCCGTGTTGGGGATTGTGGCGTGGGTCGTGGCGCCTTTCTATATTGCAGAGTACGAACCCGCGCTGCCACGCCGGCAGACGTTGCGCTTTGTCCCCAATGCCCTGGGCGGCTACGATATCAGCGCTCACCCCCTGACCTATGAAAGCGATTTGGGCTCCCCCCTGATTCTGACTGAAGGGTTGCCCTACCAAAAAGAATACGTTGCGCTCTGCAGTGAGCCGCTGGGTTTCCGTTTCCCTTTCTATGGGCAGACGTACCAGCAGATCTACGTCTGTAATGACGGCGCTTTGGGCATCGGACAGGCGCTTGAACCCCGCAACTACCAGTATCGCTTCGGCGCCGGCAGGCCCCTGATCATGGCCTTGTTCATCGATCTGCATCCTGACATCAGCCCTGAAGGCGTCTATGTGCGACTGGAGCCGGAACGTCTACTGGTGACGTGGCGCCAGCAACGCGCTTTCCGCGATCCGGAGCAGAGCTATACCTTCCAAGCCGCACTCTACAAGGATGGCGTTTTTGAACTCTCCTACCGGGATTTACCCGCCACATTCACCTATCAGCCCAACGATGCCCCAGAGGCCAATCCGTGGGCTATCGGGGCTTTGCCCGGCGGACCGGGCCACATCACACCTGATCTGTGGCGCAGCGAGGCGCTGCCGTTTTCCGGCGGACCGGAGGGTGTGGTTCAAGATTACCTGCTGGCTTTTCGCCAGCGGCTCCACAACGTCCTGGCGCCGCTCGCCTGGCTGATCCTGGGCGCCAGCGCCATCATCGTGATCGGCCTGCCGTTACTCATCTACACCGGTTTGGTGCAGCCTCTGAATGCCCTGTTGCGCGGTGTTCAGCGTATCGAGGCCGGGGAGTATCACACGCAAGTCCCCGTGCGCTATACCGACGAAATCGGTTTTCTGACGCAGGCGTTCAACCATCTGGCAGCCGAACTGGATGCGTTGATTCATGGCCTGGAAACGCAGGTGGCCATCCGCACGGCTACCCTCGATGAGGTCAATGCGCAATTGCGCGCCGAAATCGCTCAGCGGGAGGAACTCATCACTGAGCTCCAGACCTTCTCCCACACGGTCGCTCATGACCTGAAAACTCCCCTCTCTATCATCGGCGGCTATAGTTACTTGATTTCGGAAGACCTTTCCGGCAAGGGGGAGACCCGCCTGGCGGGATTTGCCGGGCAGGTGGTGCACACAATCGAGAAAATGGGCCGGATCATCGACAGTATCCTCAGCTTCGCGAATGTGCGTCAGGCAGAGGTGACGTTGCGCCGGATTGATATGCAGGCGATCGTGGATGAGGTGCTTCTTGATTTACACCCCTTGATTGCGGAGGTGGGGGCGCATCCTGATTATCCTGAGGAATGGCCTGCGGCCCTGGGTCATCCCCAATGGGTTGCACAAATCTGGTCCAACTACCTCAGCAATGCTCTGAAGTATGGCATCTGTACCGGTGAGGCGCCGCCGGTCAGTGAATTGGGTTATGTGTGCTGTCCGGCCGGCGTCTACCGGTTCTGGGTGCGCGATCACGGCCCCGGTCTTTCCCAGGAACAGCAGGCGGCCTTGTTCACACCTTTCAGGCGGGTGCACAAAGGGCCGAACGAAGGGACCGGTCTGGGACTCTCCATTGTCAAACGCATGGTCGAGAAAATGGGGGGACAGGTAGGGGTAGACAGCGCACCGGGAGAAGGCAGTAGATTCTGGTTCACGCTGTTGCCGGATACCGGGGATGTTGATACTTTGTCCAGCCTGCCGGCGGTCGTGGTCCCGGAGACCACATTAGTGCACCGGCTTGCCCGGTTCCAGGAGACGACATTGTCCCAACTGGCAGATGCTGCTCGGGATACCGAGTTTACGGTGCTGCAAGAGCTGATCGCCCAGATAACCCAGGTCGACGCTGTGGCCGGCTGCGCACTGGGCGATCTTCTGAACAACTTCGATTACGAGATACTCCTGACGCTTGCTCTGAATGCT